>JAHITK010000015.1 GCA_018817645.1 Patescibacteria group bacterium | reverse complement strand
GGGATGGCGCTAGGGCGATCGAGGGGGATAAGAAAATTTTTATTTTGAGATTGGAGAGCTTGACAAGGATTTTATATGGGCTAAACTTAAGTTAATCTAAAGTTAATCTTAAAAGTATAAACTATGGAAAACATTGTTAATCTAAAAGAGCTAAGGGAAAATATGGAGAGATATGCCCAAAAAGTTCAAAAAGGCGATTCTTTTGTCGTCTTTAAAAGATCTAAACCTTTGTTTAGAATTGCTCCGATTGAAATCGGTGTTTGGGAAGAATTAATAGATTTTACTAAAATTAGAAAAGGTGGAGTTGATTTGAAAGAGTTATTACAACGCTTGTAATCTAGGTTTATGGATAAAATCGAGAAAGTTCTAAATAAATTATCTACCAAAGAAAGAAAAAGCATAAAACAGATATTGCTTCAGATAGATGAAGGCAATTTTCAAAAATTGGATTTGAAAAAACTAAAAACCAGAGATGATATTTTTCGCGTTCGCAAGGGGAATATTCGTATTATTTTTCATAAAAAAGATAATAGCATTAAAATTTTAAGTATTGAACACAGGACCACAACAACCTATAGAAGGTTTTAGATCATAATTATTTACAAATAAAATACGAGACCCATTAGGGCGACCGAGACGCGTCCGAATCTCATCGCCGCAACACGCATGTGCGCGGTTCGAGCGACCTAGACGCATTTAGTCCGTAGCAAAAAATAGACTTGACACCATTATCAGTTAAAGGAGGATTCCCGCCTGTGTGTTGACATTCTTTTTCGTAGATATATAATAAAAATATGGGTAAAGATTATAGTGAACTAATTAAATATTTGGATGAGAAATTTATTGAGGTTAAGAGTGAAATCACAGAACTCAGGAATAATTTTTCTGATCTTCAGGGCTCGGTAGATGCTTATGCGAAACGGGCTGATGATTATTTTCAGAAAATGGTCATGTTGGCCCATAAGATTGATAGGCACGAAAAATGGATTCAGCAAATTGCAGGAAAATTAGATTTGAAATTAGATTATTAATTCAATTCGTTTAGGTTGTTCGACCAGATAGGCATTTCGGCTTATTTTTTATTTGTTTTGATGTTTCGTTTGTTTATTTTGTGGTAAAATAACCTAAAATACCCCCGACCGAGAGGGGCTACTTGAGAAATAAAATTATGCTTTAGAAATTTTCTTCATTTTGGAAATCCCTAAAAACCCTAATTCCGATTCGTATCTAAGTGTTTCTATGCCATTGAGTTATTACGGTATAATTGCATTTTTATTCTTTTATGGTAACATATAATATTAATGATATTTTTACCACAACTATATTTG
The DNA here is from genome assembly GCA_018817645.1 of Patescibacteria group bacterium. Lineage (GTDB taxonomy): Bacteria > Patescibacteriota > Minisyncoccia > Minisyncoccales > PEYH01 > PEYH01. The sequence goes on along the minus strand of JAHITK010000015.1, from coordinate 8,475 downwards.
TGGTATAATCAAATTTTATGAAATGTAAAAATACTCTTCAAAAAGGCAAAATGAGGTATATTGTTTTTCGCGATAAAAAAGACGAAAAAGACATTTGGTATGGCGTCGGTTTGGAATTTAATATCGTAGAATCAGGAGATACGCCTCGTGAGGCGATGCTTCTTCTATTTGAGGCCGTAACAGGATATGTAGAATCTGCGCGGAAAATTAAAGCTCATCCATATATTTTGAATCAAAGGCCAGACCGCGAATATGAAGAGATGTGGGAGCATTTGGAACAAAATAAAGAGATACCTGCGGGAGAAGTTTTCACTTTTGGCAATCTTAATATTAGGAAAGGCGTTTCGGTTTCTGTATAAATATTATGCCGAGAGGATTTCTGAATTGGACATCAGAAGATGTTGTGCGCCTTTTAAGGGTGCACGGTTTTATATTAAATCACACCAAGGGTAGCCATTTTTATTATGTCGGTCATTATGGCGGCATGTTTCGTCAGGTTTGCGTACCCTTTCACGGATCTAAAACTATTAAACCCAGAACATTAAAAGGCATTATACTCCAATCAGGAATCCCAAAAGGAGAATGGCTTAAAAAATAATTGATATAAACAACCCGACCGAGAGACATTGGGTTGTGCCCGGGGAATCGTCCCGAAAACTCTTGCAGGGCTTGATACGTTAAGGTTCTAGACCGATTAGGGCAACACTTCGACAAGCTCAGTGCAGGCAGGGATGTGCTCGGTTCGGAGAGACCGAACCACATCAAAGAATCGCTTTTTGAGCGGTTTTTTGGTAGAATGAATGAATGAAAAAGAAAGGGCCGTGGAAGGCTATTAAAACAGAGGTTTGTTACAAGGACCCTTGGGTTAAGGTTACTAAAGACAAAGTTATTAGGCCGGACGGGAATCTGGGCTATTATTCTCTTGTCCACATAAAAACAGGAGTTCATGTTTTACCCATTGATAAGAAGGGCAATGTTTATTTAGTTAAAGAATATAAGTATGGGACAGAATGTTTTACAATAGAGGCGCCGGGCGGCGGGATAGATAGAGGAGAAATGCCTCTTCGGGCGGCCAAAAGGGAATTAAAAGAGGAGACCGGAATTAAGGCTAAAAAATGGACAATTCTAGGCATTGTTCATCCGATTAGTGGAGTTGTTAAGTCGCCCACTCATTTATATCTAGCGCAAGATTTGAGTTTTGGAGAAAGCTCTCCAGAGAGCGCAGAAATGCTTAAAATCATTAAATTACCTTTCTTAAAAGCGTTTGATCAGGCAATGTCCGGGAAGATAAATGAAATGACTACAATTGTGCTTATAGCGCGGGCAAAAAATTATCTGAAGCGTGTATCTGCTAAATAGTTTGTATTTATTTAAAAGTTTTTAAGATAGGGAGTTGGTAGGAAAAATGAAAAATGGTGAAAAATGGTGTCAATTCTGGTTTTTGACGCCATTTTCCGTAATGTCTCATTTTGTGGTAGAAAAATAGAAAAATAGTGCCAGGCACCAATTAATATTTGCTTAAAATAATCCAGACAGAGAGGGATTGAAAAAGAATCAAAGAATCGCTTTTGGAGCGGTTTTTTGGTAGAATTATGGAAGAGTGCGAAATAATCTTAGTTATAGAGAATGATTATTTATATTTTATTAGGGGTTATCCAGGGGATATTTGAGTGGATTCCCATTTCCAGCGAAGGGGTGGTGGCTTTGGCGAGTCAATTCCTGGTGAAAAGCGTCAATCCGGTTGATATTGCCTTGTTTTTGCATTTGGGAACTTTTTTAGCGGTTATGGCGTATTTTTGGAAGGACTGGAAAGAAGTTTTATTATTTAGGAATAAGGAATTATTAAAGTTTCTGGCAATCGCCACTTTGGTCTCTTTGGCAATCGGATTTGTTCTGTACAATTTTGTCAGCCAAGTGGTTTTGGGAACCGGGCTTTTGTTTATCACCGGTTTCGGCCTATTGTTCACCGCCTGCTTCAACAAGCGCCGAAAAAGAGCTGGGCTGGAAGGGGATAAGCTGGCTTTGCTTGCCGGCGTTTTTCAGGGACTGGCAGTTATCCCGGGATTTTCCCGCTCCGCTTCTACCATTTTTGCCCTGTCTTTGGGCAAGAAATCCCCTTCTGATATTTTGAAATTATCATATATGATGTCAGCGCCGGTGGTTTTGGCTTCCGCCGGCTATATTTTTTTTAAGAATCCGGCGATTTTAACAGACGGCTGGATTGCTTTAGTAATAAGCTTTTTGGTCGGGCTGGCGAGTTTGAAAATTTTATTAAACATTTCGGCAAGAATAAGCTTTGTGAAATTTGCGGTGATATTCAGTATAATTTGTTTTATCGGCGGGTTGCTGGGAATATTTCTCTAATTCCTGTTTATGAAAAAAAATGTTTTTTCAATTTTTTTTGGCCTAATGCTTTTCTTCTGTTTTTGCGTTTGCGTTCAGCGAGTCAGCGCAAGGACAGACCTCTCTTTAAATCCCTCTGACATTTCTTTTTCTATTGACAATCCCTTAGAAGGAGCGGCGGTGCGCATTTTTGCGCGCGTTTTTAATGTGGGGAGCGAGGATGCTTACGGTTTTGTGTCGTTTTCGGACAATGGCAAATCAATCGCCCAACCCCAGCCAATTTCGGTCAGAGTTAACACTTATGATGATGTTTTTATTGATTGGTTTGCTTTTCAAGGCAATCATAAGATAGGGGCAGAGATTGCGAGTGTTGTTCCAAAAGATGATAACAGCGCCAATGATAGCGCTGTGAAAGAGGATATTTTTGTGGATATAGACACTGATGGCGACGGCATAGGCAACAACCGCGATTCTGATGACGATGGGGACGGCCTGGCCGACGAAATTGAAAAAACAATAGGAACCAACCCTTTGGTGGCGGATACGGACGGCGACGGAATAAGCGACCAGGAAGATATTTTCCCTTTGAACTCACAGGAGGATAAGGATTCTGATAATGACGGCGTTGGCAACAATGCGGACGAGGACGACGACAATGATGGCTTGAAAGACGAAGAAGAGTTATGGATTTATGAAACGAATCCGTTGGAGTTTGACACGGATAAGGATGGAATTTCCGATAGTCAGGAGGTGCAGATTGGCATTAATCCCCTTGAGCCGGACACCGATGGGGATGGGGTCTTGGACAGTCGGGATAAATTTCCCTTGGATTCGAGCCGAGCCCAGGCCTCAATTTTTGACATAGTGGCGAAATTTTTAAAAGATAAAGGGCTTATGTCGGGCCGGGTGTTATCCGGAGTTTCATTTTCTTTATTTGTAATATTTCTTATTATCTTGGCAAGACGCAAGAAAAGGCGGGGATAGAGGAGGTTGGGGGATATTGCGGGATGTTGCGGGAGAAAAATATTGCGGGACAAAAAAGAGGCGCCACCCGGAATCATCCAGGTGGCGCTGTCTGTGATTTTCGGCCACGGCGCCGATTGTTCTTTAAGAGAGGGTCGGGGCATTTATTAAGGCTTTCTGGAAAGTCCCCAAAACCCATGGAGGTCAGTTGAGCCAGGTGTTCTGTCACCGTGAGATTAGTGAAGATTATCCTGTGGCGGGGGACGAGCATTAGTTGACCGGAAACAGGAAGCGGCGCAGATGGCACGATAACCCTGTAGAGAGTATCTTCGTCGACTTGGGTCCTTCCGGCTAACCAACCCAGAAACCAGATACCTCCCCACTTGACCAAGACCACGCTTTTTGCTTGCCTCGCTTTGAGTCCGAGAATTCTGTACATTATGCCCTTGAACGGATGGGCGAGTATAATAATTGCGTAGCCAATGATAGCCAGCACTACCAGCGTTAAGGCACAGGCAACAGACCATTTGAGCACAGTGTTTTGGAATTCCAGAATTTCAAGAAGTGGTTTCCAGATGTTATATGATGTCTGCAGGATTAGAATCACGAGATATGAGATGATTGCGACAGTCACTCCCCAAAGCATTGCTTTTTTGAGTTTCATTTTTTCCATCTCCTTTTTTTACCTTTTCATTCTGTCTCTATTCGGTTATTAAAGACCAGCGTAAGATACAATGTTTCTATTTTTACTCCAAAAAGTTTAGTTGTCAATTTTTGTTTGCCAAAAAAGGATATAAAAGTTAGAATGAAAGATTAATAGTAAATAAAATTATGAAGAAAAATATTACCCTTGACGATGTCAAAGCAGACCCACAGATTGATGAGTATATAAAAAGGAGCACCGAGTTTTTGAGGATTTACCACTATACCGACCACGGGATTGAACATTCCAATCTGGTGTCGGAAAGGGCGAGATATTTGGCGAAAGAAATCGGCTTGTCGGAAAAAGAGCAGGAATTAGTGTCTATTGCTTCTTATACCCATGATATGGGCAATTTTTTAGACAGGAAAAATCATGAATATTGGGGAGCTCTGATATTCCATAGTATATTCCAGGACAAAATGCCGGCTGACGATTTGGCAATCGTAATGCAGGCCATTGCCACTCATGACAATTACCGGGCCCAGATTGTGAATGCCGTGGCGGCCGTCGGAATGATCGCGGATAAATCAGATGTGAGGCGGAGCAGAGTGATTGAGAAAGACAAGGCCCAGATCGCGAGAGATATTCATAATAGAGTTAACTTTGCGGCCACCAATAATAAATTTGAGGCGGATAAGGAAAACAAGAAAATTACTTTGACCTTGGAGATAGACACTTCCTTTGTGCCAGTAATGGAATACTTTGAGATTTTCACCTACAGAATGGTTCAGTGCCGAAAGGCAGCTCAATTTTTGGGCTATAAATTCGAGCTGGTTATCAATGATTTTAAGCTTCTTTAGGGATTGAAGCCAAAACCCCGCCGCTTCCGCGGCGGGGTTTTGGCTTCTCAAAGTAAGTTCTGCGGTTCAACATCCGCGAACCAGCCGGGACCTATCAATTTTTGAATAATTTTTTTCTCCCTTAATCCATCGTCCTTTATCTTCACCACCAGGTGCCAGAAGTATTTGTTTTTGATTTTTGGCACCAAAGCCGGGGCCGGTCCGAGGATTCTTAAATCCGGCAGGAATTTTTGGATTTTTTTCTTGAGGTCAAGCGCTTCTTTTTTGGCGATAGCGTTATCTTTATGGGAAAAGACAAGTTTTGTAATTTCGGAAAACGGGGGATAGAAAAAGGATTCGCGATGCTTCAGTTCCGCCTCAAGAAATCCTTCAAAATCAAATTTTCTCAAAAAACCAAAGAGGTAAAAATCAGGATTGTATGTTTGGACGAGCATTTCTTTTGCCAGCCCGGAAATCTTGAAAAATATCTGCATCAGCCGTTCCGGAGACCGGTATTCCGGAAGATTGAACAGCGGATCGGCCAAAATGACAACAGCCAAATCTGCTTCTTTCTTGAGGCCCAAAGAAAAGAGAAGTTGAGTCCCTATCAGAACATTATATTCCCCCAGCTGAAAATCCCGCGCTGTCTGCTCCTGCTCTTTTTTATCAGGCGCAATCTTGCTGTCTACAATAACGGCCTTCGCTTTTATTCTTTCCATTTTTTCAAGTTCTTCCATTACTTTCTGGGTGCCGGTGCCCAGATATTTAATTCTCCAACTTTTGCATTTCGGACAAGCCGAAGGCGGGATTATGATTTTCCCGCAGTAATGGCAGATTAAAGAACCGCCCTTTAAGCCAGGGCCCTTGTGAAATACCATCGGGGTCTCGCACTCCTGGCACTTGATTATATGTCCGCAGTCCCGGCATAAAATCGCGGTTGCCAGTCCTTTGCGGCCGACAAAAATAATCGCTTTTTTATTCTTGGAAATTACGCTAATCAGTTTTTCTTGAAGTTCTTCGCTGAAAATTGAGTAATTGGCTTTTCTGACTTCCTCTTTCATATCCGCAATACTTACTTTTTGGGCGGATTGGACAGATTTCTGTTCTGTTTTTGGTTGCCATAATTCGTATTCTCCGATTTTGGCGCGATAGAAGGAATCAAGAGAAGGAAACCGGCTTCCAAGAATTATTTTTGCCTCAAAGATTTTTGCTAATTTCAGCGCCACGGTCCGGGTATGGTATTTGGGATGCTGGTCCCACGACTTGTAACTTTCGTTTTCCTCTTCATCAACAATAACGAGCCCAAGATTAGAAAAAGGCAGGAACAAAGAGTTTCTGGCGCCGATTACGATATCAACCTTGTTCTGTTGAACCTCCTGCCAGCATTTGATTTCTTCAGAGGTTTTGAGCTCGCTGTGGAAAACCTTTATGTTTTTTGAGATTTTTTCCAGCGACGGAAGATATCGGGCAATTTTATTTATCTCCGGAACCAGAAACAGGACAAGCCGGTTATTTTTAACGGCGTTTTTAACTTCTTGAAGATAGTTTTGGATTCTTTCAGGCGAATTAAAGAGAACAGGGGAGAGAAATTGGGCCGGTTTTTCCGGGGCCGGTTCGGGAAATGAAATTTTTTGAACAAAGAGCTTTTTTCTGCGAAGAATTGCTTTGGGGAGAAAGAGTTTCAGAACAATGCCTATGGGAGAAAGGTAATAATCAGACAACCATTGGCATAATTCCATTTGGGGCTTGCCGACAATCGGCTCGGCGGAAATGATTTTGGAAATGGGCTTGAGCTTGAAATAATTTTTCTTGACCTCCATCTTTAGTCCCTCCAACGGCTCAACGCTTTTCACAATCGCCTTAATCTCTGTTTTTCCCAAAGGCGCTGAAACCAAAGAGCCGATTTTCGGTTCCTGGCTGAAAAAATAGGTCAGGACTTGAGAATCAGAAGAGGCGATTTTAACCAATGGGATGACTTCAATAATATACATAAAAACAGAATTACATCAGTGATTTCAGTATAATTCCAAGTCAGATCTTTGACAATTTTTAGCAATGGGGTAGAAAGAAGATAGAGGGCAGTTGTTTTACAATTAGGCGTGCGAGCCAATTGCTCGGCGATACCCAAAGAGAAAGCGCGAGCCAGTTCGAATGCGATGCCCACAACCCGGGCGCGAGCCAATCGCCGAGCGATATCCACAAGGCCTACGCGAGCCAACATGTTTGCGATACCCACTAGAGCCACGCGAGCCATACCACAAGCGATACCCAGGAAAAGAGCGCGAAGTCAAGCAACTGGCGATACCCAAAAGACTCGCGCGAGCCATCGATATGACGATACCCAAGCTGGACGCGCGAGCCCTGCCGGCTGGATCTTCGGATCCGGTCGGCAGGGCTTCTTTTTTTGACATTTAAAGATTGTTATGTTAAGGTTCGGTTATCTAAGGGAGGAGGTGTTCTTTTATAATGGGAATCGGGATGTTGGCAATGCTGGTGTCGGAGTTTCTGTACGCGCAGAAACGCGAAATTGCTTGTCGCTTGAGAATCATCGCATATGTCCGCAATCGCCTGGGACCAAGCAGCGATCCGGAGGCAAAGACCCTGCTTGCTTCATTTGATTTTGCGGTTGACAAGAAGTGGTCTACAACCAAAATCACCAAACAGCTTAAGAATCGTTTAGAGGCGTTTGGGGCGTGGGATAAAACATCTGAAGCGGTTTGGCGTTTATTCCATCCCCTAACCGAGGGACTACAAGGGATGATTAGAGAGGAGGTAGAAGACAATTCCTTGTGGTTGGACTGGCTTTGTTCGGTCAGGGGAGTTGGTCTTCTCTTGGCAGGAGAGGTGATTGGGGTTTTTGCAAAAGCCCTTAAGCCCGGGGAAACCTTTGGTCAACACTTCAGGACTGTGAGTCAAATGTGGGCCTTTGTCGGGTTAGATGTCCGGCAAGGGAAAGCCCCCGGTTTTACGAAAGGAGAGCAAGCTTCTTTCAATAAGCAATATCGCTCCATTTTGGTTACTCGTTTGGGTGTTTCTTTGATTCGCGTTGGAGGAGAATACTATGACTACTACAGCAGGAAAAAGGAGGCGCTGAAAAGACGCTTTGAGCGAGATGGTATCAAGATCGTTCCGGCGGACCAGTTGCCCACTAAAGCTGGCAAGAAGTATGAGCCAGAAGGCGTGATCTCTATGGGACACTTGGACCAAATGGCCCGACGGGTTATGGTGAAGCTTTTTGTTGCCCATTTTTGGGAAGCGATTCGCCGAGCTGAGGGCTTGTCAGCAGGAGAGCCGTATGTGTTCTCTGGGGAGCATGCTCATTCGCGAGACCATTACATTCCCCCAATCAGAGACAAGTCAGCAAAGAAAGCGAGACCCGAATAACAGCGCGAGCCATATACGGGGCGATACCCAGCGTCGTCGCGCGAGCCGCAAAAGAGGCGATACCCGCTAGAGCCACGCGAGCCAATCTCTTGGCGATACCCAAGGAGAACGCGCGAGCCCTGCCGGCTGGATCTTCGGATCCGGTCGGCAGGGCTTCTTTTTTTTGCGGCTTCGTGATAACTTAAAGGAATAAGAACCTGCCTTCGGCAGAACCTTGATACTTCACTTCGTTCAGTATTAAGAACCTGCCTTCGGCAGAACCTTGATACTTCACTTCGTTCAGTATTAAGAACCTGCCTTCGG
>JAHITK010000014.1 GCA_018817645.1 Patescibacteria group bacterium | reverse complement strand
TTGTTTCCGGAACCTCGCTGACCCTAACTGCTCCGGCAAGCTCTGGAAGCTATACTTTCTCCTCTTGGTCAGGGTGCAATTCCGTGGGAGGAAACAGGACCTGCAATGTGACAATGAGCTCCAGCAAGACAGTTACGGCGACATTTAATACTCCAGCGATCCCAAATCCAGCCGACGCTATTCAGGATTGTGCGAGTTTCGGAGTTTATGACGGGACTATCATAGCGCAAGGAGGTATTGCTCACATCAATGATTTGTTAGCCCAGAATCCCCAAGGGAATTCTTATAGGAATTATTGGTGTAAAGTGGGGACAAATTGCACAGTTGACGAAGGAGGCACCCACGAAATAATGCTTTGGACAATTGGTAGCGGGAATGTTATGTGCAAAATGTCACCGTGGGTATGTACGACTGATTCCTGTCATGTAGAAGACAGATTCTATACGGGCTGTATGTATTGTATAGTAAAACAATAATTATTTGTATAGTAAAACAATAATCTATGAAAAAATTTTCTGTCAAATATAAACTCTCTATTTCTTTGCTTATGATTATTCTGTTTGTTTTATTATTAATGCCTTTTGTCGACAAATCTGAAAGAGATATCTTCTTTAAAAAAGGTGCGAATTTTTATTTGGGATTGAAAGGGCAGGAACAAAAATCGGAAAACTTTCCTTCTAATTTTGTTTGGGCCTCCAATCCTCTTATTGTTAATTCTTTGCCAACTTGCCCCTTTAGTGATGGTGATATAGGCGAAATTTTTGTTAAGAATAGTGGCTGTAGTTGGTCTGACTACAAGTGTACTTTAACTAATTATGATAAATGTAATTCAGGCGTAGATTATTATGGCTCTCCGTGGGGAGACTATTGTTGGTGTTATTATGATTCTAGCAAAATATGTGCAACTCAAGTTAGTATCAGTTGGGCTGGTTGTTGGTCTTGGAAATCTTACGTAAATTATTCTGAATTTTGCAATCTCTGTGTTAGAAGATAATTAACTTTAACTTTTTATCAAAAAATTATGAAAAAAAATAGCATTATATCTTTAGTTATTTGTCTTTTGGGGATTTTTATCTTTTTTTTCTTGGGCTACTTCGTTGGTAAAACACCTGTTTTAAGCGATAAAGTAAGCAAAGAACAAATTCAAAGAGAATTCCTGAATGAATTGAGAGGGGCAGGCATAATCCTACCCTTGCCGTCAGAGATAAAGACTATTGCTGGCGATTTGGCAGACATAGGACAAGATTTTATCATTATTCGACCAAAAGAAGATAATCATATTAATATCTTAGGGGTAGTTTTTCCTGAAAAAATGAAGTTTTTGATTGATCAGGCAACAGTTTTTCGCGTAGCTCACGAAAAGAGCGAGGAAGAGTTTATTAAAGAGTACGAGTTCTATATCAGCGAGAAGGAAAAGAGAGTGGCAGGAGGAGAAAGCGCGGAAGGATTGGTGTCGCCACTGCCATACAGTTACGAAAATATCGATTTTGGAGATTTGAAAATCGGCGATAGCATTAACATCACTTGTAATGTTGATGTTTTGAGCAGCACAGGAGATATTTATGCCAAAGAGATTGATTTAATGAATGAGATTGAAAATGGGGCCAACTCTATTTTTTAATGTGAGATTTTTTAAACTGGTTAGTTGTTGTTGGTCGATAATCACTGAAAACAAAAACAGGGCTTTCCGGGCTTAAGCCCTGTTTTGTTTGACAGAGTTTATAGAGAAGATATAATAGAATAAGCCTGTAATATATAAAGTATAAGGGTTGTAAAAATATGCTAAAGATTAAATTTTCTCAAAAACAAATAAATCAGTTTAAGCGGATGGGAATTGATGTTGTTTATCTCTTTGGTTCTTATGCTCAAGGCCGGACTTATCCCTTGAGCGACATTGATATTGGCATAGTTTTTAAGGACCCAGAGAGATATAAGGACAAGACGATGGATGTTTATCTTAAGTTATATGATATTTTCACCGGTGTTTTACCAAAGAGATATCTTAAACAACGTTTTAAGATGAGGGAGCACGAATTTGATATTGTCTTTTTGCAGTTTGCGCCCTTGAATTTACAATTTAATGCAATCAAAGAGGGAGTAGTGCTTTATGAGGGAGATGAAGCAAATAGACTTCAATATGAGGAATATGTTTTGAAAAGAAATGCTGACTTGAAATATTTTTATGATTTATCTTATAAATGTTTATTGGAAAGAATATGAAAAAGTTAAAAATAGATAAAAAGATAATTTTTGAAAGGATGAAGATAATTGAGATTCATGTTGGGCGGCTTGAAGAAATTCGAGAGTTATCCAAAGCCAAATTTGCTTTCCCGGATAATTTTGCTATTGCTGCTTATAATCTTAGGTCTGCTCTTGAAGCAACTTTTGATATTTGCGCCCACATTTTGTCAAGAATTCCCGGCGCTCAAATTGATGAATACAAAAAAATGGCCTTAGAGATGGGAAGACAGAAGGTAATTCCTAACGATTTTGCCGAAGAAAATCTGTATGAGATGGCAGGATACAGAAACCGGCTAACTCATTTTTATTTTGAAGTAAGCGCAAAAGAGATGCATAAAATTATTCAAAATAATTTAGATGATTTTAGAGTTTTTTTGAAGCATATCAAAAAGTTTGTGGAATAAAAAGATATTTTGATATTTTCTATATCTATATTTAAATAAAAAAGCGGGGCTTGCTGAAAAACACTGGGTTCTTGGCAAGCCCCTTTTGCGTTGAGTATGGTGATAACCTATTTCCGGTTTCCGGCCCGCTTTTTCCTCTATTTGGTTATTCATCGCCCCCTCCTTGGTTTAGACATTTCTGGGCATAACATTCACTAGGCCTCCCAGAGTGAGGTTTTGGAGGATTAGTTCCCCTTTTTCAATAGTCAGGTCGCCTTCCTTAGTTTCTCCAGCGACTTGGATGACGATTCTTAGGGGAACGGCTTTGTTTTCCGGAGTGAGATACAGGCCATTGGCCGTGAGATTGTTTGCCTGGGGAGCGATTCTTTGGTGCCGGGGATGGCTGGAGTCAGGATGCTGGTAGAAATAGGCCTTAATTGTGGCGTCTGCGCGGGCTGGGACTGGGTAGTAATCTTGGACAGGACCAGCCAGGATGGCCTTGGTAAGCCAGTAAAGCACTTTCGGGGTTTTAGGGTCAGTGGTGTAAGGGACAATCTTTCCTTCGAGATACTTCAGAAGTTCCTCGGAAGAGAGCTTTTCCCCACTGGCTCTGGTGCGCATCCAATTCATCCAATCCTGGGTCAGAGGGTGGCAGTGATGGTCTTGGCTTTTAACAAGGCAAGGAAAGGCGCGGGTTTCTACACTGTTGGTCGGCATCGGTTTCACCTCCTTGTAAAGGTTCTATTTCAAACAATAATAGAACGATTTAGTATTAATTGTCAAGTTTGAGTTCTTTTTTGTTTTGCCGAAAAAGACAATAATAGAAACTGAGATGATAGAAATTTGGATAACAGAGAGGGAGAGGGTGTGAAAAACTTTTTGCTGGATATTTGTATTTGTGGTAAAATAAAAAAAATGAAGCTTGAATTTTATCCCGAAGAAAAATTAAAAAGAGAAATTTTAAATATTGCAGGCAAACATTTGGACCTCAATAAATATAGGGTATTCTTTTTCGGCTCGCGGATAGCCAATAAGGGAACGGAGCGTTCCGATATTGATATTGGCGTTGAGGGCCCAGAACCCTTACCTTCTAAAATATTGTCTTTGATAGAAGAAGAAATTGAAAATCTCCCAACATTACACAAGATAGAAATAGTTGATTTTAAAAAGGTTTCACCTGATTTTTACGAGGTAGCAAGTCAGAATATTGAAATAATTAACGATTAAAGTTTATGTCAAAATTAGAGGCGCTGTTTCAACAATTTCAAAAAGCCGTTGCCCGGTTAAAAGATGTTTTAGAACAAGAAAAAAACGAATATATTAGAGATTCGGCTATTCAACGCTTTGAATTTACTTTTGACCTTTCTTGGAAACTCATAAAAACCTTTTTGGAAGAAAATAGAGGAATAATCTGCGCTTCTCCCAAAGGATGTTTCCGGGAAGCTTACACTCAGAGCGTTTTGGATTATGATGAATGTTGGATTGAGATGACTGATACGAGAAATAAGACAGCCCATATTTATAAAGAAGAATTTGCTGACGAGATTTATTCAAGAATGTCTGTTTATCTAAATTTATTCAATGGGTTAATAGAAAGATTAGAAAAATTGAAAGATAATTGAATTAATAGAATATGAAATTTTCGCTCAAACAAATTTTGATTGGTTTCTGGGGGTTTGTCCTGATTTTATTGTGCGGTTTTTGGTTATTGTCCGGCAATAATGAGCAGGCGGAAGCCCAGTCATTGACCATTTTCTATGAAACATTCCCTAACAGCGACAGCGCTTGGAACGGCTCGGGCGATACAGCGCAAAGCGAATCTGGTTGGGCGGTTTATCAGGATTATAACGACAGCGATTCCATAAGAATCTCTAATCAGGATGTCGGGAGAGGGACGGTTCCTCCCTCTGGAGGAAACCACTTAACCTTTAATGATTGCGATTACGGGTTCAGGTCGCCGGAAGATTATGCCATAACTTATGTTTCCATAGATTTAAGCGGTTATCAAAGCGTGGTTATACAGTATTATTGGCAGTCAGATGATGTGGACAGCGGAGAGGGATTAAGGACCGCTTACTCTACTAATTCTACGGACGGTAAAAACGGAACATGGACAGCGATTGCCTCTCATATAAATCCAACTGACGACCGGTGGTATGTCCAGACATTTAATCTGCCGGACCCTGCCTGCGTTTCTAATTTTAAATTAAGGTTTTCTTCCAAAAGCAGTCTCACGAGCGAAAACGTTTTGGCGGATGATGTTAAGCTCACAGGAGAAGCGTCTTGCAGTCTCAATGGCGCGACTTGCGGCGCAGACCCAGAATGCTGTTCATCAAATTGCGCCCTTGATTATGACGGGGCAGGAAGTTTTTGCTGCGCTTCGGGACAATGTTCTCACAACGGAAGCTGTTATTCGGACGGAACTTGCCAAGGCGCTTATAAATGCGCGTCGGAAACTTGGGTTAATCATTGCGCTAACGGAATTCAGGATTGCGATGAAACTGGAATTGATTGCGGCGGGGCTGATTGCGGTTCCTGCTTCGCCGCATGCGGCAACCATAATGTATCCGGTTGGGCATGGGCGGGGGCGCCCCAATCTGTTGCTCCGCAAAAGATTGGCCTTGGCTGGCTTAGTTTTAGCTGTGAAAATCAGGGCACAGGAACAGATTACGGAGTGGACATAGAGTCGGACGGCAATTTAGTCGGCTATGCCTATTATGATATGAACGACCCGAATACCGGCACAAACGAGGTTGGTTGGATTGACTTTGACCCGTCTTTGGCTGGCCGGCCCGGCGCGCCAAATAGGACTGCGAGAGTTGATTTAGATGGCACTGCCTCCAGTTATGGCTGCACGAGCGCTGGTTGTGTTTATGGCTGGGCAAGAGCGGTTGGCTATGGCGGTGGCTGGGACGGCTGGATAAAATTGCGGAAAGACCCGGGTGATTCAGGCGTAAATTATGGGGTCTATATTGACACTGATGACGGCGAGTTTCATGGCTGGGCTTGGGGAGGGGATGTTATGGGCTGGCTCAGTTTTAATTGCGACAATTTGGGCACGTCCTGCGGGACGACAAACGATTACAAAGTCCAGACAAGTTTTAGTTTTTCAAGCGCCCCGATTGTGAGCGATTTCAGAAAGGACTCAACCAGTTATTGTTCCTCTATCCAGAAGAGAGGACACATTGATTTTAGCTGGCTGTATACCGGAGATAATCCGCAGGAAGAATATAAGATTGCCATATCCACTAATCCGGGCTTTGGCGGAGCGCAGGAAATCATTAGGACTCAAATAGTGGCTCCGGGTTTGCGGGGGACATCGGGCGTTGATGTTGTTCCATCGCCGACACTTGGGGAGTTAGAAATCGGTTATAACGACACTTATTATTTCCGCGTGAAAGTTAAAGATTCCAATGATGTTTGGTCTAATGACTGGTCGGGTAGTGTAAGCGCCGCCACTCCATTGCACGCCTATCCTTGGCCTGATTTTAACTGGGAGCCGGCTGAACCGGCGGTTGAAGAGACGGTTATTATGGATAATTTGTCAAAATGCTATGATACAAGCAACAATGAGACAGCTTGTAGTTCTTGGGCGTGGATTATTCCCGGAACCGCTGTATTTGTAGACGGTACTAATGCTTATCAGTTCGAACCGCATATTCAGTTTTTCAGCGCTGGCGACAATCCCGTCACTTTACGGGTAAGCGATTCTGTGGGCATTTGCGAGAAAACCAAAAATGTCGGCATTAAGCTTCCTATGCCTGGATGGATAGAAGTGCCTCCGCAGTAAAAATCCAAATATCAAATGTCAAATCAAGCTCAAAATCCAAAATCCAAATTGAAGAAATGTATTCTTTTGACGTTGGGATTTGGACATTGGTCATTATTCGTCTGACATCTTGCTTTTTTCCATAATGTTTGCTAAAAACATAATAGTCGTCTGAATAAGTTTTTTATTTTACATTTTTAGTTTTTAATTTTTAATTTAACTGAGCCGGAGCGAACCCCGAGCGGGCCGAGGGGGAGCGGAGGCGAGGGAACGTGGGAGTACCGAAACAAAGAAAAACTAAATCACGAAGAAATCAGAGAAGGCAGCACATATTTTTAAAGCAGCCGTCTTTAAGTGTTTGTCCGAAATGCGGGAAACCGGTCGCGTCTCATACAATGTGCCAGAATTGCGGTTATTACAAAGGGCGAATGGTTGTGGATGTCTTAAAAAAACTGGATAAAAAAGAGCGGAAAAAGAAGGAAAAGGAAATTAAAGCCCAGGAGAAAGGCAAAGAGAAACCGCTGACCATGGAAGGGTTGAGTAATAAGTAAAATCCAAAATCTAAAGCTCAAATGTCAAATCAAATCCAAAATCCAAATGTCAAAATAATGATTTTTTGGATTTTGAGCTTTGGGCTTGATTTGTCATTTGGATTTTGACATTGGGATTTCTAATAACATGGGCAGTCGTCATCTTTCCAGAAGCATAGCGATGCAGTCCTTATACGAGAAGGATTTTATGGGAGATAAGGTAGACCTTGAAGAGGTCTTGGAGAGAAATATCCGGGAGTTCGGGCCGGGCTTGGAGGATACTGATTTTGCCCGAAAATTAGCGCTTGGCGTGGCGGAAAATATGGACAAGATTGATAAGATTATTGAAAAAGCCGCACCCGAATGGCCGATTGAGCAAATCAATATAGTGGACCGGAATGTTTTAAGAATCGGCTTGTATGAATTAATTTACTCCAATAAAGAAGAGGTCCCGCCCAAGGTGGCTATCAATGAAGCGATTGAATTGGCGAAGATGTTCGGCGGAGAATCTTCGGGGAAATTCATCAACGGAGTATTGGGCACGGTCTTTAAACAAATAAGCAATTAAGCAATTAAGCAATTAAGCAATTAAGCAATTAAACAATTTAACGATTAAACAATTAAGCAAACGCTTCGCTTAAACAATTAAACAATTAAACAATTAAACAATTAAACAATTTAACAATTAAGCAATTAAGCAGGGGGCCGATGGAAAAATTTTCAGAGTTAGAAAAAAAATTAAATATTTCTTTCAAGGATAAGAATCTCCTGGCGCAAGCGTTCTGTCACCGTTCGTATTTGAATGAAAATCCGGAGTTCGGCACCGGTCACAATGAGCGGCTTGAATTTTTAGGAGATGCGGTTCTGGAATTGATAGTGAGCGAGCAGCTTTTCTTGGATTATCCGGACGAAGGAGAAGGGCTCCTGACGAGCTGGCGGGCGGCGCTGGTCAACAGCAAATCATTGTCAAAAACAGCCCGAGAACTTGATTTTAATGAATTCCTATTGTTATCCAAAGGAGAGCGTAAAGAAAGAGGGAAGGCAAGGCAGGAAATATTAGCCAACACCCTTGAGGCGTTTGTGGGCGCCCTATACCTTGACCAGGGCTATAAAATATGTAAGAACTTTATAGAAGAACATTTGACAGTTAAATTGCCTTCAATCTTGGCTAACCACGAATTCGTTGATAATAAGAGTCGATTTCAGGAGATAGCCCAAGAAAAAGAAAAGATTACGCCCCGCTATGAGGTTTTAAAAGAGTGGGGGCCGGATCATGCCAAGAGTTTTATTGCCGGAATTTTCCTGGGGGAAAAATTAATAGCCCAAGGAGAAGGGATGTCAAAACAAGAGGCGGAAGAAGCGGCGGCCAGAGAAGGGCTGAAGAAAAAGAAATGGCGCTAAGTAAAAATCTGAAATCCAAATGTCAAATGTCAAATCAAATCCCAAATCCAAATGTCAAAATAATAATATTTTTGGATTTTGAGCTTTGGGCTTGATTTGTCATTTGGATTTTGTCATTTGGATTTAAATAAATATATGTTATCTATAAGATTTTTAAGGCAGGGCAAGTTGCACCAGCCGTCATATAAGATAGTGGTCATTGAAAAAACCCGTCCGCCTAAAAGCGGGAGGTTTATAGAGCAACTCGGTTTTTATAATCCTTTAACAAAAGAAAAACAGCTTAAGGCGGACAGAATCAATTATTGGATTTCTAAAGGCGCCCAGCCGTCAGACACGATGCACAATTTATTGGTGAGAAATAAAATTATTGAGGGAGTTAAGGTTGCCGCGCATAGTATTAAGAAAAAGAAAGAAGAGGAGACAGAGGCGCCAAAAACGCCTGCTGCAAAAGCCCCAAAACAAGAGGAGTCAAAACAAGAGGAGCCAAAACAAGAAGAGCCGAAACAAGAAGAAGAAAAGGGCGAAGAGGTTAAAATCGGGTAAACCGCCTTGACAATACGCCTCAAAGAATTAAAATGATAGAAGTTCATAACTCTGTTTTTACAGAGGGATAGAAAGGTCGGAGTAAGCGTAATAACAAGATTTAAAAGATTTAAAGAATATGGCAGAAAAGACACCTGACAAGGATTTTCTTGAATTTATCGTCAAGGCCTTAGTAGATAATCCAGACGATGTCAAGATTGACCGCAAGGTTGATGAAATGGGCGTCTTGTTGAACCTTAATCTTAACAAGGACGATATGGGCCAGATTATCGGCCGACAGGGCTCTACTGTTAGAGCTATTCGAACCTTGCTTCGCATTATTGGTTTAAAGAATCATGCCCGCGTCAATCTTAAAATAGAGGAACCAGAAGGCGGTTCAGGCCGGATGATGAATAGGGAAAAAGAAAGTGAGCCGAAACTTGACGATTTAAAACTGTAAATCGTCTAATTATCAAGAACCAAGAACAAAGAGCCGCGCTATCCAATTCCCGCGTCCGCATCGCTATCCGAGTAAGCTCGCTTGCGAAGCGCCGCGGGCGAGGTGGTGTGCGGTTTTTTGGTAAAATATGGTGAGATTCGACATTATAACCATATTTCCGGAAATTTTTGCTTCATATTTTGATGAGAGTATAATTAAGCGCGCCCAGAGAAAGAAGTTAATAAAGATTAACATCCATAATTTGAGGGATTATGCCGCTGACCGGCATCGGACAGTTGATGACAGACCTTATGGCGGGGGAGCGGGAATGATTTTGAAAGTGGACATCATCTTTAAGGCGATTAAGAAGGTTATTGACAAAAAGATCGGCGGCAAAGATAGAAGAATTATTTTACTGTCCGCAAAAGGCAAGCCGTTTAATCAGAAAAAGGCGCAGGAGTTTGCCAAAAAATACAAGCAGGTAATATTGATTTCCGGCCGTTATGAGGGGGTTGATGAAAGAGTGGCAAAATATATTGCCGATGAAGAAATCTCAATAGGCGAATATGTCCTTACGGGCGGAGAAATTCCGGCAATGGTGGTGGTGGATGCGGTTTCGCGTTTAATTCCCGGGGTTATAAAAGAAGAATCGTTAAAAGAGGAGAGTTTTAATTTCAAAATTCAAAATTCAAAATTCAAGGAGAGTATCCTCAATATACCCGGCCCGAAGCGCTTGAGGCGGGAAAATATATTAAAAATTGGCGGGCTTGCCCTCCAAAATTTCGCAGAGCGAAATTTTGGAGAGTTCCCAAAATTCTTCTTTCGGGCAATCATAAAAAAATAGAAGAGTGGAAGAACAAGCAAAGCATTGAAAAATAGGCATTTTCTGCTATAGTATAATAACACAGAGAGATATTTTTTTATTTATGCCAACACTGTCAGTGAATAAGGTTAAGAAATTATATTACGAAGAAAAATTGAGTGTTTTTGAGGTGGCTCAAATTCTGCAAAAACATCCCAAAAGCGTATTCAAATTCATGGGAAAGAATGGTTTAGCGCGCAGAAGTGCAGCAGAGATGAATAGAATAAGATTTGAAAGGAAGCCGCTTAGTTTTAGTATAAAACAAGATCTGCTGACGCAGAAGAGAAATTAAGGATTGCTGGCATTATGCTATATTGGGCGGAGGGGGCTAAACCGAACGCTGCTAAGAGAAGTTGGACCGTGGATTTGGCAAACAGCGACCCTCGCATGATAATGCTTTTTCTTAGATTTCTACGTACAATATGCAGAGTAGATAAGAAACGTTTGCGCGTATTCCTATATTGTTATGCCAACCAGAATATTGACTCGCTGAAACAATATTGGCATAATATAACCCACATTCCATTAAGTCAGTTCACTAAACCTTATGTGCGCAAGGATTTTATCCAAGAAAAGACTGGTAAGATGCCACATGGTTTAATCCATATTAGATATAATGACAAAAAACTTATACTGCAGATATCAGATTGGATCAGAGAATATTTGGAAGAAAACAGCATTGCTGGGTAGGTACTCAAGTGGTCAACGAGGACTCTCTGTAAAAGAGTTGGCGTTCGCCTTCGGGGGTTCGAATCCCTCCCTACCCATAAATTTTTGCCTCTGCAAAAATTTATTCCTAATTACAAATTACTCTCACAAAATACAAAAGAAACGCGCTGATGTAGCTCAGTTGGCAGAGCACCCCGCCCCTTTTGCCGAAGTAGTTCAGTGGTAGAACGCTTTCTTGGTAAGAAAGAGGCCATGGGTTCAATTCCCATCTTCGGCTTGTTGATAGGGGGCGGGGAGGTCGTCGGTTCAAATCCGACCATCAGCCCAACAATTAATCATTATTTTCGCTCTGTTTTTGCATTTTGCGTTTTGCATTTTGCATTTGACTGAGCGAAGCGAAGGAACATGGCAAAGAAAAAGAAACCAATTATACGGCTTAGATGCGATGTGTGCAAAGAAATCAATTATTATACGAGAAAATCCCACGATGCCACCACCGAGGGGAAAAAATTAGAATTGAAAAAATTCTGCACCAATTGCCGAAAACATACCTTACACAAAGAAGTAAAGAAGTAAAAATTTGTGTTCAGCATAAAAATTAAAAGTGCCAAAAATAATTTTTTAATTCTGAATCATGCCCAAAGAATGGATTTTAAATAGCGCTATAAATCGTTGGGGACTTCAAAAGAAAAAACAGGTCGGCGCTGTCTCTGATGAAATAAGAAGATTCAGCCCCAGAACTCTTGAAGATTGGAGAGATCATTATTTTAGGAACGTTTATCCGAAAGAGCATTTAGTAGAAATCGGTAAAAAGTTATATATAAAAATTTCCGAAGTTTTACAAGCAGAAATAGAAGATATCACGGAACAGGATTGTGTTGATTATGTAATCAATTTAGTGATAAATAGAACATTTGATGGATATGTTAGCGAGAAGCAGACGATTTATGGACAATTACAAGATATTTTAGGAGTCAAAATAGAACCAGCGCCAGATGAATGGGATAGGTTATTTAATGTGGATTTTTATATTAAAATAAAAGAAAAGTACATCGGCTTACAAATCAAGCCCACAGGATATGCTTTTATTACCCAGATTATTAAAGAACACGAAGTACAGAAACAAACCCATAAAGAATTTACTGCTAAATATGGAGGCAAAGTATTTTATATCTATTCTGTGAAAGAGGGCGATAAAAAAGTTATCTATAATAAAGAAGTTATTGACGAAATTAAACAGGAAATTAAGAGATTAAGTTAAAATATGGCGACCATCCATAAAATTATCATAGGCGATTCAAGAGCTATGACTGAAATTGAGAATGGGTCAGTCCATCTTGTTATCACCTCGCCTCCTTATTGGCAGATAAAAGATTACGGAGATTCGAATCAAATCGGTTTTAATGATAGTTATGAGGAGTATATTGATAACTTAAATAAAGTGTGGTCAGAATGTCATAGGGTCCTGTATCCGGGATGCAGGCTATGTGTTAATATAGGCGACCAATTCGCCAGAGCAGCGACTTATGGAAGATACAAAATTATACCTATTCGTGAAGAAATTATCAGATTTTGCGAATCAATTGGATTCGATTATATGGGTGCTATTATCTGGCAGAAAAAGACCACAATGAATACAACAGGAGGGGCTTCGGTGATGGGTTCTTTCCCTTATCCCCGAAATGGGCTCATTGAAATTGATTATGAATTTATATTATTATTTAAAAAATTAGGTCAGTCGCCGAATCAAGTAATTAAAGAGATCAAGGAAAAATCTAAATTATCAAATGAAGAATGGAGGAAATATTTTACAGGACATTGGAATTTCGTTGGTTGCAAACAGGATAAACATATTGCTATGTTCCCGGACGAATTGCCGCGGCGGCTTATAAGAATGTTCAGTTTTGTCGGCGAAACGGTTCTTGATCCCTTCTTGGGAAGCGGGACTACTTCACGAGTGGCTCGAAAATTGAAAAGGAATTCGATCGGATATGAAATTAATAAAGATTTTTTACCGATTATTGAAGATAAGATTGGTAAGAACAAGCCGTCTTTGTTTGACGAAAGAGATGTAATAGAAGTCGTTTATCGAAGTAATAAAAGTAATGGCGGCAGTAATCATCCGAAAATTGTCAAAGATGTTAAAATGATTAATAATCGCATTCGTCATCCGGAATATTGGAAAACATTAAAAAACGAAAATGTTTTAAAATTTAAAATATAGATTATTTTATGAAGTTTTTCTGGATGCGGTTTCAGAGAGTCCCGTATACAAGGGCTCCCCGGATGGGATAGAGAAATATTTTTATCATTTTGCCGTTCTCGCCCGCCGTGATTTGTAAATTAAATATAGGCCTGTAGCTCAATTGGCAGAGCACCGCTCTCCAAAAGCGGGGGTTCCGTGTTCAATTCACGGCGGGCCTGCTTCCAAAATCCAAAAATTAAAAGAAAAGCCAAAAATGAAAATGCGACTTAAGAAAAGGACTATTGTCACTTTGAGCGCAATCGCTGTATTGATTGTGGCAGTAATCATTATTTCTATTTCAAGAAACGGAGAGAATTATAATTTTTATACTATTACCAAAGGAGATGTGTTTCAGGAGGTTTCGGAGAGCGGGACAGTCAAAAAGGGAGATATTATTCCTTTGAGTTTTAAGAGCGTCGGACAGATTGACAAGATATACGTTAAGGCGGGCGATACGGTTTCCCGGGGAGCGGTGTTGGCAAAACTTGACAGCGCTCAATTATATATTCAACTCCAGCAGGCAAAGGCAAATTTGGCGTTGGCTCAAGCAGAGCTCGGGAAATTGATGGCTGGCGCAAGCGCAGAGGAGATTCAAGTAGCTGAAACAACCGTGGATAATGCCAAGACCACATTAAGAAACGAAGAACAAGACCTTGATAACGCCATTGTGTCCGCAGACAACAACTTAAAAGAAGCTTATGAGGATGCTTTCGACACTTTAAATGATTCTTATCTTAAGGCGTATAATTCGCTTACAACAGTGACCTCAATACAAAGCGAATATTTCAGTGACACTTACCAATATTCTCTTGAGGTTAAGGCGCGCAAAAAATCAATAGAGGATGCCCAAAAAGAGATGCGGACATATTTGGATGAGGCAAAACTCAATTTTACGGAAAGCAATATTGATTCTGCTCTTGTGAACTTTGAGAAAAATTTAACCGACATCCGCGATGATTTGGCGGAGGTGAGAATCATCATAGAGAGCGAGAGTTATCGCAAGACCGTTTCTTCCACAGACAAGACATCTTTAGATACCCAAAGGGGATACATAAACACTGCTTATACCAACATCATAGGAGACCAGCAAAGTATCGCTTCTGTGAAGATTGCCAATAAAACCAATATAGATATTGCCGCCGCCAGCGTGGCTGCAGCCAAGGACGCGCTGAAAGCGGCCGAAGATAATTTGGCGCTTACTGTTGCCAATCCGCGAGCAGAAGATATCAACCTCTATCGAGCAAAAGTGGAAAGCGCGCAAGCCAGCGCGGATATTTTGGAAAATCAGATTTATGAAGCTACCATAAGAAGCCCGGTTGATGGCGTTGTTTCCTCGGTTGATAAATTGGCAGGCGAAACCATTCCGGCCGCTATCCCGGTAATTTCTGTTTTGCCTTCAGAGGAATTTGAAATTGAGGTTGATATTTATGAAGAAGACATTGTCAAAATAGAGGAAAATGATTTGGTGAAAATAGAACTGGTGGCATTTCCCGGAGAAACATTTGAAGGCCGGGTAATTTTCATAGAGCCGACTGAAAAATTAATTGATGGGGTTGTTTATTATGAAGTCAGCGTTAGCTTTAGTTCAGCGCCCGAGGGGTTGAAACAAGGAATGACTGCTGATATTACTATCATCACCGAAACAAAAGAGAATGTACTTGCTGTTTCAAGGGATGCTATCCAAAAAAATGGAGATAAAACTATGGTAGAAATTATGGATAATGGCAAGCTAAAAGAAAAAGAAATCCAAATCGGGCTGGAGGGAGACAATGATTTAGTGGAAATTGTCGGAGGACTGAGTGAGGGAGAAGAAGTTCTTATCCAATAAAAATATGGAAAAATCAATCATACGCCTTCAAGATGTCTGGAAAACATATCAGATGGGCAAAGTAGAGGTTCCTGCGGTTAGGGGAATTAGTTTGGAGATTTTTCCAGGCACATTTGTCTCAATTATGGGCCCAAGCGGTTCAGGGAAAAGCACTCTCTTAAATATGATCGGTTGTTTGGATTTCCCGAGCAAGGGAAAAATTTTTCTTGATGGACAAGATACATCTATACTTTCTGAGAGCCAGCTTGCCCAAGCCAGGGGACAAAAAATTGGCTTTATTTTTCAACAATTTAATTTATTGCAACACCTGACAGCTTTGGAAAATGTTATGCTCCCCATGGTTTTCCAAGGGCAGGAGGAAGAGCAAAGAAAAGCGCGAGCGCGCTATCTTTTAGATTTAGTCGGGTTGGGCGATAGGGTTGACCATCTGCCTTCAGAACTTTCAGGCGGTCAGCGTCAAAGGGTGGCTATTGCCCGGGCCTTTGCTAATAAACCTCAATTGGTTATCGCTGATGAGCCGACAGGCAACCTTGATTCGCACTCTGGGCAAAAAATTATGGATATTTTAGTCCAATTTCACAAAGAACAAAAAGGGACTATTGTAGTCGTCACCCATGATTCGATTATAGCCAATTATAGCCAAAAAATATTTCATATTATTGACGGTCAAATAGTCCAAAATCATAAACAAAGCGAACAAACCATATGGAAGCAATAAAAGAATATTTTAAGCTTGCTATAAAAAATCTCAAGACCAGAAGATTAAGGAGTTGGTTGACTATTCTTGGTATTGTGGTCGGAATTTTTTTAGTAATAACCCTTATCTCTCTCAGTGGAGGAATTAAAAATACTATCCTTAAGCAATTAAATGCTCTGGGCGGGGATATAATTTTTGTTATGCCTGGGGCTATAGATAACCCCTTAACAACATTTATGGGCGGTCAGATGTTAAGCGAAGAAGACATCCAAACAGTCAAAAAGACGAAGGGAGTGGAGGTGGCTTTGCCCATGTCTCAAAAATCTCAACTGATGCGCTATAACAATGAGCAGAAAACAATTTTTCTTACTGGTTTTCCTTGGGACGAGGGAAAGGATTTTTTGAGCAATTTTCAGGGTTGGAATTTATCTGAAGGCACCTGGCCCTCACCCGGCAAAAGAGAACTTTTGCTCGGCAGTTTGGTGGCGGAAAAGGACTTCTTTAGCAAAAGAATAAAAGTAGGCGATACAGTTACTGTTAACGGCAAATCTTTTAAGGTGGTAGGAATTTTGAATTCTATCGGGAATAAAGGGGACGATACATCGGTTTATCTTGACCGGGAGGTCTTCCAACAGATCACCGGAGACAGGGAGGGAGGCGCTTTGGCGATTATGGTTAAGGCAGAAGAGGGAGTTTCCCCGGATGAACTAGCGGCCAGGATAAAAAGTGAGTTGGACGAGGTAAGAAAAAGGAGAAGGGGAGAAGATGTGTCAGATTTTTCAGTGCTCACCTCGGAAAAAATGGGGAGTATTGCCGGCGGGGTTCTCGGAGTGATTCAGGCGGCAGTGATGCTCTTTGCCGCTATTTCAATTTTGGTCGGAGGACTTGGAATTATGAATACGATGTTCACCTCTGTGCGGGAGAGAACAAAAGAAATAGGAGTATTGAAAGCAATTGGGGCGAAGAACAGCGCGGTTATTTCGATTTTTCTGATAGAATCGGGCATTCTCGGTTTGATAGGCGGCGCCGGCGGTGTAATTTTTGGGCTTATCGTTGCCAAACTAATAGAGGGTTACAGCCGGGCAAGCGGAGCATTTTTGTTGGAAGCGTATATGCCGGCATCGTTAATAATATTCGGATTATTTTTCTCATTTTTGATTGGCTGCCTTTCAGGATATTTGCCTGCCCGCAAAGCCGCGAAGTTAAGACCCACGGAGGCCTTGCGGAGTTATGAGTAGAAATCCGTTCAGGGAATATAATTTTATTCAAAATCCAAAATCCAAAACCCAAAACCCAAAACCCAAAGCTCAAATGTCAAATCAAGCTCAAAATCCAAAATCCAAATTGAAAAAATGTATTCTTTTGACATTGAGTCATTTGGATTTGATTTGACATTGGGATTTTGACATTGAGATTTAAGACATGTCTTTAACAGATGATTTAATTAAACAGGGTTGGCTAAAGACCCCGGAAATTATCAAAGCGTTTCAAACGGTTAAACGCGAGGATTTTTTAGGCGATGGCTATAAAGAGATGGCGGAGGTGGATGAGGCGTTTCCAATCGGCTATGGGCAGACGATTTCCCAGCCATTAGTAGTGGCTTTTATGCTGGAGAAATTAGGGCCCAAAGCCGGGAACAAAATTCTTGATGTCGGCTCTGGTTCCGGCTGGACAAGCGCCCTTCTGGCTTACATAGTAAGCCAGAAGGGAATTCTCAATTCCCAATTCCCAAATCCCAAACAAATCCAAAATTCCAAATCTCAAATTAATGGCAAGGTGATTGCTATTGAGATTGTCCCTGAATTAAAAGAACTCGGAAAAAGAAATGCCGGGAAGTATGGATTTATTAAGCAAGGCAGGTTAGAATTTATCTTAGGAGACGGAAGAAAGGGCTATCCGCAGGAAGCTCCGTTTGACAGGATTCTTTGTTCGGCTTCGGCGGACAGTATGCCCTCCGCTTGGGAAAAACAGGTTAAAATCGGCGGTAAAATAGTGATGCCGATAAATAACTCCATTTGCGCTTTTACTAAAAAAGCGGATGGGTCTTTTGAAAAAGAAGAATATCCAGGATTTGTCTTTGTCCCCTTAGTAGAAAAAGAATAGCAGGAACGCATAAGGTCGTTCCTGCTATGTCGAGGTTTGTACTATGGATCGGGTTTTCTCATTGAAGGTTGCCCGAATAAGATTAGGCAGATGGCTGCTAACCCGAGCCCGCACACGAAATCGTCTGAGCCGCCAGAATGGAGTGACGTCACACCCACTATTATCATGCAGGCAGCACAGAGGAAACCCACAAACATTAGAAGATTAGAAAAACTTTGGGGAAATCGCATCGTGCACCTCCTTTTCTATAACTTACTACAACTGAATAATTTTTACAATACTTTTACCTTGAGGCAATGACAAAAAAATCCATCCTTATTTTTATAGCAATTATTTTGGCACTTTTTCTTGTGGCGTGGTTTCAAATTTATGTCCCTTCTTCTGTGAATAGCGAAGAAAGGATATTTAGGGTTGAAACAGGGGATGGGCTCGGCGATATATCCGCTAATTTGAAGCAGCAGGGATTCATCAATAATGACCTCTTTTTCAAAGTTTATGTTTATTTGTACGGCAAAGAATTATCCCTTAAAGCAGGGGATTACCTCCTTTCCGGTTCTATGTCTATAAAGGAAATTGCTGACCAGATTATTCGAGGGAATACTGTCGGGACGAAAATTACCATCATAGAGGGCTGGAATATAAGGAATATAGCCGAATATCTTGAAGACAAGGGGGTTTGCCAGCCAGAAAGTTTTTTGGAAGCAGTTAATGCTTCAGCAGGCCTCGCCGAAGAATTTGATTTTTTGAAAGACAAGCCAGGGAAAAATAATTTGGAAGGGTATCTTTTCCCAGACACTTATTGGATTAAGCAAACAGCCAGCCCAGAGGAGGTTATAAGGATATTCTTGACTAACTTCGACAAAAAACTCAACCCAGAGATGAGAGAGGAAATTCAGTCCCAGGACAAGACAATTTTTGAAATCATTACAATGGCCTCAATAATAGAAAAAGAAGTGGCGACTGATGCTGACCGGGCCATTGTGTCAGGAATTTTTTGGAAACGGCTGAAGAATCATTATCCCTTGCAATCCTGCGCCACCATTGCCTATGCCTTAGGGGTTGATAAATGGCGATACAGTGTAAGCGACACTCAAATAGAGTCGCCGTACAATACTTATAAATACGCCGGCTTGCCAACAGGGCCTATTTCTAATCCCGGGTTGTCTGCTATTAAGGCAGCAATTTATCCCGAGGAAAGTGATTACAATTATTTCCTGTCAAAGCCGGACGGAGAAACGGTTTTCAGCAGAACCTTGCAGGAACACAACCTCGCCATCCAAAAATATCTGAAATAAATTACGAGACCCGGCCCGCCTACAACGCTATAGCACTGCGGGCAGGCCTCGTTGCGACAAAAGCGGGGTTTTATGGCATAATATATTAAAATATTAAAATAGTTTTATGGCAAAAATAGCCATTATAATTTCTTTTAGGAATTTTCGGGATGAGGAGTATTTTATTCCGAGAAACATTTTTCTTGGCGCTGGTTTTGAAGTTATTACCGTCAGTTCGCAAAAGGGTATTGCCATTGGCGGAAGCGGGGGAGAGGCACAGGTGGACAAAACATTTGACGAGATTGATATATCACAGCTTGACGCGGTGGTTTTTGCTGGCGGCCCCGGTGCTTATAAATACATTGACGACGAGGAGGTTTGGGAAATTGCTAAAGAGGCAAATCAGCAAGGGAAATTATTGGCAGCCATTTGCATTGCGCCGGCAATTTTGGCAAAAGCCGGGATTTTAAAAGGGAAAAAGGCGACCATCTGGTCAAGCGTAATGGACAAGAAGCCAATCAGGGTTTTGGAAGAAGGGGGAGCAGAATATCTGGACAAACCCGTGGTTTGCGACGGAAACATTATAACAGCCAACGGCCCATCCGCAGCCGATGAGTTTGCCCAGACCATCCTCCAAAAATTGCGAGGACAATTACGAGGCCCGGCCTCGTAATTTTCCCAAAACGCGCAAACCGCGTTAAATCAACGGATTCTCACTACGAGGCCGGGCCTCGTAATTTTTGGAGGAAAGTTATCCACAGGGGGATCAAGGACAAAATAGCCAAAAGCTTGACAGGATTTTTAAAATAGATATACTGGAAACATAATAGAAATCCCCTCAAATTTTGCTTCGCAAAACTTGAGAGGACAAACCGTAGACAGCGGGCAAACATAAGTCCCGCCGAGGTAATATTAATGATAATTTATCATTGATTGTTTGTCTGCGGTCATTCCGGAGACCATTTATTTTTTTAAAGATATAAAAGATATGCCGTTAACAAAAGAGCAAAAGAAGAAAATAGTGGAAGGGATAAAAGAAAAGCTTGAAAAACAAAGAGCCATAGTTTTTGTTAATTTTTCCGGCCTGAAATTCCACGATTTGGTCAATCTTAGAAAAAAATTGAAGGAAGCAGGAGCCAAATTCGTGGTTGTAAAAAAGACATTGGCTCAGATAGCTTTTAAAGAAAAAAAATTGGATTTCCCAAAAGAAAAATTAAGCAGCGAGATTGCTTTGATTTTCGGCTTTGAGGATGAGTTAGCGCCGGTAAAAACCGCCTATCAGTTTTCGCAAGAGCAAAATAATTTAAAACTTATTGGCGGATACATCTCTGACGGAAATAATTGTGAGTTTATGAACGCAGAGGAGGTTATCACGTTAGCTCAATTGCCGTCCAAGCAAGAACTTTTCGCCAAATTGGCAGGGACGCTTTCTGCGCCGATTTCAGGATTTGTGGCTGTTCAGCGGCAAATTATAAAAGGTCTGATGTACGCCTTCGGGGCGATTGCTGAAAAGCAATAACAGTTTTCAAAATAGTCAATTATTAATGGCCATTAATTAGTAATCAATAATTAAATAATTAATTTATAAAAATATGGTAGAAAGATCTACAGAAAAAATTTCTAGTTCGTCTGTAAGCGATAATGTCGGTGATGTTTCTCAGGCAACAACCATGCCGGAAAAAAAGGAAGAGAAAGTGAAAGTGCCGGAAAAATTCGCCAAAATTGTCAAAGAGATTGAGGATATGAAAGTGGTTGATTTGGCGGAATTGGTCAAGGTTCTTGAAAGAAAATTCGGCGTAAGCGCAGCCGCGCCAGTGGCGGTTGCCGCAGTTCCGGCAGCCGGAGCGGTTCCCGGAGCCGGAGCCGAGGAAGAGAAATCAGAGTATGATGTGATTCTTAAAACAGTGGGGGATAAGAAAATTGATGTCATCAAAGCAGTCAGAGACGCCACGGCTAAAGGATTGAAAGAAGCAAAGGATTTGGTAGATGCCGCCGCCGCTGAACCGCAGGTCATTAAGGAAAAAGCGAAGAAAGAAGAGGCCGAAGACATTAAAAAGAAATTTGAAACAGCCGGAGCGACTGTAGAACTCAAGTAATTCATTGAAATGAAAGAGATAAGCAAAAAGCCCCTTGCGGGGCTTTTTGCTTTCAGTGGCACAATAAGATTACCTGAATATCCAATAAGACAGAAGTAATAAAAGAATAAGCGCGATAATCAGGGCTATTTTTTTGCCCAAAGGGGTCTTGATAGCAGGCCACCATCGTCTTCTTCGGCCCTTTTTATTAATCGCTATGACAAACATCACGCCGGAATATTCTTTCATCTCGCTTTTATTGTCCTTTAAGAGCTTGGATAATATTTGAGGGGTTACGCCCGGAAAATTGGAAATTGGCTCTGCGATATGAAGGTGAAAAAATTCAAACACCTCTTGGGTCAGGATAATAATCCGGTCCTTGTCCACAAGATTTCCGGAAGCGATATTGGAGAATATTTGGGTCGGCTTATCGGGTGATGATTTTTGGAACTCCAAGTTTTCGCCAATGTCGTGATATTCTCCGCTTCTTAAAAGAAGCAATTTAATATTTCCGGCCTTAGAGAAATGAATATCAAAGTCCTTGACAGCAATCACGGCTATGCTCAAGTTTCCGAGCCATCTTACATTTCCCTGAAGAGACAGCTCTTCAAGATATTGGTTTCCTTTTTGAAGGCCTGATTTCAGGGCTTCTATGGGCGTCTTATGGACATCGGAAAAGTATTCTTCTTTGATGGTATGGCTTAAGTCCTCAAGGATTTTTTTGTCTTTGGAAAGGGAGTCGGAAAATTCTCCGATGATGCACAAGCCGCCCAGCGGCTTTTCGCGTTCATTTTCCGGCTGGAAATAGAAGCTTTTGAATATTAAGCCCTTTTTTGATTTTGGATTGATGTGATAATCAAATACCTGCATAGCTTTATAGCTTCATTGTAGTCCTTTACTGGCAAAAATTAAAGTAGTAAGATAAACAGACAGGGCGCATGGCTCAGGCCTGCCCGCCGAAAATTTGGGCGTGTAGCTCAGTTGGTTAGAGCGCACGGTTCACATCCGTGAGATCTGTGGTTCGAATCCGCACACGCCCATATGCCCAAATTTGGGCGGGTGAAGTTAGAGCGTCCCGACATTATCTAAATCTTTGATTTAGTATAATGTCGAGGATCCACGATTTTGTACTTTGGCAGAGCCAAAACAAAATCGGGACTATCCTCACACGATAGAGGTCGATGGTTCGAGTCCATCTGCGCCCATAATAGAACAAGTTAATGAGCAAAGCGAATTTACTTGTTCCTTTACTCTGAGGAGCGAAGCGACGAAGGGCTTTTGTCAAACATTTCGCCTCGCCTCGCGCCAGCGGCAAGGTGTTTTTTATTGTTTTTTTGCGGTCGTGGGAGTATTATCAAATTAGCCCTTTGAGAACCAAAAGGCGCAGAGGAGGTGAAAAATTATGATGGGCATGTTTGATAGGGATGAAAAAGAAAAACACAAGACCGTTGCCTTGATTAGGGTGACCAAAGATGGCAAAGGGAAAATCGTAAGAGGGAAAGAGTTGGAACGCTTAATCACCCTGATAGAACAGGCATTTGCGCTGGCGTTGTTGTACGGAGGGCTGGAAGGCGATGAGCTGGTACCATGGGAACCGCTTGAATCAGTACGGTATGAAATTGGGCGCAAAAAGTCATAGGGCGGGAGTTGATATTCGGAATATCTTCCTGCCCTTTGTTGTTTTTGTGTAATTTTGGTAAAATTAGCTAATGGGCCAAAACATCATTGCTCAATATTTAGTTTGGCATTTTTATGATGTGCCGAAAGAGCTCGGCAAGGCGTGGAAAAATTATCTCCGCTTTTATTTAAGTTTCTTCTCCGTGGTTGCCCTCATCAGGACTCTTTTCGCCCCCTGGCACGGCTATCAATGGTCTTATGGCCGGGGATTCAGCGTTTCCAGATATGCGGAGACATTTATCTCAAACACTTTCGCCCGACTCTTGGGCGCGATAATAAGGAGCGTGCTGATTGTTTTCGGCGTCATTTTTGAAGCCATCATTTTCTTTTTAGGGGCAATCGTTTTTCTCGGTTGGATTCTATTGCCGGCCATCATCGTCGCGGGTTTCGCTTATGGCATTAAACTTTTATTTTGATGTTTAATTTTGATTTCCAAAAAACAGCGGTTTTCAGGGCAATGCGGATTGCCGAGGGCCTTGTTGCCTCAATAATTTTCGGGCTTAAGGCAATTTTCTTTGTTGTCTCGGCCGGTTCCGTTTTTATCTTTATCTTTGTCAATGTCGGAGCCGGATTCGGCAATGAATACGATTTTCTTCTCGGTTTTGCTTTAGTGTTTTTCAGTTTCGGAACTGTTTGTTTTCTGATAAGCGGTTTTATAAAAACAAAGGTTAGCAATCCGGAGACCCCGGCCGTAACGCCAGTGGTCAATCTGGCGGAATTTTTAAGCATTGACACCGCCAGGGGCCTTGATTGCGCCATCAGATTTTCAAAGAGAAAAAATATTTTTCCCATTAATGCCAGCCTCTTCCTTTATTTTCTTCTAAGAGAGAATTCTAAGCTCAATTTTATCCTCTCGCGCTTATTGATAGACATTGAGGCGCTGGGTCATAAGCTGGCAGAATGTTTTTCAGGGCCGAAAAGTCAGGATACTTTAAGCCAGGGCATTTATTCCCAGAAATTTGAACAAGCGGTTAAAGATGCCTTTGAAATCGCCCAAAGCAAAAAGCATAAATATATTGAGACGGGAGATATGTTTTTAGCCCTGGCGAAAAATGAGCCGATATTGGGCTTGTTTTTACTGGAAGCGGACTTGCGGCCCAATGATGTCAGGAATGCGGTTTTGTGGTGGGAGGAAGAAGAGGATAAAAGGAAGCGGCGCAAGAGGTTTTGGGATTACGATAATTTAGCCCGGAAGGGCAGTATCGCTAGGAGTTGGTCAAGCGGTTATACAATTACGCTGGACGAATACGCCATGGATTATAATCAATCGGTGTTGAATGAAGGGATGGAAATAGTCATTGGTTACGAAAAAGAAATTGAGCAGGTGGAAAGGACCTTATCCAGTCCGGAAATGAATAATGTTCTTTTAGTCGGGGAGCCGGGAGTGGGAATGGAAAATGTGGTCAAAGCCATTGCCATCAAAAGCAACAAAGGGCAAAGTTTTCCAGCCGTGAATTATAATAGGGTCTTGGAATTGAAAATTCCTCAATTACTTGCCCAGATGCAGAATTTGGACCAAGTGGAAGATGTTTTAGATAAGATTTTTAAAGAGGTAATCAATGCGAGAAATGTAATTTTAATCATTGATGAATTCCATAATTTTGTGGGCCGAGAGCCGGCGCCGGGCAAAATAGATATCTCCGGCCTGATTTCCTCGTATTTGAAATTCCCGGAATTCAAAATTATCGCCCTTGCCAGTTATGCCGGTCTTCATAAGCAGATTGAGGAAAACCCGACGATTTTAAATCTTTTTTCCAAGGTGGAAATCCAGGAGCCCTCGCCCGGGGAAACAATGAGAATACTGCAGAGATTAGCTCCTGCCCTGGAAGCCAAATTTCATAAATTTATAACCTATCCGGCCTTGGAACAGATTGTGGAATTGACCGGCAGATACATCGCGGATGTGCCGTTCCCCAAGAAAGCCATTGAGGTTTTGGAAGAAGCAATGGTAAAAACGACAACCGAGAAAGGAAGATGGATTTTGCCGGAAGACATTGATAAGATAGTGGCTCGGAAAACAGAAATTCCGGTGGGGAAAATAGAGATGAAAGAAAAGGAGGTCTTGCTTAATCTGGAAGAGCTTATTCACCAAAGGATTATTAACCAGCAAGAGGCGGTCAGGGAGGTTTCCACTGCCTTGCGCCGAGCCCGAGCCAAACTTAAAGAAAGGAAGGGTCCGATGGGCGGTTTTCTCTTTTTAGGTCCGACTGGTGTCGGCAAAACCGAAACCTCAAAAGCGCTGGCCGAAATCTATTTCGGCTCGGAAGAAAAAATGATTCGGCTTGATATGTCAGAGTTTCAGTCCCAGGATGATATTCCTCGGCTTATGGGTTCTTCCGGAAACGAAGGGCTTCTTACCACGCCGGTGCGGGAAAATCCGTTTTCCTTGATTCTTTTGGATGAAATAGAAAAAGCCCATCCCAATATTTTAAATTTGTTTTTGCAGGTTTTGGATGATGGCCACATTACCGATGGCCTGGGGAGAAAAGTAGATTTCAAGAATGCCATTATCATCGCCACTTCCAACGCTGGCTATGAAGTTATTTTAGACGCTTTAAAAAACAATTTGGATTTTGCCATTGTTAAGGGGAAATTATTAGACAAGCTTTTTGACCAAAGGATTTTCCGCCCCGAGTTTATAAACAGGTTTGACGCAGTGGTTCTGTTTAAGCCGTTGAGCAAGGAGAATCTTTTAGATATAGCCCAATTGATGTTTAAAAAGATTCAGGAAGGATTGATAGAAAAGAACATTGATTTTGTAATCACCCAAGAGCTCAAGGAGAAAATTGTGGAACTTGGTTATGACATTACTTTTGGGGCGAGAAATTTAAAAAGGGTAATTCAGGACAAAGTGGAAAATGTTTTGGCCGAAGCGCTTTTAAAAGACGAAATAAAAAGAGGGGACAGGATTGAGGTAGAACCGAAGAGGTTTAATATCAGAAAGGCGGAGTGATTATATCGGCAGCCCATTGGTCTAAAAACATAAAAGAAGTTAATTTTCAATTTCCAATTTACAATTTACAATGAAATACCAATTTTTAATTTTCAAACAGATTATTAAGAATTAAAAATTAAACTTATGGAAGAACAAGAGCAAAATTATAGTGCAGGCAGAACAATAAGTCAGGAAGGCCGAGGCAGCGATTTTCCGCCAGCCCCGGCTAAAAAACCGAAAAGCAAAAGGAATATTATTTTAGCTATCGCCATTGGCATTGGAGTCATTATCGTTGGCATGGGAATTGTTTTTGCCACCGGCCTCTGGGATCCGGTTTGGAATCCTCTAAGGCCTTCGCCCGACAAGGTCATAATGGAGGCGATAAACAATATTTCAAACATTGACAGGATGCGCACTAAGGTGGAATTGGGTCTTGAGATGACGGATGGCACTGAAGGTAAAACAAAAATAACCGTTGATGCTAAGGAAGACAGGACAGATCCGCAGAATCCCAAATCACAGGCATCGTTTGATATTTCTTTTAGGAATGGAGGAATAGAACTTGTCTTTAACGGAGAAGCGCGCGCAATAGATAATGTTTTTTATATCAATGTAACCATCCCGCTTGTTTTAACGCTTCAATTAACTACTTATGGGATAGATGTCAGTCCGTATGTGGGAAAGTGGTATAGATTTGATCCAGGGGAGGCAGGAATGAATTTAGCGCTTTTAAATGGCGGAACCGAAAGCGAGAAAATAAAAAACGAAGTAATGGACCTTTTGAAGAAATATCCGTTGTTTAAAACGAAGTCAAAATTACGCAATGAAAAAATAGATGGCAATCTGGCGTATCATTATTTGGTAGCCATAGACCCTAAGAACGCAAAGGACTTTTTATTTAATATTTCCAAAATCGTCCAAGAGGAGCTTGGCTCCTTGGCTCCGGCACAAACGAATGACGAAGAGAATATGAAGAAAATTGCGGATGGCCTTGAAAGAGCAGGAGAGATAACATTTGAAATCTGGATAGGGGTTAAAGACAAGTATATTTATAAAATTAAGGGCGATAAGAATTTTTCTGTTCTTAGTACTGATTTCGCTCAAGCAAGGGAAGTGGCACTGAATTTTAAAGTGCTGTTTTCTGAATTCAATAAGCCGCAAGAGATTATCGCACCGGAAAACTCCAGCAATATCATAGATTTATTAATGCCATTCTTGCAGATGTGGTTTGCGGGAACCGAAACAGGGATTTTTTATGACGGGACAAAATCCTGCGGAGGATAGCCAGGACAGGTCGTCAAACCCTTATTTTATGGTCAAAGGACAAGGCGGACATTCTGTCCGCCTTGTTATTGATTTGGCCGGGATTATTATTGACAATCTTTTTTAATGGGCGTAAACTATAATAACCTATTGACAAAATATAGGAAATAGGGTAGAGTTAAATCAAAACTAATAGTGCCATACGGCACAAAAAATATGAAGAAATTAAGAGTATTTTTTATTGTTATCACTCTTTTTGCTCTCGCATTTTTAATCCAACCTTTAATAAAGGCGCATTTTGATTCTAATGGAGATGACTCTAATTTTTCTAAGAGTTATGTGGTTTATGGGCAATGGGGATGCGGCACAAGTTGCTCCGACGAATGCTCATATTATGACCAAAGAGCTTGCACCGATTCCACTCATTACAAGGCCTGCGGAAACTATGACTGCGATGTCTGTTTAGAATGGTCCTCTTCTATGAGTTGTCTTTCCGGCACTGTCTGCCAGAATGGGATGTGCGTGAATTCTTGCACCCCTCAAGATCATCGGGCCTGCTATAATAATGATGTCTATTGGTATAATTCCTGCGGCGCCAGAGAAGGGATATATCAGGACTGCGGCTCTACCGGTTGGGCCAACGATTATCAATGTTCCGGGAGCCATTTGCAAAGGAAGTGGCTGGATAAAGGATGCTCTGGGAGTTCCTGTTTCAGCAATACAATTTGGAAAGATTACGGGGATTGCGGTTCCGACTCCTGGACCGACAATTACAGATGTTCCGGGGATTGGATCCAAAGAGAAAAGAACAAGAAAGGATGTTCCGGTTCTTCTTGCTATAATTACAATCAATGGGAAAATTATCAGAATTGTTCAACCAGTGGAAAAACCTGCAGCAATGGACAATGCGTGACTACTTGCACCACCCACAATTACAAGTCCTGCTATGACAATGATGTTTACTGGTACAACTCCTGTCAGGCGAGAGAGGATAAATCCAGCGAATGCGGAACCAGCGGCTGGACCAGCGATTATCAATGTTCAGGAAACACTTTACAAAGAAAATGGTTAGATAAAGGATGCTCCAATGCTTCTTGTTTTTCCAATGCAGTGTGGCAAACCAGCCAGAACTGCGGGAGCGATTCCTGGACTACTAATTACCAATGTTCCGGGGACTGGGTTCAAAGAGAAAAGAACAAGAAAGGATGTTCCGGTTCTTCTTGCTATAACTATAACGAGTGGGTGAATGAATATAATTGCGCTGACGATGGCAAGGTCTGTAGCAATGGACAATGCGTGACTACTTGCACCACCCACAATTACAAGTCCTGCTATGACAATGATGTTTACTGGTATGATTCCTGCAGCGCCAGAGAAGATAAATATGACGAATGCGGCAGTGATTTCTGGACAGACGATTATCAATGCTCTGGCAATATGGTTCAAAGAAAAAAGATTGTTAGAGGATGTTCAGGCGCTGTTTGTTTTGCTCAAAATCAATGGGAAAATTATCAGGATTGTTCGGCAATCGGGAAAATCTGCAGCAATGGCCAGTGCGTGACTACTTGCCAATGCAATGATTGGAGTTCTTGGAGCAATCAGGGATGCGCTCAAGATGGATGCGGTTCAGGCCAAATGTATCAAACCCGGACAAGAACTTGCAGTCCCAATAGTTGCGATACTCAATTTGAATCAAAATGCGTAAGCGATTCAAGCTGTAATCCACCCACTTGCCAGGATGAATGCGCTGTAACTGGCCAGACAACCTGTCATGACAGCGGTTCAAAGAAAATTTGCGGAAATTACGACTCGGATTCCTGTTTAGAATGGTCAAGTCCGGAAAGCTGCGGGACTGACACT
This sequence comes from Patescibacteria group bacterium, assembly GCA_018817645.1. Classification (GTDB taxonomy): domain Bacteria; phylum Patescibacteriota; class Minisyncoccia; order Minisyncoccales; family PEYH01; genus PEYH01. The sequence goes on along the minus strand of JAHITK010000014.1, from coordinate 46,276 downwards.
TGCATCGGCAGTACTCGCCGGGACTATTATTGTTCGGGCGGAACCTGCACATACAGCGATTCTACCTGTTCCTCGCAGTGTTATTCCTGTGGAAATGGAATCTGCAATTCTGAATGCGGAGAAAATCAATACAATTGTTCGCAAGATTGCGGACAGGCCTGCCAAAGCGAATGCGCTTTTTCCGGACAGGTAAGATGTTATGACAGCGCCCATAAGCAGACCTGCGGAAATTATGATTCCGATTCCTGCTTGGAATGGTCTCCGGTTGAGAGCATTTTGGGACCGACTTATTGCGGTTATGGAAGCTGTAACAGCAACCAAAAGCCAAGTTGGTATTGCACCGGGGGCGTCGCTGAATATACTTGCAATTATGATTCCAGTTGCGGATGCAATATCTGTGATACCTGCAATAATTGCAACAACTGCTACTCTTGTTACAATCAAAACGACCACAAATCCTGTTACAACAACGATGTTTATTGGTATGATTCCAATAACAGCAGGCAAGACAGATATGAGGATTGCGGAGACGACTCTTGTACCTCCTGGAGCTCTTATTATTGCTCCGGAGACAGCGTCTATAAAGAGAGGACTTGCTATGACAAAGGATGTTCCGGCAGTTCCTGCTTCAGCAATTCATCTCTGCAGAAATCTTTTGTGAAAAAATGCGCCAGCGATGAGACCTGCAAGAACGGCCAGTGCGTGGCAGAACAGGAATGCACTTCCGGACCCTGTTGCGACGGGCAAAATTATAAGAGTTCAAGCGCTGTTTGCAAGAGCGAATCAGAAACCCAATACAGCTGCCCTTGGGGAGCGGGATGCGGCGCAGATGTCGGGCAGAGCACCAGAATAAGATTTAGATATTGCTCCGGAGAGAGCGCCCAATGCGACGGCAATTGGGGAAGCTGGGGCAATTGGTCTTCCTGGATAGTGGCTGACTATTGTTCAAGCAATGAAACCTGTTCGGTGGGCGACTCAACCTGTAATTATAATTCAACTTGTTCAGTGACTCCGATAATTCAGACAAGGCAGTGTTATGATAATGATGTCTATTGGTATAATTCTTCCGGAACGCGCTTAAGCAAATATATGGATTGCGAGGACGACAACTCCTGCACCTTAGACAGATGCGACATAGACAGATGTTATCATGACTTAAAGTGCGATGGCACAACTTGCAGCAAGGACTCAACTGACTATTGTTCAAGTTGTCAGCATTGCGGAGACGGGGCAGTAAATTGCAATGAGACATTTTGCGAATGCCCGGTTGATGTAAAACTTCCGATGGCTGACACCGTGGCTGTCTCTGTTTTGGTAAAAAAGTCAGGCATTGACGAAGGTTGGAAGAAAACCCTGTCAGCAGAACCCGGAGACAAGCTTTCATTCTTGATTATTGTGGCTTCTTCCGGCAATGAAACCATTTCCGATGTTAAGCTTGAAAATTTTTTGCCGACAAACCTTGATTATTTAGGAAATCTGAAAGTGGATGATACGCCGTTCGTGGGCAATATTCTGGCTGGGTTTGGTTTGGGAACCTTGGCTCCAAAGCAATCTAAATATATAAGCTTTGACGCCAAAGTGGGCGATGCTGGCGAATTCACTTCCGGAACCACTTATTTAAGCAATTTGAGCACGGTTGTTTATGGAGAGGATAAAACCACCAGCGACAGTGTAAGCATCGAGGTCTTGAAAGGCGCGGGAGGCGCGGCCGCGGCTGGAACAATCTTTTCCCAGATTGTTAAAATAATCGGCAGTTTGGCCTTCTGGCTGGTGATATTGTTTATCCTGATATTAAGCGGAATTCTTGTTTTCACCGGTTATTATTGGATGAGAAAGAAAAAGGAATCGGAATTGGTAAGATTATAATTGATGCGGTTGCAAATACTGCGGTTGTAAAACTAACTGAAATCTGAAACGAAAAGTCGGCTCGTGTGAGCCGACTTTTCGTTCCTGATAGTTTTCCACAGGGGAGTGGTTGACTGGTGGTTAATTGTGGGGTATAAAGAAGCTGTTGTGGAGAAAGGTGGGGATAACTTTTAAGAACTGTGGATAACTCGAGTAATCTATTTTTGATAAAAATAGATTACGAGACCCCGCCCTCAATCTCTAAATCTACGATAATACGAAATAAAAGATTGCAATAGCCACCCCTAATCGTCCCCAAAAGAAAATAGCAATATTGAGGGCGGGGTGCAGAAAAACTAAAATTCACTTCGTTCATTAAGTTTTTCTAACATGTTCATCGGAGAATACACATATTCATTAGACACCAAAAGACGGTTAGGCATACCGGCTAAGCTTAGAAAATCTTTAGGAAACAAGGCAGTTATTACCAGGGGATTAGACAACTGTCTTTTTCTTTTTTCCGTAAGCGAATGGGAAAAGTTAGCCAAGCGGTTAAGCGAGCTTCCGTTTCAAAAAGCTGATGCCAGGGGGTTCTCCCGCTTTATGCTGGCCGGGGCCGCTGAAGTGGCGATTGATTCTTTGGGAAGGATATTGGTTCCGGATTACTTGAAAAAATACGCCGGCCTGAAAAAGAAAACAATTATTGCCGGCATTTCCAACAGAGTGGAAATTTGGGATGAAGCCGCCTGGAAGAGTTATACCCAGAAAACGGAAAAAGGGATGGGGGATATGGCAGAGCGATTGACGGAAGTCGGGCTCTAAAGTCAAAAGAGTCAAAAGAGGCGCAAATAAAAATGATTTGGGAGGAAGAAAATGCATACGCCCGTACTTACAAAAGAAATTATAGAATGGCTTGACCCGAAACCAGGCGAGAATTTCATTGATTGCACTTTTGGGGAAGGAGGGCACACTTTCGCCCTCTTGGACGCAATTGAACCGGACGGGAAGGTTTTGGCAATAGAAGCGGACCCGGAACTTTACAGAAAATTCCAGGAGGAGGGCGAAATCCAAAATCCAAAATCCAAAATCCAAAACAGGTTGATTTTAGTGAATGATTCTTATATCAACCTTAAAAACATTATTGCCGAACGGAGCTTCGGGCCGGTGAACGGGATTGTAATGGATTTGGGCCTGTCAAGCTGGCACTTTGAGGAAAGCGGAAGAGGATTCTCTTTCAGAGAGGATGAACCGCTTGATATGAGATATAATCCTCAAACCAATTCCTTGACTGCCCTGGAAATAATAAACAGCTATTCCGAAGAGGATATAGAGAAGATTCTGAAGGATTATGGAGAAGAGCGATTTGCCCGGATTATCGCCCGGAAGATAGGGGAGCAAAGAAAAGAAAAACCAATACGCACGACATTTGATTTAGTAGAAGTCGTTTGGTCAGCGCTCCCTTCGCGCTACCAAAGGAAAAAGCTTCATCCGGCCACCAAAACATTTCAAGCCCTGCGCATAGCCGTAAATTCTGAAATAGAAAATGTCAAGAAAGGATTGGTGCAGGCGGCAGAGGTCTTGGCAAAAGAGGGGAGAATCGCCGTCATTTCGTTTCACTCTCTGGAGGACGGAGAAGTAAAAAGATTTTTCAAGAGATGCCAGGAGATTCATGTTTTTGAAATCATCACGAAAAAACCAATTATTCCCGGTTTCGAGGAGATTAGCGTTAACCCTCGTTCAAGGTCGGCAAAATTAAGAATAGCCAAAAAGATAATATGACCACTCGGATTAAAAAATCTTCCTTCAGGATAAACTTAAAGTTCATTTGGGGCTTATCTATTTTTTCAATCATTGGATTGATGGCGGTGTGGGTTTTGCAAATGCAGACCCTGTCCCGGAATTGCGCCTTGATTTCCGGCATTCAGGATAAATTAGCCGGCCGGCCAAAAGCCGATTCAGACAGTTCGTTATTGGCCTCTGTCAAAGAAATTCCGGAACTGGATAAAATAGCCCAAAACCTTGATTTTGAAAGAATAGATAAGGTCCATTATATAAGGGCAGGGGGAAGCACGGTATTGGCTAAATAATAATGAAGTTCGCCAGGATTAATTTAATTTACTTTTTAGTTTTTCTTTTTGGAGCAGCCGTTGTTGCCCGCTTATTTTTTCTTCAGGCAATAAACGGGGAGCTTTACAAAGCGCTGGCCAAAGGACACCAGGAAATATTTCAGCAAATCTCCGGCGAAAGAGGAGATATTTTTTTATATGACAAAGATAAAATCGTACTCGCAGCCACTAATGAAGAAAGCCGGTTTTGTTATGTCGCTCCGAAATTGATAGGAGAGAAAGAGAGAGTGGCCGAACTATTGGCTTCCGCGCTTTCAGTGGCTAAAGACGATTTGCTTAAAAATATCGAGACCAACAGCGAAAAGCTTTTCCTTTTGGTCAAAAGAAATATTTCCGAAGAAGAAGGGCAGAAGATTCAAGAACTCGGACTGGATGGCGTTTATTTAGACCAAGAGCGCCAGCGCCTGTATCCATTCGGCCAGCTTGCCTCGGATGTGCTGGGATTTGTCAATCAAAGCGGCGAAGGTCAATACGGAATAGAGGGCTACTGGAATGATGTCTTGGCAGGGCAGGAGGGGTGGCAGAAAATATCCTATGGTCCTTTTGGAAGATTGACAGACGGCGATACCGCCGGCTCTATGAAAGGAGTGGATTTGATTTTGACTATTGATAAAAATATCCAATCCCAAGCGGAAAATATTCTCAAAGATTATTCCGAGAAATTTGGCTTTCAATCGGGACAGATAATAGTAATCGAGCCGGCCTCCGGGAAAGTTATGGCTTTGGCGGACTTTCCCGGATTTAATCCTAACAACTTCCAGGAATACGCCGAGAACAATCAGATTGAGCTTTTTCAAGATAAGGCGATTCAAGCGGTTTATGAGCCGGGCTCGGCTTTCAAGGCAATCACTATGGCCGCGGCTTTGAATGAGGGGAAAATCACTCCAGACACCACTTATGTAGATACTGGCAAGGTGGTGATTAAAGACAAGACCATTACCAACTATGATAACAGAATTTGGGGCGAAGCAACTATGACGCAGGTTCTGGAGAGGTCTATCAATACGGGCGCGGTTTTTGTTCAAAACCAATTGAGCCACCAAGTATTTACTGATTATTTGGAAAAGTTTGGAGTTTTTGAAAAAAGCAATATTGATTTAAGCGGGGAGACCTATTCTGAGAATCAGGAATTTAAAAAGGGTTGGGAGGTCAATTACGCCACTGCTTCCTTCGGCCAGGGCATTAATATGAATTTAATGCAAATGGCGAGGGCGTTTTGCGCTATTGCCAATAAGGGCAAGTTTATCCAGCCCTATGTGGTTGAGGCAGTTATGGACAGCGGGACTAAAAAGCCCTTTCTGTTAGATAATCCACGGCAGCAAATTATTTCTTCAAATACCGCCGAAGACCTCACCAAAATGCTTATTGCGGTTACCGAGAGCGGTTATGGCAGCGGAGCCCGGGTGCCCGGATATTATGTGGCTGGCAAAACCGGAACCTCTCAAATTCCGTATTCCGCTCTTGGCATAAATAAAGCCGGATACAGCGACCAGACCTGGCAGAGTTTTATCGGTTTTGCCCCGGCTTTTAGCCCGGAGTTTGTGATTGCGGTAAAGTTAGACAACCCCAAAACAAGAACAGGCAGCGAATCAGCGATTTTTCTCTTTCAAAATTTAGCAAAATATATTTTGGATTATTACCAGATTTTGCCGGAAAAAGAGTAACGGCTATTCGGAAATATCAAATTTGCTATTTTTATTTTTTTGTGTTATCATAATTTCGCTTGGCCCCGTCATCTAGTGGTTAGGATACATGATTCTCAATCATGGTACACGGGTTCGACTCCCGTCGGGGCCGCCGAATTTAAAAACGCCTTTTTGAGGCGTTTTTGTTTGACTAAAAATAGAATATGATGCGCGCCTCCCGCCCTCATTTGCCTTAAACCCTTCTTAATGCTAACATATTCTTGATATGAGTGATGCTTTATTAATTATTGTGTTTATACTTATTGCAGGAGGCATGATGGCTGTAGCTTTTTTCTTGACCCGTAAGAAAGGGGATATAGACCAGAAACAGAATGATTCTATCAGAGATTTAGAAAGAAGATTAACTGACCTGATGTCCGGGCAATTAAAAGAGATCCGTGGCAGTGTTGACGGAACTTCCAAAGCAATGAACCAGCAGATTTCCTCTTTTACCAAAGAGACGGTCCAAATCCGAGAAGATATGAAGCAAGTCCAAGAGGTGATGAAAAGCATTTCTTCTTTTCAGGAAATATTCCGGTCGCCGAAGTTGCGAGGGGAGTGGGGCGAGGAAAGCTTGGAGCACATTTTAAGCGAATATTTTCCGAAAGAACTTTACCAATCGCAGTATTTGTTTTCTTCGGGCGAACAGGTGGACATTGCTCTGAAATTGCCGAATAATAAGATTCTCCCGATAGACGCAAAGTTTTCCTATGACAATTATAAGAAGATGGTTGAAGCGGAAAATGATGAGGAGAAGAAGCTGTTCCGCAAGAAGTTTATTGAAGATACTAAGGTAAAAATACAAGAAATTGCCTCAAAATATATTTTGCCCTCCGAAGGGACCACTGATCAGGCGATTATGTATATTCCAGCCGAAGCGGTCTATTACGAGATAACAATGATGCAAGAGGAGGACTTGGCAAGATTCGCCCGCTCCAAGAGAATAATTTTGGCCTCGCCGAATAATATCTTATTGACTTTATCTGCGGTAAGTCATTGGTATAAAGATGTCCAGATAAGCAGAAAGACCCAGGATATCTTAAAAAGATTGACAAAAATACAGCAAAATGGCAAGAAGATAATGGATGTGTTCAGAAAATTGGGAAGCCATTTGAAAAACGCTTTATCTTCTTATGATGATTCTGAAAAGCTCTTATCCCGTTTTGATGATAGGGTAGAGCGATTATTAGAAGGGTCGTCAGAGGAAAAACAGCTTCCTTCCGGGAGTGATGATGATTAATTCAAAATTCAAAATTAAAAATTAACCTGCCCGCAATGCTTCGCAAGCGAGCTGGCTCGCATAGCGATGCAGGCGGGAAATTAATCTATATGTTGGCAGTAATCAAAACAGGCGGGAAGCAATATCTTGTTAAGCCCGGTGATAAGATTAAAGTGGAAAAATTAGAGAAGAAAGAAGGTGAAGAAATAACCTTTGACGAGGTTTTATTATTGGAGCGGAGCAAAAAATTGACCATTGGAACGCCGATGGTTAAGGGGGCTAAGGTTCTGGCTAAGGTTTTGGAAACAAAAAAAGGCAAGAAAGTTATTGCCTTTAAATATAGCCCCAAAAAGAGATATAAACTTAAAAAGGGCCATCGCCAAAACTATACTTTGGTTGAAATTAAAGAAATTCCGGAGGTTTAACTAAATTGTTAGGGTCGCACCCTAACATCAGGCATGACATCAGGGGAGGAGGTCTTCCAATTCAACTCCTTCCGGACCCTCAAATTCTCTTTTCTCAAGATTTCGGAAACTCGCTCTCGATTCGTCAAAATATAATTCAACCTTGCCAACCGGGCCGTTTCTGTGTTTGGCAATTAAAATATCGGCAATATTCTTTCTGGCAGTATCCTGCCGGTATTTGTCTTCGCGATAAATAAACAAAACCACGTCTGCATCTTGCTCTAATGCTCCGGTTTCACGAAGGTCTGATAATTTCGGGATGGCGGGAGTTCTTTGTTCAACCGCTCTTGATAATTGAGATAAGGCCAGCACTGGAACTGCCAATTCCTTAGCTAACCCCTTAAGAGAGCGGGAGATTTCCGTCATCTGTTGGACCATCTGCATATTGGCCATTCTCGGCTCCATTAATTGGAGATAATCAACAATCAATAAAGATAAGCCGTGCTGGACTTGCAATCGTCTGGCCATGGCTCTCATCTGCATTATATTAATCCCGGCCGTGTCGTCTATAAAAATGGGGGCTTCTGATAACATCCCAAGGGCATGCTGGATTCTTTCAAAATCATTTTCCGGTCCTTCTCCGGAAAGGTGGCCGGTTCTTAATTTCCAAAGGTCAACATTTGACTGGCTGGCGATGAAGCGGTCAATTACTTGGTCTTTAGACATTTCCAAACTGAATACACCGACTGGTTTTTTCTCATTGACTCCGATATGGCGGGCGATATCTAAAGCCAAACCGCTTTTACCGATTGAAGGACGGGCCGCCAGAATTACCAGGTCGGACTTCTGAAAACCGGAAAGAATTTTGTCCAAATCCACAAATCCGGTTGGAATTCCTCTGGGCGCGCCTCGGTGCTTTGAAAGATTGTCAATTCTCTCAAAAGCGCCTTCCAATTCGCTTTTTATCGGAGTAAATTGCTGGGAAAGTGACCGTTGGGCAATGTTAAATATCTGGCTTTCCGCTCTATCCAGGAGAACATCCACTTCTTCTTCTTCATTAAATCCCATACTGCCGATTTCATAAGAGGTCTGGATAAGGTCTCTTAAAATTCTCTTTTTTTGGACAATTTTGGCGTAATCCAAAACATGCATGGCATTAGGCACGGAGTTTATGAGTTCGGTAAGATAGGCCTTTCCGCCGATTGATTCTAATTTGCCTTTTTCCTGCAAGCGGGACGATGAAGACAAGAAGTCGATTATTTCATTCCGGTCAAAAAGGTCGCGCATTGATTCATAGATTGTCTGGTGCTGATTTTTATAGAAATCGCGCGGCTGTAAAAAATCCACCACTTTTATAATCGCGTTTCTGTCAATCATCAAACTGCCCAACAATGATTTCTCCGCTTCAATATTTTGGGGCGGGGTTTTATCCGGCAGGGATTGATTGTTTTTTGAGTAATCAGCCATCATCTCTATTCTAATCAAATTCCAAGTTTTGGCAAGGGGACCAAAAATGTCCGCCTATAGCGGACATTTTTGGTCTGTGGATAAAATCATTTCCTCTTTATTTCTGTTCCGTTGGCCGTGTCTTTTATCGCAAATCCTAATCGCTCAATTTGTTTTCTGATTTCATCTGCCTTTTGCCATTGCTTGCTTCTTCTGTATTCCTTTCGTTTTTTGACCAATTCCTTGACGTGAGCGGGAACACTTTCTTTTTTATACGGAAAAATAAAGTTAAAAATTTTATCAATCTCTTTCAGAAATTCCAAAATCTTTTTCGCCTGCTTTTCATCAATTTCATTTTTATCAAGCAGGGGATTTATCGCTTTTATCATTTCAAAAAGCCCTGCCAGCGCCTCCGGCGTGTTGAAATTATCCTCCATCACCCCTTTAAGCCCCTTTCTTGCTTTCCGCATTATGGCCTCAATCTGTTTTGATTTTTGAGTTGTTGTTTTGCGTTTTGCGTTTTGAGTTTTGAGTTTGTTTACAAGTTCCTCCATCCTCTCCAGATTTTTCTTCGCCTGCAAAAGATTTTTCTCCGACCAATTTAATTCGCTTTGGTAATGGCTGGAAGCGACAAACATTCTTAGCACCCTCGGCTCCCATTTTTCCAAAACCTTTTCTATGGTGATGAAATTGTCGAGCGACTTGGACATTTTTTGCCCTTCTATCATCAAAAGACCGCCGTGCAGCCAGTATTTTACAAAGGGTTTTTTCTTGGCAATTGACTCTGTTTGGGCAATCTCGTTTTCATGGTGAGGGAACAATAAATCCCGGGCGCCGGCGTGGATGTCAATCTGTTCGCCCAGAAGTTTTTTAATCATCACCGAGCATTCAATATGCCAGCCCGGCCTGCCTTGCCCCCAAGGACTCTCCCAAAATGGCTCGCCCTTTTTGGCTTTTTTCCACAGCACGAAATCAACTGCTTCGTCGCGCTCGTATTTATCTGTTTCCACTCTTGTGCCTGTCTTTGTTTTTTGGACCTTGATACCTGAAAGCTTGCCGTAATCCTTGAACTTGGAAACATCAAAATATACAGAGTCATTTTTCTCATAGGCAAAACCCCTTTTCTCCAACTCCTGAATGAATTTTATAATCTCCTTTATATGTTCTGTTACCCTTGGATAAACAGTCGCTGGCTTGATGCCAAGTTTTTTTTGGTCCTCCAAAAAAAGTTTTGTGTATTTATTGCCCAAGACAAAAATGTCTGTTTTCTGCATTTGGGCCGTTGTAATAATGTCGTCGTGAATGTCAGTAATATTCATCACATATTTCACTTTATAGCCTTTATGCTCTAAATATCTTCTGATAATATCAAAAGCAATATATGTCCGCGCGTGCCCGATATGTCCAGGCCCGTAAACCGTTGGCCCGCACACATAAAAAGCCACCTTTTTGTCTTTCAAGGGCTTAAATATCTCTTTCTTTCTGGTCAGGGAATTATATACCTTAATCATCCGTTTGTTTAAGTATTAGGGTTAGTTTATTCTAATATATTTTCGCCTTTTACTCAAACCCACCACAATAATCCATTACGAGGCCGGGCCTCGTAATGGCCTGACCAGCGATCAAAATTCCCTGACTTGGCAATAATCAGGGTTTCTGATAATATGAAAGAATAATTAATTTTAAAGCTATGCTTAAAAGAGACGTCACGTTAGGCCTTGTTATCGGTTTTTTAATCGGGCTTTTGGCATTGCCAACCCTTAAAAATCTTGAGCCGGATATTTTGAGTAAATGGCAGGGATTCAAATTCGCTTATTTCTTCTTCTTGCCGATTATTCTGCCGTTCTTGGTTTTGGCTGGATTATTCATAGCAGACAAATTGGCGAAAAAGATTAAGGTGATTTGGCAGCTTGCCAGATTTGTGGTGGTCGGAGCTTTAAACACTTTTATTGATTTCGGGGTGCTCGGTTTTCTTTTGTGGATAAGCAAGATAGATGCTGGACAAACAATCGCCTTGTATGCGTTTTTCAAATTTTTATCCTTCACCGCGGCAGCGACTAACAGCTATTTCTGGAATAGATCCTGGACTTTTGAAAAAGGAGGAAAGGCAAAAGGGAAAGAATTCGCCGGATTTTATTTCATCACCGGAATCGGGGCCCTGCTCAATGTGGGAATCGCTTCTTTAATTGTCCGATTGGCTAGTTCAAGCGCAGCGGTTTCCGGCAATGTATTGGCAGGAATAATCGCGCCTTTTGTAGGAGTTTTAATCGGATTTATGTGGAACTTCCTCGGCTACAAATTTTTCATCTTCAAAAAATAATCAGCAAATGATCAGTGATAAGTAATTAACGACAAATGATTAACGATTAAATAATGGCTAATCTTGTTTTATATCGCAAATACCGGCCGAAAAGCTTTTCCGAAGTGGTGGGGCAGGAACATATTGTTCAGACAATCACCAATGAGATAACCAATGACTTGTTGTCCCATTGTTATTTGTTTTCCGGTCCCAAAGGGTCCGGCAAAACGACCATTGCCCGTCTTTTGGCCAAGGCCATAAACTGCGAGAACTTGCAGGGCTTTGAGCCGTGCAACAAGTGCCAGTCGTGTATGGAGATAAACAGCGGCCGGGCGATTGATTTGGTAGAAATAGACGCCGCTTCAAACAGGGGAATAGATGACATCAGGGAGTTAAAAGAAGGCATAAGATTTGCGCCGACTCGCTTGAAATACAAGGTTTTTATTATTGATGAAAGCCATCAACTTTCAAAGGACGCGGCTAATGCCTTGTTAAAAATGCTTGAAGAGCCCCCTTCTTTCACCGTGTTTGTTTTAGCCACCACCGAAGCCCACAAAATGATTCCGACAATCAGTTCAAGATGCCAAAGATTTGATTTCCGTAAACTCTCTGTTTTGGAAATAATGAAAAAGCTTGAAATGATTGTTAAGAAAGAAAAAATCAAAATTAGCAAGCCGGCCCTGGACCTTATCGCTATGAATGCCGATGGCGCTGTCAGAAATGCTGAAGTTTTGCTTGACCAAATTTTGAGTTTCAGCAAGGTTTCCGACCAGGACGACAAAAAGGAGATTACCGAGGAAGATGTAAAGATATTATTGGGGGTGATTGATGTGGGGTTAATTGCCAAATTAATTGATTTGATTTTTGAGAAAAAATCAGGCGCAGCAGTCGGTTTTTTGAATGAAATAATTGAAAAAGGGTTGGATCCGCTGGAATTGGCAAAAGCGATTGTTGAATATCTGCGCCAGATATTGATTTTAAAAATAAGCCCTGACCTGGAAAATCCGATTTTCCGCAATCTCACGCAGGAAATAAAGGGAGAGCTTAAAAAACAAGCCCTTAAATTTCCGAAGCCCGAAATCCGTCAGGCGCTCAAAGCGTTTTTAGAAGCGCAGAATAAAATAAGATATTCGCCGATTCCCCAATTGCCCCTAGAACTGGCAATCCTTGAAATCACCGGCGATTAGTAGTAGAAAGATTTTTACTGCGGGGTCGTCTAACGGTAGGACACCGCCCCTTGGAGGCGGCTATCTTGGTCCGAATCCAAGCCCCGCAACACTTCGACAAGCTCAGCACAGGCAGGCATGTGCGACCGAAAGGGGTCAAAATACTCTAACTTTATGAGGTTAATAAATCCGAATAAAATATTTGATCCACTTGTGATCGTCTTATTATTTGTCACGGGACTAGGTATTTTAAGTGTTGTGTTTGGCTTGTGGCGTCTGTCGCAGGAGAAACCAATTGAAAGCTATACGCAAGTTGAGCGCGAACAACAGACAGTGAATCCCGAGCCGACACAAACAATAAGCGATGGCTAGCAAGAAAATGGGTTAACAGAAAAAGAAACGGGTCAGGAAATGGGGAGCGAGGCTAATATTGAACCAGTTGAGGAGTTAGCCAGCGAGCCTACTATTATCAATAAATTAGTTACATGGGGATATAAGAAATATTCTGGCTCGCGCGAGATAGATACTATTATTATCCATTCTGCATATGATGCCCTTGGAGATGATCCTTATAGTGTTGAGGGGGTAATAAAAGAGTTTAGAACATATCAAGTATCTCCTCATTATCTTATAGACAGAGAGGGGAGTATTTATCAATTAGTCGACGATAATAACATAGCTTATCACGCCGGCGTCAGCGAGATGCCGGATGGTAGGATTGGTGTTAATAATTTTTCAATCGGGATAGAACTTATATATCATCAATCAGAATCGCCCAATGAGGCCCAATATCAATCTTTAGCGAAATTGGTTAAGTATAAGGCAGAGGCATATAATATTCCTTTGGCCAATATTCTCGGCCACGAAGCAGTGGCTCCGGGCAGAAAAACAGACCCATGGAATTTTGATTGGGGAAAGTTTGAAAAAATGATAGAGTAATTTAATAAGTAAATGATGTTCAGCCAGGGAAAATGGAAAATGTGGAAAATGGGGTCAACTCTATTTTTTTCTCTATTTTTTTCTCTTTTTTCTACTCGCCTTTTTGCGGTTTTCAAAAAACCTAGCTTGGTTTTCCCCAAATCCGAACTTCCCGGCGACGAACTGAAATAAATTTTTCTCCCCCACCTAAATCCTCCCCCTCCTAAATCCCTTTTTCTTTTTCCTCCTCCCTTCTTCTTCCTTCTTCTCCCCTTCCCTTTATCCCTCCCCCTCGCCTTGGCGAGGGGGAGGGATTTTAGGAGGGGGAGGTCAAGAGAACTATCGAGGTTCAATCTCGATAGACTCGATAGACAGCTTCAGATACTATACAACGTTAGAACTTGTTTGGTATAATAAATATACTAAAAATACTATTAAGCAATTTAAAAAAATGTCACTATTATTACCTTTGGTTGCTATAGTAATCCCTTTGGTTATAATAAGAATAATAAGGAAGTGGCGAAAAGTAGACAAAAAAGAAATAGCCCAAAAAGACATATCGGGGATGCTTGGCTTTATACTTGCATTACTTTCTTTTTTGGTGCCCCCACTGCTTTTTTTGGTTAATGGTAATTTCTACTGATGAATCTAGCTGCAGTGGATGGATAGTGGGTGAGTGTATGTTTGGATATACGATTTTGAGTCTTTGCGTCTATGGTATTTTATTGTTGACTGGAGCACCTCTATGTTATGTAGGTAGAAAAAACCCGAAATATAGAAAATATGCAATAGCTGGCATAATCATATATCTACTAGAACTAGCACTCGCCTTTATTCTCGTGACATAACTTTTTTTCAAATTAAATTCTCCACCCCCACCTTAATCCTCCCCATCGCCTTGCGAGGGGGAGGGCAGATAAGGGGAAAATGGGGAAAATGGGGTCAACTCTATTTTTTCTTTTACATGAGAAAGATAAATTATTAGGCATATTATCGCCAGCACCTAAGGAAAAATAAAAATTGGTGTCAAATCTATTTTTCCGTTATTTATGTTCAAAAAATTGGCTGAAAAAGATGTAAGAGAAAGACTGCAAAAGATTATATCCCAGTATAAACTTAGTGGTGTTTTGAGTGTTGCCAAAGTGAAGGACTGGATTTTTAATGATTATGGCGATTCAGCGAGCGAGGCCAGTAATAATTTTCAAAAAAAGTTTTTTCACTGTTTTAAAGATATTAAAGATATCACTGATATCAAAACTAAAAAATTTGATGAAATTTTGAGAGTTAGCACTGATGCGTGGAATGCCTTTCCTCACCGGTCGTTAGGCGGTAAATCCCCGCAGCAGATGATATCAGTAGAAATAAAAAAAGAATCCAGCTCCAAAAAGCTAAGTGATAGCCGTATGCCGAAAGTTATCGTCGGAGGTAGCGAAATGCCTTATGACGATTATACAGCGATGCTGGAAGAAATGGGAAGACGCCAAAAGCCGTTTAAGCGGCAGGTGGAAAAAGAAATTTTGCCTTGTTATAAAGAATTTTTATCTCAAGAAGAGAAACTATCCAAAAAGGAAGCGGAAGAACACTATAGAGTTGTTGAAATCTTCTTTGAAAGAGTTTTCTGGGTCGGTTTTTTAAGCTTTGAGGCAATTAGGTTGGAGTTCGCGACATATGAGTTCCCGCGTTGGTGGCAAAACCATGTTCTTTTTGATGGTCGGGACGAGAATGAAATCCTATCATCTCTGAAAATGTTTTTGCGTTTTATGAAAACAAAATTCGGCCGAGAATTGAACGGCCAAGGAATAGCATAAATCCGTAAATCCGGATATGTTTTTAATTTTTTACTAATTTCATAATACTTATTAATAGTTGTGTTTATCGTATCAATATGATACGATAAATGTGTATAATTGATACGAATAGTATAATATGGGAATGAATCAAAAACAATCGAAAATACTTTTAATAATTCTTAAAAACGGCGCTCTATCATCCTCTGCTGTTCACTCAAAAATAACAGAGGAAGGCGATAAGGTTTCTCTTGTTACTATTAAACGGGCGCTTTCTGGTATGGCGGCATCCGGCCTGCTTGTCGTTTCTGGCTCCGGGCCATCTATAACTTACCGGGTAAGCGTCAATGGCCGTTTATTTGCCCCTATTGATGCAAAGGAATATTGCGCTGTTGAACCAGACAGAAGATTCGGATTAAGCAGATATAACTTTGAACTATTCCAATCTGTGCCAAGAGATATTTTCGACGAGAATGAATTAAAAGTTCTCAACGCCGCAACGGCTGAATATGAAAAGAGGACAAAAAACACATCCGCAGTTGTTCAAAAAAAAGAGCTGGAGCGGTTGGTTATTGAGCTTGCCTGGAAGTCATCAAAAATTGAGGGCAATACATATACGCTTCTTGATACCGAAAGATTGATTCTAAATAATAAGGAAGCAGAAGGACATGATAAAAAAGAAGCGCGAATGATTTTAAACCACAAAGAGGCCTTTGTTTTCATCCGCCAAAATTTGTCGCTTTTCCGCGATCTTACACGAGTAAACATAGAGAAACTTCATGCAGTTTTAGTTAAAGATCTAAGCGTTGATTTGGGTTTGCGGAAAAAACCGGTTGGAGTGGTGGGTTCGAAATATCAACCATTGGATAATGGATATCAAATTGAAGAAGCGGTAAAAAAACTTTCAAAGGTTATCTCAACGCTAAATACGCCTTACGCCAAAGCACTACTCGCCCTTATTGGAATTAGCTATATTCAACCCTTTGAAGATGGTAATAAACGAACAGCACGTCTAATGACCAACGCTTTACTAATTTCTCATGGCCTTGCCCCTCTTTCGTACCGGAGCGTAGACGAAAATGAATATCGCGAAGCAATGCTGGTATTTTATGAGATTAACTCTCTCTCGCCCCTTAAAAGAATTTTTATTAGTCAGTATGAATTTGCTGCTATGAATTACGCGGTAAAGTGAACAGTACAGAATAGGCCATAGGCCCCCCGACCGAGAGGCATTAAATGGATGTTCGGAAACTATCCCAGAAACCCTTACGAGGATTGACCCGCTCAGGTTCTAGACCGACTAGGACAACACTTCGACAAGCTCAGCACAGGCAGGCATGTGCGACCGAGAAGCCCTGTATTTTCAACGTTTCTGGAGGTCAATTTTCAGGCACCCCGTTAGGATTCGAATATATGGCTAAATTAACGGGATGGCGTTAGTGCGACCGAGGAGCGTTGAAAATATTTTTTTAGTAGATTTTATGATATAATAAAATAATTAATCTGGACAATATGTTTAAAGACATTAAATCATGCCTTAATAAAGGGACCTCTATTCCTATCGCTTTTTTTATAGTCGTTTTGTTAGCAATAATTATCGGAGCAGTGGCCTGGTATTTAGGTGAAAATAAATCAATTGAGATGGAGCCAGTTTTAACAAATATGCCTACGTCGAGCCCCACATCTATGCCTTCCGCCACGACCACAGATGGAACTAGCACACCTCAAGGCGCGGGCGCGGAGAAGACAATAGAATTTCCCCTTTCTATTATCAAAGATAATCTTCCGCTGAATCCCACAGAAGATGAAAAGATAGCCGCCTGCACCGCCGCTTTTAATGATAAAGGAACTTCTAAATATATAGAGGATAATGGGGTAGACCTTAATGATTGCTCTCTCCAAAGCATAGAGGACGATAGTATATTTTATTATCATTGCGTCTATAGTTGTAAAAGAAGCAGCCAGACGATTATGGCTGACGTGGATTGGATTTTTGATTATTGGAATAGATATTGCCCCTGTCCAGTTATGGAAAAAGAAAATCCGTTTAGGTTCCCAAATCAATATGATAACGGAGAAGGAGATTATCCTGTCGACACTCCGCAATCTGGCTTCTATCATATCTTATCGATTCCATTTCATAATAGTAATAAAATATTGAGAGCATATCTTAATTCGGGTGGCGAGGAAATGAAATATTGGGAGAATCAGTTAGTAAGATTAGTTATTTATGACAAGGATCTATCAATGTCAACTTTGATAAAAGACGTGGAAGTCGAAGGAGGAAGCAATTGGATGGCATTACTGCTCCCTTATGCGATAGTCAAAGACGACAGCGGGGTTATTTTGGATACTTGCAAGGGGTCTCCGGGAGCGGGCGGAGGAAGTGTCGATCCTGGATATCAAATTTTATCGTTCAAAACTAAGCAATCTGATTGGATAGCAAATTCCAGTGCCCATTTCTATGACTCTTTTGGGAAAGTTGTTTATGTCGCTGAAGGGGATAAAACCCCGCATTATTCGATGCCCGGACCTTCTAATGATGCTGCTATTTATTTTAAGAATCTTGTTTCGGGAGGAGAAAGCACATTATTAGAGGAAGAAGATACAAATTACGAAATTACAAGTTTAGATGAAAAATTAGGGATTTTAAATTTTAAGGCAACAAAATATTATTTTTCAGAAGAGTGTCCGCGAGAAGAAGATGCACTCTCTTGTGCCGAGAAATCAATCACAGATCGTTCTGTGAATCTGCCGTAAATAAAAAGACTATCCCGCTAGAAAAAATGAAAATCAAAAATGGGGTCAAAAATGGTCATCAAAAATGGGGTCAAAAATGTCAAAAATGGGGTCAACTCTATTTTTTCTTCTATTTTTTTCTTTTACATGAGAAAGATAAATTATTAGGCATATTATCGCCAGCACCTAAGGAAAAGTGCTCAATACTTTTGAAAAGAACAGGCGCCAAAATATCCTATATCAATGACCAACGCTCTATCTTAAAGATAAGAAATGAAAAAGACCCCATTAAGGACGAGCCTTAATAGGGTCTTTTTCGTAGTAATACTATCATATTATCAAACACAGAATACTTGTCAAGTATTTCTCTGAATATGTCAAAAGGATTTAGAAATGTCAGGTTTTTAAGGAAATAGAAACTTCAGGTTTCGAGTTAATTGTGAATTTTCTCCAGGGATGATTTGACGAAATAGGGACGTGTACTATTTTTTATCTTGCTTTGTCAGGGTTTTTGAAGTTGAGCCATTGACAGAATGCCATTTAGTATGGTATAATATACATAATTAAACGAGAACGAGTAATAGATACAGAACTTTGTCAAAACATAAGGAGGTCGTCGTGTACGGGTACGAAAAGGTGTTGCGTTGGAACAAGAAACTTAAGCTCAAGAGTCCGTTCAAGGGATTGAATCTTACGAAGATCAATCCTGGGGGATTGGCGATGAAACTGCTTATCTTCGCTTTCACCCTCATAGGGTTGATCGTGACTGGACTTTGGTTGAAAGTGTTCAAAATGCTGGTCAAGAACTACACGGATTTCGACAATCCTGCGAGATTGCCGAATAAACCCAAACTGATCTCGTTTTGGGCGTGTGGTGTGAGCACGATCTCCCTTCTGGCTACATTCGTGTTGGCATACGCAGCACGATATGAGGCCATCGGCACATTCTTCCTTGCTATCGCTTCCTGCGCTTTTGCGGGGCAATGGCTAAAAAGGAGAGTTCCAAGGAGAATAGTACCATGAAGCATCCCAGGCGCTGGTTTCACCGGGCGTCTGGGGTTTTCTTTTCTGCTAAGAATTAAATAGTTAAGTAGTAGCAGGTGTTAATTAAAGAAGTCCAAAAAAATCGCTTTTTGGGCGATTTTGTGGTAAGATGAAATATATGGAAGAAGAAATTTTGAGAAAAATTGAAGCGCAAGACAAAAAACTTGAAGAGATTTACCGCTCTGTTGAGAGGATGAGAAAATATTTTCTTTGGACGCTTATTATCACCATAATTGTAATTGTTTTGCCTCTTATTGGGATATTGTTTCTCATTCCTCAATTTTTAAGCGCTATAAGCGGGACCAATTTGGGTCTATAATTTGCGATAGAAGTTGAGTTGGCGGAAGTCGGACTTCCGTTTATTTTGTAATTGTAAGAAGAAAAAGGCGGGCAGGATTGCTCGCCGTTCGGAATTGGTTTCCTCCCCAATATAAAGGGAGGAACGCTACTGGGTGGATGGCGGATAGTTGGATCCGGTAGGCCTCATCTGCTCCGTCGGCAATAGTTACACGACCAAGGCATTGGTCTCCTGCACCTAAAGCATCGCCTTGAGCGTGGAGGACGCCTCTGCCCATTGCTTCTCTCGTTCTTCCCATGACCGTTCTTCCCGCGACGAGGAGCAGGGGGCCCATATTTCTGTAGATTCATACCGCCTCCTTAGATTCCGTGTGATTATAATATAGCATTTTGACGCTGGAAGGTCAATATTTTTAGTTCAGGCGGGACAAATCAAGGATTTTTTGGTAAGATAAAAAGATAAAAATATGTTTATAAATAATGATAATGAAAGTAGGACCGAAGACATCAACAACAGATTCCCGAAGGGGGTTGAGGTTGTTGTGTCTGCGACCATTGAAAATAATGACGGAAAAATTCTTCTGATTCAATCATCAAAATGGTTTAACAAATGGATGATGCCTGCTGGACATATTGAGCCGGGAGAAAGGATGGTCGAAGCGCTTAAACGAGAGATTAAAGAGGAAACAGGCCTTGACATAGAGCCAAAGGAAAATCTTTCTTTTGAGGAGCTTGTAAATTCAAAAGATTTTCACCGCCCGGCGCATTTCATTTATTTTGATTTTTTATGCAAATTGAAAGATGGCGATGAGATTGAATTGGATAAGAGGGAAATCAACGATTATGTTTGGGTAACGCCGGAAGAAGGGTTAAAGATGGATTTGGCCGAAAGTTTTAGCGAGACGATTAAGAAATATATTAAATACAAAAGTAAATTTAGTTGTTAACCATTGACTAATGGGTTAACATAGGTTAACCTATCATAATAGGTTAACAAAACAAATATGGATAAAAATTTTATCTCAACCACTGAACTGGCAAAATTGCTCGGGATAAGCAGGATAGCGGTTTATAAAAAGATTAAAAAGGGGACAATAGAGGCGGTTAAAATAGGCCGTAATTTTGCTATTGATAAAAAAGATTTATACGGAATTTTAGGCAAAGAACTCACAGGGGAGCAAAAGTCAGAAGTTGATAAAGCGGTCAGAAAAATAGTTAAAGAATATGGAGAAACTTTAAGAATGTTAGGGGAAACATAATGAAAATATTGTCCATTAAAGAAGTTGAATATATCGCTTTCCGGCTGGCTCGCCAGTTGATGACATCCAATGAGCCGATTCCGGAATTTGAAACCAGATCGCCCAATATTTTAGAAAGTTGTCTGGGCGTGCCTTTTCAGACATTCGCAAAGAAACCGCTTTATAGCGGCCTTATTGGCAAGGCGGCCATTCTTTTTTATTTGATGATAAAAAATCATCCTTTTCAGAATGGCAACAAAAGAATCGCCATAACTACTTTATTTGTTTTTCTGCATAAAAACAAAAAATGGTTGATAGCGGATAATAAAGAGTTATATAATTTTGCTCTTTGGATCGCTGAAAGCAGCCCCAAATTTAAAGAGGAAACAGTGGCTGCCATTGAAAAATTCATTATGGCTTATATCAAAAATCTAAAATGAAGAAGGCGAAAAACACACGGCAGGATTTTTATTTCAAAAAAGCCAAAGAAGAAAATTATCCGGCTCGTTCTGTCTATAAATTACAGGAGATAGATAAAAAATATCGGCTCATCAAGCGGGGCGATTTGGTATTGGATATCGGGTGCGCCCCCGGTTCCTGGATGATTTATCTCAGCGGGAAAATCGGCAAAAAGGGCAGAGTGACAGGTGTTGATGTGGTGGATTTGAAAATTTCGCTTAAGGATAATATGAAGTTTATCAAGGGTGATATTAGAGAGCTTGTCGGCAGTTTCAGCGAACGGTTTGATGCGATTGTTTCTGATGCGGCGCCGGGCACTTCGGGCATTCATTTTGTTGATACAGCAAAATCATTAGAGCTGGCCAAAACCGCTTTAGATATCGCTAAACAATCATTGAAGGCAAGAGGGATTTTTGTTTGCAAGACATTTGAAGGAGAGGGAACGGAAGAGTTTTTAAAAGAAATAAAAAGATTATTTAATTTTGTTAAATCGTATCGTCCGAGCGCGGTAAGAAAATATAGTAGAGAATTTTATTTAATCGCCAAAATTTTTAAGAATGAATAAATCACAGATTTTTTTTGAAAAACAAGTTAATTGGCTTTTGGACGAGAAGTATCAGGGCAAGCTTACCGCTGAAGCCAGAGCGGATATTGAAAAATTAAAGCAAGGAGAACCCCTGGACTATCTTATCGGTTTTGTGAAATTTCTGGGCGCTAAGATTGATTTGCGGAAAAGACCGCTGATACCTCGGCCAGAAACAGAATTTTGGGCAGAAAAAGCGATTAAGGAAATAAAAGACAGACAAGGCAGAGTGCGATGCTTGGATTTGTTTTCCGGCAGCGGGGCCATCGGGATTGCGGTTCTGAAATATGTTCCCGGGGTTCAAGTTGATTTCGGCGAAATCAATAAGGATTTTCTGTGGCAGATTAGGTTTAATCTTCGGCTTAATGGACTTAATAAAAGAAAGACATCAGTTATTCAGACAGATATTTTCAAAAACATCACAAAAAAATACGATTACATATTTGCCAATCCGCCGTATATCGCATTAGAGCGCAAAGCGAAGGCGCAAAAATCGGTTTTAGAATATGAGCCGCCAAGCGCGCTTTTTGCCGGAAAGGACGGCTTGCTGTATATCAAGAAGTTTCTCAAAGAGGCGAAAAATCATTTAAAGCCAAATGGAAAAATTTATCTTGAATTTGATTCTTTTCAGAAGACAAAAATCAAAGAATTATTGATAAAACAAGGGTATAAAGATTTTGAGTTTTTCAAGGACCAATACGACCGCTGGCGCTGGGTAGAAATTACGGTCTGAAATAAAAGATGGTGGTAATTGTATTAATTAGTAGTTAATAATATATGTCGGAGAAGAGCGATGAAGAAATTGTGCATCTGGTTCAATCAGGCAGAACTGATTTTTTTGGCGTTTTGATTGAAAGATACGAGGAGAAAATCAGGCGTTACGCGCGAAAATTTCTTTCAAACAAGGAAGACACTGACGATATAATCCAAACTGTTTTTATCAAGGCCTATGTCAACATTCAAAGTTTTGACATTAAAAGAAAATTTTCTTCTTGGCTTTACCGGATTGCCCACAACGAGTTGGTCAACCACCTGAGAAAAAGGAGATTTTTTTCATCATTTAATTTTGATGTTTTCCTCCCGCACTCTATTCGACTTCGCGACAACGAAACCGACAGGGAGGTGAATTATCAAGAGATGCGAACCATAATAGAAAAATGTCTTAACCGGTTAGAGATGAAATATCGGGAAGTGATTATCTTTTATTACTTAGAGGAATTGAGTTATCAGGAGATTGCGGACATCTTGCAGTTGCCGATTTCCACTATCGGTGTGCGCCTGAGTCGAGGCAGAGAAAAGTTAAAAACTATTTATAATAAAATATATGGACAACAACCATAATAGCAATTCTTTGAAAAATAATATAAAAGAGCGGATTTTGAAAAGAATCAGGGGAAAAGAATTATTGATGAGGCCGAAGTTGCTGTTTATTTTGAAAACCGCATTTTTCATCTTGGGGACGATACTCTTTTTTGCCTTTGCCGCTTTTGTTTTTAGTTTTGTAATGTTTAAGATACGAGCCACCGGCCTTTGGTACGCGCCCGGATTCGGAGCGCGGGGGATGGGGCTTTTTTTCGCGCGTTTCCCATGGCATTGGTTAATTTTCGCATTGGCAGTGGTGGTTATTTTGGAAATTTTAGCCAGGAAATTTTCCTTTGTTTATAGAAGGCCCTTGGTTTATTCCGTGCTCGGGATTTTGCTGTTCGTCTCCATAATCGGATTGGTTGTCTCGCATACAGTCATTCATCCTCAATTGTTTAGAGGGGCCGCAGAAGGCAGAATACCTATTATCGGGTCATTTTACCGGGAACGCGCCTTGCAAGCGCTTCCCAATGTCCATATCGGAGAGGTGTCTGCCGTTGGCGAGCAAGGGCTTACGATAAGCAATGAAAAGGGCGAGATTTTTGAGGTTCTTGTTTCTCCGCAAACTATTCTGCCCAAAAATCAAGAGATAGAAGAAGGGGATTTAATAATGATTATGGGAGATAAAAAAGATTCTTCTGTTAACGCTTTTGGCGTTCGCATAATAGAGGAAGACAGGGATCTCTTTTTCCCTATGTTTGACAACCGCAAACCGCCGAGAAACGATCTCGGCAATCCCGGCAATTAGCCATAGAGCGCCGAGAAGCGCCGAGAAACTGCCGAGACGAGAAACCGCCGAGAAACGATCTCGGCAGTTTACAGACAGGTTGAGAAAATGAAACAAAATTTGATTTTTGTTGTAGTAATTGTTGTAGTAATAAAGTGTGGGATATTTCAGCAAGAAATATCTCTTTTTAATCTTTAATAATTTTTTTATGAAAATATTTTTTAGGGCTAAGAGCTTGTATAAGTGGATGATGAGGCATAAGTTTATTGCCATCATCATAATCGCCATCCTTGTTTTAGCGGGTTATTTTGGAATCAGAACTATGAGTTCGCAAAATCAAGGGGAGATAAGTTATACTACCGCCATTGTGGAAAAAGGGACTCTTATCACCACCGTAAGCGGGACCGGCCAGATAGCGGTTTCCAACCAAGCGGACATCAAGCCCCGGGTTTCAGGCGACATAGTCTCTGTAAGCGTTAAAAACGGCGATGAGGTCAAAGCCGGAACTTTGCTTTTTAAAATTGACACCAGCGACGCTGAAAAAGCGGTGCGGGACGCGGAAACATCATTAGAAACGGCAAAATTAGACCTGCAAGAGCTGTCAAATCCTCCGGATGAATTGACATTGTTAAAAGCGGAAAATGATTTATTGTCCACCAAAGAATCCATTCCCAAGGATGAAGAAAATATTCTGAATGCTTACGAAGACGGTTTTAATGATGTGGCAAACGTCTTCCTTGATTTGCCGACAATCATTACAGACACAGAGAATGTCTTATATGGCCAGGAATTAGCGGATAACGAACCCGATGTATCCGGTGGGAACGATAATGTTCACGGCTTAATTAATTCTATTCCCTCTCAATATATTGACGAAAGAACGGAATTCCTGACATTTACCGATAAAGCGGAGGAAGCATATTCTGCCGTTCGCCAGAAATATGATGATAATCTGAGCAGTTATAGGGCAGCCAACCGCCTTTCTGACCAGGAGACGATTGACGCTTTATTAGACGAAACGATTCAAACCATTCGGGCAATGTCCGAAACAATAAAAAGCGAGATAAATATGCTTGACTATTGGGTGGATTTCCGCACCAAAAAAGGACTGAGGATTTTCTCCGATGTAACCGCTTATCAGACAGAACTGAAGTCATATATCTCAAAAGTCAATAGCCATCTTTCTACTCTTTTATCGGTTCAACGCAGCATTCAAAGCGCCAAAGACACGATTGTGTCGGCAGAGAGAAGCATTAAGGAAAAAGAGTTGAGTTTGGAAAATCTTAAAGCGGGAGCGGATGCTCTGGAAATCAGAGCCAAAGAAATTGCGGTTCAACAGAAGAAAGACGCTTTAACCGACGCTAAAAAGACGCTGGATAATTGTTATGTAAGGGCTCCGTTTGACGGAATAATAATTGAAGCCAATGCGTCAAAAGGACAATCCGTTTCTTCGGGAACCGTTTTGGCGTCCATTATCACCAAACAAAAATTAGCCGAAATTACTCTTAACGAAGTGGATGTAAGTCAGTTGGCATTAGGCCAGAAAGCCACCATTACGCTTGACGCCATTGAAGAGATGACTCTTACCGGAGAAGTGGCGGATATTGACACCTTGGGGACAGTAAGCCAAGGCGTAGTGAGTTATGATGTGAAAATAGCCCTGGATACGCAGGAGGATAAAATAAAGCCGAATATGAGCATTTCGGCGGAGATTATGACAAACATCAAACAGGGAGTGCTTCTGGTTCCAAATTCCGCCGTTAAATATCAAGGGGAGCAGCAGTATGTTGAAATTATGTCTTCGGACGGAACAATCAGCCGGAAAGCGGTGGAGGCGGGGCTTTCTAACGACACAATGACAGAAATTACCAGTGGCCTTAACGAAGGAGATGAGGTGATTATCCAGACCTCTGCTTCTTCCTCTAATAATTCAAGCACCGGAACATCCAATGGTTTTTCAGCCGGCGCAGGGGGAGGAGAGATGATGAGAATAATGCGTTAACCTCTTGAGAATTTATAAACCACCTGCCGAGATCATTTCTCGGCAAAGTTGGATCATTTCTCGGCAAAGTTGCCGAGAAAAAGTTGCCGAGAAATGATCTCGGCAGGATTCTGATCTCGGCAGGATTCTGATCTCGGCAGGATTCTGATCTCGGCAGGTCTCGGCAGAATATATATGATAGAAGTTAAAAACATTACAAAAATTTATAAGCATGATGAAATAGAGACCAAGGCATTAAAGGATGTTTCCTTCATCGTTAAGGAAGGAGAGTTTGTGGCGATTATCGGGCCGTCCGGTTCAGGCAAATCAACCCTGATGCATATTTTGGGATGTCTTGATACGCCCACCAGCGGGCAATACTTGTTTGAGGGTAAAGATATTGCCAATCTTTCCGACAATGAGTTAGCCGATATCCGCAAGAAGAAAATCGGATTTGTTTTTCAGACATTTAATCTTTTGCCGAGGACAACCGTTATTCGCAATGTGGTCTTGCCGTTAATTTATGCGAATTCTCCGCGCGAAAAGCGCGAAGAAATAGCCAAAAAGGCCTTGCTTAACGCCGGATTAGAAGAGACCCGCTTTTATCATCTTTCAAACCAGTTATCAGGCGGGCAGATGCAAAGAGTGGCCATTGCCCGGGCCCTGGTGAATAATCCTTCTTTAATTCTTGCCGACGAACCGACCGGAAACCTGGACAGCAAAACTGGGGATATTGTGCTGAAAACATTCCAGGAATTAAACAGGCAAGGACAGACAATCGTTTTGATAACTCATGAAAGATATATCGCGGAAAGAGCAAAAAGGATAATTTCCATCAAAGACGGAGAGATTATTGAAGATGCT
Source organism: Patescibacteria group bacterium (assembly GCA_018817645.1). GTDB lineage: Bacteria > Patescibacteriota > Minisyncoccia > Minisyncoccales > PEYH01 > PEYH01. The sequence goes on along the minus strand of JAHITK010000014.1, from coordinate 20,087 downwards.
TTGGCGGCTTATTCCCAAGCCATGAAGCCCATCAAAGAATAAACATTATATTCGCTTTAAGGGAGAAAAAAATATGCTTTTAAGCGATTTATTTGAAGAAACGATTTCTGCCATTCTCGCTAATAAAGCCAGAACTGTGCTGACGGTTTTAGGTATTGTTATCGGCATCGGTTCGGTGGTGGCTTTGATATCTATCGGTCAGGGGGCGGAAGCGGATATTAAATCCAACATCCAGTCAATCGGTTCAAATCTGCTAGTGGTCTATCCCGGAGTTCAGGGCGGAAACCGGGTGCAAATCAGTATAGGCCGGGGCTCGGCCCAGACCCTTACGGGAGATGACGCTGATGCGATATTGCAAGAAATTTCTCATATAGACGCGGTAGCGCCGGAGGTTTCTACCAGGTATCAAGTAACCGCCAAAGGGACAAACACCAATACTTCGGTGCTCGGAACGGTTCCGCAATATGCCGGAGTCAAAAATTTTACTATCAACAGCGGTTCTTTTATTTCGGAACAGGATATAAAAAGCACGGCAAAAGTGGCGGTTTTAGGGCCGACTACGGCATCTGATTTATTCGGAGAAGGAGCGGACCCGATTGGGAGAAAAATCAAAATAAATAAGATTGAATTCACGGTCATCGGCGTTACCGAAAGCAAGGGCGGGACGGGTTTTGGCGGCAGCCAGGATGACATTATTTTTGTGCCGATTTCTACCGCCCAAAAGTTTTTGTCGGGCAATAACTATGTCACCACTATAAATGTTCAGGTGAGCGACGAGAAATATATGACCGTGGCGCAAGAAGAAATAACCACTTTGCTTTTAGTCCGCCATAATATTGCCGACCCTGCTTTGGCCGATTTTTCCATAATGAATCAGGCCGATATTTTGAACACTATGACTTCCGTAACCGGAACTTTAACCATCTTTTTAGGGGCGATTGCCGGAATATCTTTGATTGTCGGAGGCATTGGCATTATGAATATGATGCTTACTACGGTTACGGAAAGAACGCGCGAAATCGGGCTTCGCAAGGCGATTGGCGCCAAAAACAGAGACATCAGTATGCAATTTTTAGCCGAAGCCACAATGCTTACTTTTATGGGCGGGATTATCGGGATTATTGTCGGATGGCTTATTTCTTTTGGAATTCAGAAATTCGCCGGCATCAGCACTAATGTTGCGGGCTGGTCAATTGCTTTGGCTTTTGGGGTCTCGGCCTCCATCGGAATTATTTTCGGATACTATCCTGCCAGACGTGCCGCCTCGCTTAATCCTATTGAGGCGTTAAGGTACGAATAAATAAATCCAAAATCCCAAATCCAAATGTCAAATCAAACTCAAAATCCAAAATCCAAAATCCAAAATTGAAAGGCATGTTTTCTTTAAAATTTAAAAATATAAAATTAAAAATTGCGATTATAATACCCGCGGTTTTGGTGGCGGTCGGGATTATCGCGGGAATAATTCTTCTGACCAACAGTTTGAAATCCGTTGATGATAAATCTGCTATCAGCGGACAACAGACGGCTAATGCGACAACAACGGACGACGCAAGAGGAATGGAAACCTTTCTTCAAGGATTTTCCGAAGCAAGCGCGGAGGACTTAAAAGCAGGGGATTACCTTATGATTGAAGGAACCGACAACCCGGACGGAAGCGTTAGCGCCAATATGGTTTATATCGGCTCTGTCGAGAACTTCGCCAATGTTCCTAATGCCGGGCAGATAAATTTTCGTCTCAACGCCACCGGCACTCCCTCTAACGCGAATATGCCCAATGCCGGTCAAGCGCCGGCGAATATGCCGAATATGCCGGCGGGATTTGAAAATATGACTCCGGAAGAAAAGAGGCAAGCAATCCAAACATTGAGGGACAGCGGATCCTTGCCCGATATTTCCAATCAACCGGGGAGAACTGCGGGCAACGTTTTTTTGCAAGGAGAATTTATCAGCAAGACCGAGCAAATTTTAACCATTAAAAATGTTGACGGCGGTTCAAAATTAGTCCTTTATTCCGAAACCACCAAATTTATGAAAAAAGATGAGTGAAATAAATTTTTAATTATGTCGTATTAAATTAGTAGAAAGGCCGTTAGAAGAACAAGAATCAAAATCAACCAGATAAATAATGGAGAATATTCGCGAAGAAGTAAGTGCCTGGGCAAAAGATAACGGCATAGACGACGGTTGGTGTTGGTGTATGGGCTTAGAAATGCCCGGGAAATTCGGAGATTTTAGAGGAGGGCGAGGCGGTTTCGGACTGAGACCGGGCTTAAATCCAGGGCCAAGTTCAACTTCAAGTCCAAGCGTTCAAGAATAGAATATTTTTTACTGACAAGAAATGCTTTCCATCCAGAAGCATTTCTTGTTTTATTTGACGATTTATTTATATCTAACTATAATAACGGCATATTAATATGATTGAAGTTTCTAATTTAACGAAAAAATTCGGCGATTTCATCGCCGTGGATAATATCTCTTTTCTAAAATAGAAATTTAAGTTCTAAAATATAAAAATGTCTTTGAGTATAGGAATCGTCGGTTTGCCCAATGTGGGCAAGTCAACGCTTTTCCAAGCCATAACCAAAAAAGAGGTTGACCGCGCGAATTATCCTTTTTGCACCATAGCCCCGAATGTGGGCGTGGTTGCCGTCCTTGACCAGAGAATAGACAAATTGGCCGAACTTACTTCTTCGGCCAAGAAAATTTATACTACCGTGGAATTTGTTGACATTGCCGGGCTGGTCAGGGGGGCAAGCCAAGGAGAGGGATTAGGAAACAAATTTTTGGCAAATATCCGGGAAGTGGATGCCATTGTCTATGTTTTACGATGTTTTAACAAAGAAGATGTCGTTAATACGCGGTCTAAAATTGATGTTTTGGAAGAAAAAGAGATTTTGGATATGGAAATGGTTCTCAAGGATTTGGAGACCATTGAAAAAAGAGCGGAGTCGCTGGAAAAGGAATTGAAAGGCAAAGCGAAAGACAAAAATCTGGAAAAAGAGATGTCAGCGGTTGTAAAGGCGTGGAAATTACTGCGGGAAGGGGAGCTCTTGTTTGAATCGCAATGGAGCGAGGAGGAAAGGAAAATTCTAAATAGTTATCAATTGTTGACTATGAAAAAGCGGCTCTTTTTGCTTAATGGCACAGAAAGCGAGGTTTCAGTAGAAGTGGTAGAGACATTCAAGAAGAATAATTGGCCTTTCCTGATAGCCGATGTCTTGACAGAACTTGAGGCAGCTGATTTTACCGCTGAACAAAGAATTGAACTTGACTTGCCAGCGGAAATTCAATTAGATGTTTTAATAAAGGAATGTTATAAACTGCTTGATTTGATAACCTTTTTTACTGCCGTGGCAACTAATGAGGTGCGGGGATGGACGCTAAAAAGAGGGTCTACGGCGCCCCAGGCAGGCGGGGTGGTCCATACTGATTTTGAAACTCATTTCATCAAAGCGCAAGTCATAAATTGGAAAGACCTAATTGATTGCAGGGGATTTTCCGGTGCCAGAGAAAAGGGTCTGCTTCGCACCGAAGGCAAGGAATATGTTGTTCAGGACGGGGATGTCATAGAAATCAAAACCGACGGGTAGAGTTTATAGAATATGGATTTTGTATTAGTGGTATTGATTTTTTTATTTTTACAGGTATAATACAGATATATTGTGGATTTAAGGAGGGAACGATGAAAAGCCGGATTTTGGTTGCGATGGTTGTGGCGTTGTTGGCAATGCTGTACTGCGCGGGAGCAGTGCTCGCGGATTTTGAGGCGCCGCCCGAGGGACCTCCTGGCGACAATGGCAATGGGGGGGATGGTGAGGCCCCAAATCATTCGGGGCCAAGGCCAAGCCATCAGACACCGGAATGGTTTTTACTGCCGAAGTTGGACTTAGAAGGTCCAATGGTGGATAATCCCAATCCTGTGTTCGGAGATACAATCTGTTTTTCATTTCAGGTTGTGTCTGCGGACGATGGTTTGGATTATGTCCCCCCATATCTCGCTTTCTGCCGGCTTTTGCCCAACGAGACGTTTGAGATCTTGGCCGGAGAGCCCAGTTACATACCGTTCGTTCTTGGAGATGACGGCGTATGGCGAGTCTGTGTTAATACGAGCATTTTCCAAATCCCTGGTGTGTATAGGGCCTACCTGGTTGTTCGCCGGCCGGCGAACGACTGCAGTCCACAGAACATTCTCGTCATCAACCTTCAAGGTTGATAAATTGAGAAGCGGAGCGGAGAGGAGAGCGTACTTTATCCTCTCCGCTTTATAATTAGTTTTATCTCGCGTTAGGGTCGCACCCTAACAATTAAAAAACCGCCATAGGTGATTTTTCTATTTTCTGGTAAAATAAAAGAATAAAGCGAATTTTAAAATGAGAACGGTTATAACAATCATTTTGATTTCCGGGATAGCGATTATTTCTTTTATCCAGATTTTTTCAGCCGGGGCTATGGGCATAATGATTGCCGACGCTGTTATCTTCCTCCTTTATTGCCTTATTGGTTTTTTACTGGTGAGATATTCAGTAAGAGAATCCCGCAAAGAAGAGATTTTAAGGAAGAAAGCCCAGGAAAAAACAGAACAGTTGAAGCAAAGCAGGGATGAATTAGAGGAACAGACATTGAAATTCCAGAAGAGCCGGGATGCTCTTCAGACAAGGGCGGCGGAGCTTGAATCCTGGTACCAGATGATTATTCAGAGAGAGTTGGAAATGAGGTCTTTAAAGAAGGAAATCAGGGCTCTTCAAAGAGAAGAAGAGCAGGGCATTAATACCAGCAATTAAGATGAAGATTTTTTCCTGGAATGTCAACGGGTTAAGGGCGAATTACAAGAAGGGATTTTTGGATTGGTTCAAAAGCGCCGAAGCGGATATTGTCTGCTTGCAGGAAGTAAGGTCTAATGATTCGGATTTGCCGGAGGAATTGAGGAAAATCAAGGGCCATCATCTTTTCTTAAATCCGGCGCAAAAGCCCGGATACAGCGGAACAGCCGTCTATTCAAAGACAGCCCCCGATAAAGAAGAAAAGAGCATCGGGTTAAGCCGTTTTGACGGAGAAGGGAGAATGATTCGGCTGGATTTTCCGGAATTTATTCTGCTCAACCTTTATCTGCCCCACGGCGGAAGACAGAAAGAAAATCTGGAATACAAGCTAAAAGTGTACGATTTCCTTATTGATTACCTGAAAGCGATTAAAAGCAAGAAAGTGATTGCCGTGGGCGATTTCAATATTGCCCATCAGGAGGTTGACTTGGCTCGGCCAAAAGAGAATCAGAACAGCATAATGTTCACGGCAGAAGAAAGAGAGCAAATTGATAAGATTGTTAAATTAGGATTTATTGACAGTTTTCGAAAGTTTGATGATGCAGCGGGCCATTATACCTGGTGGCCGTATTTTGCCAATGCCCGAGAGCGCAATTTGGGATGGAGGATAGATTATTGTTTTATCTCTGCTCCGCTGGCGGAAAATGTTAAATCTGCTTTTATCCTTGATAAAGTAATGGGTTCTGACCATTGTCCGGTCGGAATTGAGGTGTCCTTATGAAAGAGGAATATATTTTTGAAATTATTAAAAAATTGGGCGCGGATTTGCCAAAGTTTTCTGATGGCAGAATTGATTATACCAATTCCATCAGCGCGCCCGTCCTGATTATTTTTGTCAGATATCAGGGAGAAATCCTGCTTTTGAAGAGAAGTAAAAAAGTAAGCACTTATCAGGGAAAATGGAGTACCGTGGCCGGTTATTTGGACGAGCTGAAGCCGATCCGGGAAAAGGTTTTGGAGGAATTAAAAGAAGAGACAAGCATTACGGAAGAGAATATTGCGGACCTCAAATTCGGACAGTCATACAAGATAAAAGACGAGACCGTTCACCGGTTATGGCTTCGCTTCCCGGTCTTGGTTGAGTTAAAAGAAAAGCCCAGGATAAAATTGGACTCTGAGCATACTGATTTCAAATGGATTAAACCGGAAGAAATGAACAAATTTGAAACACCCCCGTTTTTCCATATCAGTTGGGAAATGCTTAAAGAGTTGTAATGCTCTTAAAATAATTCTTAAAATTTCTTGACAGTCGTTTTCATTTCTATTATTATAGAAACGAAGTCAATAATTTATTGTTTTTAACGAAACGATGACCAAAAAAGAGATAATTTGGCGGGAAATACTATTTCAAGTCCTGGAAAACAAGAAATTTGAATTTACCCAAAAAGAGATAGCCCAAAAATATAAATTCTCTTTGAGCACGGTTTTTAATGCTTTGAAGGTTCCTCGCGCCTCTGGTTGCATTGAAGCGGGGGGCAGGGGATTTAAGGTTGTTGACGCCGAGAAATGGCTTTATCTTTGGGCCACTTTCCGCAATCTGCAAAAAGATGTTATTTACCAAACACATACAGACAAGAGCGTAAAAGAGATAGAGGGCGAAATGCCCCCTCATATAACTTTTGGCGCTTTTTCCGCTTATCTGAAAAAATACAAAGACGCCCCGGCCGACTATGACAAGATCTATGTTTATTCTAAAAAAGAGAAATTAACTGATATAAAATCTCGTTTTCCGTTCCAAAAAGGAATAATTAACCTTGTAGTTATATTATCCGACAGATGGCTTGAAAACTTTAGCAAGGGGAAAATAACGCCTGATTGCCAGACATTTGTTGATTTATGGAATCTGCGGGAATGGTATGCCAAAAATTATTTAGACGCCCTAAAAGAAAAAGTTTTTCATTTTTGATATGCCTGAGTTCTACCATGATTTAATCACAGAAAAGAGTTTTGAAATCCTTCAAGAACTAAGGGGCGAGTTTAATTTTGTTCTTATTGGCGGTTGGGCAGTGTTCGCTTACGCTAAAAGTTTAAAATCAAAGGACATTGATATTATCGTTGATTACAACCAATTAGAAGCATTGAAAGAAAAATTTGAAGTTTTTAAGAATGAACGGCTCAAAAAATACGAGATAAAAAACGAAGAAGTAGATATTGATATCTACCTTCCCCATTTTTCCGAAATAGGGATTCCTGTCGAGGATATAATATCAGATTACTCGCAGAGCATTGAAGGATTTTTAGCGCCTGTGCCTGAAGTTTTGCTCACCCTGAAACTTTACGCTTTTTCTTCGCGCCAGAACAGCAATAAAGGGAAAAAAGACTTGGTTGATATTTTTTCGCTTTTGTCTGCGAACATCGTAGATTGGAAGAAGTATCGGGGGATTATAGAAAAATATGGCTTGAAAAATTTGAATCAGAAATTGATAGAAATAGTTTCTTCGCAGAGGGCGGTTCTGGAACTCAATCTTTCCAATCATAAGATGGCGCGATTGAGAAAATCAATCTTAAAAAATTTGGATTACAATAAATATGCCTGAATTGCCGGAAGTGGAGACAATGGTTCAGGGTTTGAGAAAAAGGGTTCTGAAAAGAACCTTTGTTGATGTTTGGACCGATGCGCCAAAACTGATTAAAGGGCCGAAGAATTTTAATCAGTTCAAAAAGAGGATTATCGGCGAACAAATTATTGATATCAAGCGCAGGGGCAAGGTTGTTTTATTCCAACTCTCCGGAGAAAAAACCCTTTTTGTCCATCCGAAAATGACCGGCCATTTCCTGATTGGAAAATGGGAAAAAGAAAAAGAGGAGTGGAGGCCGGCGCAAAAGGGCCCGCTGGAAGACCCGATGAACCGGTTTATCCACATTATATTTTGGCTTGATAACGGGATGATGCTGGCTTTTTCCGATATGCGAAAATTCGGCCGAATAGAGTTGTGGGACAACAAATTATTGGGAAAGGCGAAGATAACAAGCGAATTAGGGATTGACGCCTTGGAGCTTGATTATGAACAATTTAAGGAAATAATTGGCAAATCAGGGAGGAGGAAAATAAAACAGGTTTTGATGGACCAGAATCTTATTGCCGGCATTGGCAATATTTACGCTGACGAGATTCTTTTTTTAGCCGGCGTTTTGCCTTTCAGACCGGCGAAAGGACTGAAAGAGCCGGAACGGAAAAAGATTCACAAAGCGATTTCAAAAATTCTTTGGCAGGCGATTGAATTTTCCGGCTCAAGCGTTCCCGATTTCCGCAAGCCGGACGGAGAAACAGGCGAATATCAGGACATCACAAGGGTTTATCGCCGCACCGGAGAAAAATGTCTGAAATGCGGAGCAATAATCCAAAGGAAAATAATCGGCAGCCGTTCCGCGCATTTTTGTCCCCAATGTCAGAAATAGAATAATTAAAGGCGAGATTGTTATGTTAAATAAATGCTTTTCAGCAATAAATAGATTGACAATTGCGGAAACCCGGGTAAGAGATAATTTTTTAATTAAGTTCTTGGGATTTATCCCTGATTGGTTAAAACCAAATCATATTACCGCCATTCGTTTTTCTTTCTCCTGGCTTCTTTATTTTCCGAAGATAGTTGGAGGTTGGCTGGTGCTTTTTCTGATTGCCTTTGGGTTTTTAGGAGACATCATAGACGGAACGCTGGCAAGGAAAAGAAATCAAATTACTAATTTTGGAAAAATTTTCGACCCGATTGCAGATAAGGTATTGGCAATAGGGGTATTATGGTATTTGTTTTCCCGCAGTATTATTGCTCCCCACTTGATAATGCAAATAATTTTGCCGGAGACCTTGCTGGTTATTTACGCTCTTTGGGTTTTGCTTGACCGAAGAGTAAAGCTTCCGGAGCCGAATATTTTAGGAAGAGTCAAATTTGCTTTTTACTTGTGCGGTTTTACGGCGCTGACAATCTCACAACTAAATGGGGTTAACAGCGGAGGTTCGCACTATTTTGGGTTTTTACTGATTGTCGTGGGCATTTCCCTTTCTTGGTTAAGCCAGATTGCCTACGTCCAGGATGTAGTGGGCGATTTTCTGGTTCAAGTCAGGGAAAACCAGGTACAGGATTAGTTAGCATCAATATAACTCCTAAGATACGATTTTATACAGCGAGACCCGGCAGAAAGAAGCCGGGTTTTTGTGATTATAGAGGGTATAGTGAGGGGTTAGAGGAGATTATTTCATAAAATTACTCCCAGACGACGCAAATGTCTTGACAAGTTCCTGTCGCCTGTTTAGAATATGATATATTTGAATATTCAAAAAAATATCTCCGGGTGCCTGAGTTGATTTTCCTTCCCCTCAGGCATCCAGAGATATTTTTTTTATCTAATTTTAATATAAATAAAGTACCGTTATTTTCATTATACTATCAATAGCAAATTGAAAAGAAAAAGAGCTGTGGAAAACTTTTACTTGACATTGGTATGGAGGCCGAACCTCCATATTTTGTTTACCTCCGTAATCAGAGTGCTGCAAAGCTATTGAACCATTACACAGACATTGACAAAAAATGTTTTTAATAGTTAAATAAACATATTTCAGCAGCACCTTGAAAACCAATAACCAATATAGAATAGAGAGAGAAAAAAAAGGAGGTGAGAATGAGAAAGATTTCTGGTTTTATTCTGTCTTTGCTGCTGTTTTCAATCGGTAAAGAGCGGAAGGAAAAACCCTCGTCAACCTACAAGCCGTCGGTTACGGTTTTGATTCCCGCTTTTAACGAAGAAGCGGTCATTACTGCTACTATCCGCAGTGTCCAAGCGCAAACCTATCCTGTTGAGGAAATCATTGTTGTTGACGATTGCTCACTGGATAGAACTGCCCAAATCGCAGCCAGCTTAGTAACGAAGGTTGTGAGAACCCATTGCAACACTGGCACAAAATCGCGAGCCCTGAACTTTGGCACCAGCTTCGTGCATACAGAAGTCGTTGTCAATGTAGATGCCGATACAGTTCTGGACCCCAAAGCCATAGAATACCTCATCCCTGCCTTGAGCGATGGCAAAACCTTATGTGCTTCCGGTTTTGTCATTCCTCAGAGGATAAAGAACTTCTGGGAAATGGCTCGTCTGGTCCAGTACTTATACTATTTGCGCATTCACAAGAGTGCGCAGGTACACTGGCAGTCCTCGTTGGTTGCTTCGGGATGTTTTTCCGCTCTGAACACCGCGATACTGAAAGAACTGGGCGGATTCCCGGAAGGCAATATGGCCGAAGATATGGCCCTGACTTGGAAAGCGCATCTAGTAGGTAAGAAAGTCAAGTTCGTGCCGCAAGCGGTCTGCTATCCAAAAGACCCTTCCAACTGGAAACAGTATCGCTCGCAGGTTACGCGCTGGTATCGGGGTTTTCTCCAGTGCATTGCGGACAATCGAACCCATTTGGCAAAAAAGCCCCGCTTGGCTTTCTTTGTCCTGTGGTATCTTTTGTCAGGCATCAGTCAGCCGCTGTTTCTGGGAGCGTTCGCCTATATGCTTGTGAGCCGGCTATGGCTTAAAGGGGAATTGGCACTTGTTCTTTCCGGTGCTATTACCTTTGAGATCTGTGTCGTTTTTGCCACCGCTTTTTTTTGGCGGCATTCGGTACAAGCGGCTTAAGGAAGCGCTCTTGGGCTTTCCGTTGTATTGGGCGACAGGACCCATAGATTCCTGTCTTTTCTTGAAATCGGTGGCGGAGGAGTGGATTTTGGGCAGACGGCTTCAGGCGTGGAACAAAGGCCACTAAAGGAGGTTGGACGATGTATATTCCGAAAGGCGTACCCTGTTCTCTGGTGATGTTGGTGTGTCGCTGTCCGCTGTTGGTGGTGCCGCTGATATTAGGCCTTGCTTTTGGCCTGCCGCATCCCGGTGTCATCTCGCAACCCGTTGTTCCCGAGGCAATGATTACCTTTGCCTTTGACGATGGCTACCTTTCCGCCTACAACACTGCCTTTCCGATTCTTGAACGCTACTCCTACCAAGGAACGGTTTTCGCCATCACTGCCAACATTAATCAGCCCGGCTACATAACAGCTAATCAGTTGCAAGAATTGGCAAACAAGGGCTGGGAAATTGGCTCGCATACCGTTAGCCATCCTTACCTGACCCAGCTGTCTGATGCCCAGATTCTCTCAGAGATTCGGGACTCAAAGCTGTTCCTTGAGGGACTGGGGTTAAGTGCTTGCAGCCTTTCTTCGCCATACGGCGACTACGACCAACGAGTTCTGGCAATGGCAGGCGATTACTACCTTGCCCATCTCGCTTCTTGGCCTGCGGCTTTGAATGATATCCCTCTCAACAACTATCAAAACGAAATCTGTTGCTTGAGCGCGGTAGCAGTTGAGGCCAAGACAACTGTCCAAGAAGTGATAGACTGGATTACGCAAGCAAAGGAACAACACAAGTGGTTGATTCTTCTTTTCCATCGTCTCGATGAATGCGGCGACTACAATTGGCCATCACAGGATCTCGAAACAGTTGTCCGCTTTGCCTACGAGCAAGGATTTCAGGGGCAATCTCTCTCACAGCAGGTTCCTTAGTTTTAAACCGAATAGGGGGTCAGAGAAAGCTCGACCCCCTTTTAATTTTAAAAGAGGCCAAAAATACCCGCGAGAGAATACTAAAATCATCTGTGGAAAACTTTTGCTTGACATTGGTCCAGCATTATTTAAAATAAATAGATTATCACAGAGCCCAGGAAGGAGGGTTTAGCAGAGGGGGTGAATATTGAATCCAAAAAATCATATAATGATGATTTTGTAATGCAGGAGGAATTGTTCTCCTTGTCTTTTTAGAAAAGCGGGGAGTTTTTGCTTTTTTGGGGAAGTTGGATTAGAATTACAAAATATGTTTAGATTAAGCCCATCGGACTTTGAAGAATTGGTCAGGCAGGGGATAGCGGAAATCCCCCAAAAATTCAGGGATAAAATGAAAAATGTGGATATTCTGGTTGAGGACTGGCCTTCGCTAGAGCAGTTGCGGCAGGCGAGAGTGCCGGCCGGCAGTTTGTTATTCGGCTTGTATCAGGGCGTTCCCCAGACCAAAAGAGGAGTATATTACGCCAATGTTTTGCCTGACAAGATTACTTTGTTTCAGGGCAGTATTGAGGCAGTAGCCAAAACACCGGAAGAGATAAAAGAAAGGGTAAAGCGGACGGTCTGGCATGAGATTGCTCACCATTTCGGAATGAGTGAAAAAGAAGTGAGGGATTTAGAGAAAAAAAGATATAAATAAAAGCATAAAAAAGAAAAGGCCCCGGTCAGTTGATCGGGGCGAGAGAGCTGATTGGCCGGATTTTACCGAAAGGAAGGGAGCTATTTAATTGTGATGCTGGTTTTACCGAATTGGGTCAGGAGTTTTTGGGCTAATTTTTGAGTGCGAGGAGGAAATTTTTTAGAAAATTCGAGAAATTTGTTTTTAGAAATTTCTTTTAAGTTTAATTCGTCCCAATCAATCCTTGCCTTACCAAGAGAAACTAGATAGAGTTGATCTAAAATTGCTTTTTCGGGGAGGGCGACGAAAAGATCTTTTTGGAGAGTATAACCAAAAAAAAGTTTAGGAAGAATTTGACGATATTCTATAAGCTGACCACCTAAATCTATTTTTTTGCTTTTGAGTTTCGTGGCGAATATAGAAGTGTAAGGTATTTGATTTAAAATTCCATAAAAGGCTAAAGCAGATTCAAAAGAGAGGCAAGATGGCCAATAAATAAGATTGGCGATTTTCTGAATATTTTGAGGAGAGTTGTCTATTGTATAAATATTCTTTCTTAGCCGGTAAAGGTCTCCTGATTTGACTAACCGACTACAAGTAACGTATACGGATTGTTTAGATAAGTTTAAAATTTTCCATAAATCATTGATGGTAAAATATGGTTTGTCTATCTCCTTGAGCTTTTTTAAGAATTTTATTTTATTTATTCTTTGCATAATTTTATTAATTCAGGAATCACGGGTTGATAATTTTTTGGCAAGAGACGATTGAGTTCCTGTCTAATGTCCATTTTCCTTAATTTTATTTTTGGCAGAGAAATTTCTTTTTTTAACAATTGACCGACAAACCAAATATCAAATAAATCTCTTGCTTTTTTTCGGGAAGATAGAGCGTCCATTTTTTCTTTAAAAAGCCGTTCAAGAGTGAGAACTTTTAACAGTGGTCTTAAGTTCGTCGCTGGAGAGGAAGCAGTTGATAATTTAAAATCAATATTTTCTTTGAAAGAAAGTTTTCTTTTCGAAATTTCTATTTTGATTGAAAGCATTTGAGAGAGATATTCTTGTTTAAATTTAATCAAAGTGAAATAAGTATTCTTTTTAGAATATATTTCTTTGATAGACAATTCTGGCTGTTTAGAAATTATATTTTCCATTATTTTTTTAAAATCATTAAACCTTATCTTGCCAAGCATCGAAAAATCAAGATCTTCTGAAAATCGTGGGGAGTTGTAAATAAGTCGAAGCGCAGTCCCGCCCTTGAAAATCAAGCTCGTTCCTAAAACGCTGGAATATAATCCATCTAAAATAAACATTTCCCAATATTCTCGGACAATGTTGTTAATGTTTATTTGAAGTTTTTTTGATAAATCATCAGCAAGTTCGAATTCCATGATAATTAACAAATCTGTTAATAATCGAAGAACTTATATTTTTATAATATATTAGGCAAACAGCGATGTCAATAATGAATAGAATAAGGTTTTGCCTATCTTGTGCGTGAATTGTCCCGGCCGTGTGGAGTTTAGCATAAAATTTTTTGATTTTTTAAGAAATTTGGCTTAGGATGATAGAGTATTAATAAAAATGTTTAAATTTGAAATACAGAGAAAATCTAAGAAAAGCAGGGCGCGGGTTGGGGAAATTACCACGCCCCATGGCAAGATAAAAACCCCGGCCTTTATTCCGGTGGCCACTTTGGGTGTGATCAAGGGCGGATTAAGCGCGGAAGAAACCAAACAGGCAAAAGTTCAATGCCAGATTACCAATACCTTTCATTTTTTAGATTTAGATAGGGCGGGCCAGATTGAGAAGGCGGGAGGGCTCCATAAGTTTTTTAATTTTAATAAGCCGATATTCACTGATTCCGGCGGGTTCCAAGTTTTTTCTTTAGGCAAGGGAAGTGAATTTGGATTGGGTAAAATTGGTTCCGTTTTCCCGGATGAGAATGGAAAATATCTTGCCGAGTATTTTGCCGAGATCGTTTCTCGGCGGGTTGCCGAGAAACGATCTCGGCAAGATTGGCGGGAAGCCCGGCAGGGGCAGGAAAAACGAAAAAAAAGTCGGCGGAAATGTCAAAGTCTTTTAAAAATCAGCCAAAGAGGGGCAAGATTTAAATCCCCGCGAGATGGCCGGGAAATCTGGCTTACCCCGGAACTCTCTTTCAAAATCCAGAAGCAATTAGGCGCTGATTTTATTTATCTTTTGGATGTCTGCGGAACGCCGATGGATGACAAAAAAACCGCCAAAAAGGACTTGGAGATTACCAATCAGTGGTCTGAAAGATTTTTAAAGGCCTCAAAAGGGCTAAAAAACCAAAAAATATTTGGCATTATCCAAGGGGGCATATACAGAGATTTAAGAGAAGAATCAACTGAATTTGTAAATAATTTGCCGGTTTTCGGGATTGCTATCGGCGGGGCTTTGGGCAAAAGCAAAAAAGATATGTACAAAACAATCTCCTGGGTCAACGAGGAAATTGATTGGCAAAGGCCCCATCACTTATTGGGCATAGGGGATTTAGAAGTTTTGGAGGAAATTGTAAAATTAGGAATTGATTTATTTGATTGCGCTTTGCCCACCAGAATCGCCCGGCATGGCACAGCCATGACTTCAAGCGGATATTTGAACCTTAATGCCGGGAAATTGAAGAATAAGTTTGAACCGATTGACCGGAAATGTCAATGTCCGGTTTGCCAAAAATACACCATCGCTCAAATAAACTTTTTGTTTAGAGCCAAAGAACAATTGGCCGGCAAACTTTTGACTATTCACAACCTTTTCTTTTTAGAATCAAAACTTGAGGAAATAAGGAGGAGAATCAGCAGCAACAAGCTCTGACTTGATTTTTTTTAATCTTTTCGTATAATAAACTCAGCACACGATATAACAGAGAAGGAAGGTGAGATTCATTGCGAGAGCAATCCAAAAAGAATTCGTCAGAAGGGCGCGAGAAGGTTCCAGAATCTGTTGATGATAGAAAGAGTCAAAAGTGCCGCCGACCGCATATTTGGCAGAGACAACCAGTAGGCCCCAGACAAGTGGGAAAAAAGAGAAACAACGCCCATCCACATTGTACTCGAAACCGAAGATAAGGCCAGAGAAGGAGGTAAGGCATGGACCGGGATGAAATTCGGCAAGAGGTTCGAAGGATAGTTGACATTGTCTATTCAACGCACCTCAGAGACAAAGACATCAGGGGCCCCGGTTATTTCTCGGAGGATTTCGGGGTAACGCCTCAGGATGTCCAGGAAATATTACGCAGGGTAGAGGACAAATTCTGCGTTATCGGCCTCACAGGAAAAAATGTCAATGCCGTTGTAGAAGAAGTGTACGATGCGTTGCAGAGAGGCGTTAAGGAAAGGGTGTTGAGGATCCTCTGTGAGCAACTTATGTGGGATCCCGACGAGATAAGGGAAAAACTCAAGAAGAGGGATCTCGATATCGTGGAAGATCTCGGAGCTGATGATGAGGATCTTTTGCAGCTCGCCTGGGAATACGAAATGGAGTTCGAAATCAAGATTTCCGATGAGGAAGCTCGTAGGGCCACGCAGTTCAGCCAAATTGTCAAGCTCATTCAACAGAAACTCTCGGGGTAGAGAGTTCCGGCGCCGCAGACACCTGTCCCCACCTGTGGCGCTTTTTTTTTGCGATTGAAAAATAAGGGAGATTGGGGTAATATTGAGCAATAGCATGCTCCAGGAAAACAAAAAATCAAAATATCTTGAGGGTTTGAATCCAGAACAAAAAGAGGCGGTTTTGCATGGCAAAGGGCCTCTTTTAATTGTGGCGGGCGCTGGGACCGGCAAGACCACGGTAATCACTCGCCGCATCGCCAATTTAATAGAAAACAAATTAGCTGAAGCGCCGGAAATTTTGGCCGTGACTTTTACTGACAAGGCGGCCGGAGAGATGGAAGAGCGGGTTGACCGGCTTTTGCCTTTCGGCTATCTGGATCTTTGGATTTCCACTTTCCATTCTTTTTGCGAAAGAGTTTTAAAAGAGCACGGATTGGATATCGGCTTGCCCACTAACTTTAAATTGCTTGACCAAACCGGAAGCTGGGTTTTAATCAGACAAAATTTAGCTAAATTCAATCTGAATTATTATCGCCCGCTTGGCAATCCCTCAAAGTTTATTCATGCCTTGATTGACCATTTCGCGCGCTGTAAAGATGAAGCCATCTTTCCCGAGGATTATCTGCAATACGCCGATGATATTAAAAGGAATTTTGACGACGGCATTTTTGGAAGCAAAACAGTGGACAAAAAAGAGAAAATTACCCAAAAAGAAAAAGAAATTGAGCAGCAGAGGATAAGCGAACTGGCTGACGCTTACCACACTTATCAACGCCTGCTTTTGGAAAATAATGCCTTGGATTTCGGGGATTTGATAAATTACTGCCTGAAATTATTCAAAGAAAGGCCAGCGATTTTGGACAAATACCGGAACCAATTTAAATACATTTTGGTTGATGAGTTTCAGGATACCAATTGGGCGCAATACGAATTGATAAAGACATTGGCGGCGCCGGGAAATAATCTGATGGTTAATGCAGATGACGACCAATGCTTGCCCGGAGATTCAAAAATACAAATGTTCCAAAAAGGCGAAGTAAAGGAAAGGTCCATAAAAAATGTTCGAAAGGGAGAGATGGCATTGACCGCAGTTGGCAAGGGGCACATCGGAGTTTCTAAGGTAAATAAAGTATTTAAAAAGAAGAAGAAAACGAGGATACTGATTTTAACCACGAAAAGCGGCTATAAATTGAAAGTTACAGATAACCATAAAATGTTTTGTTTTGTTCCTAAAACCTCTAGACAAGGCATACATTATGTATATTTAATGTATCGCCAAGGATTGGAATGGAGAATGGGGGTGACAGATGATTTAATTTTACGATTAAACTTGGAGCGGTCCGCAGATTTTATTATCGGCATTAAGGCATTTTCTACTGATAGAGAAGCGAGATATTACGAAACGCTTTGGTCTTTAAAATATGGGATACCGACCAGTTGTTTCCAAAAGAGAAGAGGCGTAATAATTGAGGGTGAATTTTTAAAAAAACTTTATCAAGATTTGGACATCCAAAATGGCGTTGCGCGCTTAGCAAAGGATTTCCACATAGACCTGAACAGCCCGCACCATTGTTTAAATGCCGTTTACAGGGGACACAAAAGAAGGATTATTATTAATATTAATATGTGTGCAAGACGATCCCGAAGTAAGGAGCATGTCAAAAAGGGTAAACTTTTGCTACTAAATCCATCAATAAATCACCGTGTTTCTCTAGAAACATCTGACACAGAAATATTGCGAAAAATCAGGAATGCGGGTTTCTCTTTAAGAAATGCGAAAAAAGGCCAAATGTTTAAAATGGAAAGTGCTGACTTACAAAAAGTATGGCAGATAGCCGAAAAATTAGAAAAATTAACCGGTGGTATTATTAAAATTAAATTTAGCTTAGCGAGTAAATATAATAAAATAGCAAGTCATCGCCGGACTCGCAGCGCCATTGTCATGCCTGCTAAAAATTTATTACCCGGTCATTATCTGCCAATAAGACGCGGACCAGAAGTGATTTATGACCGAATCGTGAAAATAAAAGAAGAGGAGTGGAATGAGGCGGTGTATGATTTAGAAATAGACAGAACACATAATTTCATTGCCAATGGTATTGTTGTCCACAATTCTGTGTTCCGCTTCCAGGGGGCGTCGCTGAATAATGTCCTGCAATTCAAAAAAGATTTTCCCGAGTCAAAGGAAATAATCCTGGTGGAGAACTACCGCTCAACCCAGAATATTCTTGATTTGACCTACAATTTTATCCAGCTGAATAATCCTAACCGGCTTGAATACCAGCTGAATCAGGACAAAGAGATTGCGGTTGAGGCAAAGGAAAAAGGCATTGAGCTTTCTTCCTTCAAAAGGATAGACAAGAAATTAAGAGCCAAAGATAATTCAGCGGGATTGATTGAGCATCTTCATTTTGCGACTCTGGAAAGAGAAGCGGAGGGTGTTGCCCGAAAAATCGCTGAAATTATGAATAAAGACAGAGAGGCAAATTTTTCCGATTTTAGCGTATTGGTCAGGGCGAACGATTCGGCCACCGCCTTTTTCAAAGAATTGGAAAGACAAAGAATTCCTTACGAATTTTTGGCTTCCAAAGGGCTTTATTCCCAGCCGGTGATTTTGGACCTAATTTCCTATTTCAGGTTGCTGGACAATTATCATGAAAGCCCGGCCCTGAACCGGCTTTTAAGTTTGTCCCTTTTTGCGGTAGGGACCGAAGAATTAGTCAAGATAAACCAATTCAGCAAGAAAAAGACCCAGTCAACCTATGAAACATTGCAGGAATTGTCTTTGCTGCCGGGCATTTCTAAAAATACGGTTCAAAAGGTTGGATTCCTGATTGATTTAATCAAAAAGCACTCCAAATTAGTCAGAGAGAAAAGCATCGGAGATGTTTTCCTCGCTTTTCTGAACGATTCGGGATACTTGAAAGAAATGGTGAAGCAGGAGAATGAGAGGGATTTAAATCTGATAACCCAATTCTACAAGAAAATTAAATCATTTGAAGAGAATAATCCCGAGCCGACCCTGGTCAATTTTATGCAGGCAATGAATATGGAACTGGAATCAGGGGAAACCGGTTCGCTGGAAACGGATATAGAGAAAGGGCCTGATGCGGTTAAAATAATGACCATCCATTCTGCCAAAGGCCTGGAATTTAAATATGTTTTTATCACTAATTTAGTGGACAAGAGATTTCCCACCATTGAAAGGAAAGAGGCGATAGAAATTCCGGAAAAATTGGTGAAAGAAATTGTGCCGAGCGGAGATGTCCATTTACAGGAAGAAAGAAGGTTGTTTTATGTGGCAATGACTCGGGCGAAAAAGGGACTATTTTTCACTTCGGCAGATGATTACGGCGGGACGAGAGAGAAAAAGTTATCCCGGTTTTTGAGAGAGATAAATTTTGAAAAGCCGGGAGCGCCGAGCGGGGACAAAATATCATTGGAGCCAAAAGGAGTGGAATCAGGCGAGGAGCGAAAAGCGAAATACCATATTCCGCCGTATTTTTCCTATTCCCAATTTGCTGCTTTTGAAAAATGCCCCCAGCAGTACAAGTTTGCCCACATTTTAAAAATTCCCCGCATCGGCACAGCAATTTTCAGTTTTGGAAAAACAATCCACAAGACATTGCGCCAATTCTTGGAAGATTACCTTGAGAGCCAAGAGGAAAGTCAAAAAGGGCTTTTCGGAAGTCCGGCCGAAGAAAACGCCGGGAAAGAAGAAATTGATTTTTCCGAACAATTTAAGAAAATGACTGCCCTTTATGAAGGAAATTGGATTGACGAATGGTATGAAGATAAAAAACAGAAACAAGAATATTTCAAATTAGGAAAAGAGATTTTAAAAGATTTTCTGGAAAAATTTTTTAAAGAGCAGCCGAAGATTAAGTTCCTGAACAAAAGGCCGTCTTTGGAATTGGATTTTTCCCTGAAAATCGGGGATAATACCATAAAAGGCAAGATAGACAGGGTGGATGAACTGCCTGACGGACAGCTTGAAATAATTGACTACAAGACCGGCAAAGGAAAAGGAAAACTAGCAAAAGACGAGAAAGAACAGCTGCTTATTTACCAGCTGGCCGGCGAGCAGATTTTTGGCAAAACACCGGAATGTTTAAGTTATTATTATCTTGAGATTGGCGGAAAGACGAGTTTTCAAAGCAGCGAACCAGAGAGAGAAAAATTCAAGCAGGAGGTCTTGAATAAAATTGAAAAGATTAAGAACAGCGATTTTAGAGCAACCCCGGGCTGGCAATGCCAATCCTGCGATTTCAAAAACATCTGCGAATTCCGCAAAATCCATTAAAAATTAAAGCATTAAAAATTTATTAAAAATTCAAAATTCAAAATAAGAACCTGCTCGCTTCGCTCGCAGAACGCTTGCGACCTTCGGTCTAAAGAACCTGCTCGCTTCGCTCGCAGAACGCTTGCGACCTTCGGTCTAAAGAACCTGCTCGCTTCGCTCGCAGAACGCTTGCGACCTTCGG
>JAHITK010000013.1 GCA_018817645.1 Patescibacteria group bacterium | reverse complement strand
GCTCCGCGGGTAGGACTCGAACCTACAACCTCTCGGTTACACTTATCTCTAAATTTCTTTAGAGCGTGGACTATATCATCGCCTTATTTTTAAAAACTTAGGCGTTCCGGTATTTAGTCTCTACGGGGCCCCTTGCGGGTTCCCACGGTGTTCGCATACCTTAAAAGATTAGCATTCACCGTTATCCCGGAATTTTTCACTTAGAATTTCTTCCAAGCGCTGCCTTTTTGACAGCCGATGGCTCTACCATTGAGCTACCGCGGAATATTAAATTGACAATGTTTCAATTTACCTTATTCTCTTCTCTTTTTCAAGCTTTCGCTCCTTGTCCCTGTTTTTTTATCTTGGCTTCTGCTTTGGGATTTGGGATTTGGAAATTGGGATTTTCGTTTAGTATCCTTCCAATTTTTTCAGATTATCGTGCTTGCGTATTTTCTCCAGCGCCTTTGCTTCTATCTGGCGGATTCTCTCTCTGGTGACGGCAAAAACTTCCCCTACTTCCTGCAGGGTGTGAGTCACTCCATCAGTCAAGCCAAATCTCATTGCTAAAATCTTCTGCTCTCTCTCAGTCAAATCAGTCAAAATTTCATCCAATCTTTCTTTAAGCAATGCCCGGGCTGCCCGTTTTGAAGGAGAAGGCATTTCCTCGTCTTTTATAAACTCCGCCAAAACGCTGTCCTCGTCGTCTTTGTCGCCTATCGGCGTTTCCAGAGAAATTGTTTTCTGGGCAATCTTTTTAATATGCCTCACTTTATCTGCGCTGACGCCCATCTCTCTGCTGATTTCTTCAACTAACGGCTCTCTGCCCAGTTCCCTTAACAAATCTCTCCTCACTTTAGTGTATTTTGAAATGGTTTCTATCATATGCACCGGAATGCGAATCGTCCTCGCCTGGTCAGCCAAGGCCCTGGTAATGGCCTGTCTTATCCACCAGGTGGCGTAAGTGGAAAATTTATATCCCCTTCTCCAGTCAAATTTTTCCGCTGCCCGGAAAAGACCTAAATTGCCTTCCTGAATCAAATCAAGCAAAGTAAGGTTTGGGGTTCGGCCCACATATTTCTTGGCAATGGAAACCACCAACCGCAGATTGGCCCTAATAAGCTTTTGTTTGGCCGCTATATCGCCCCTCTCTATTCTCCTCGCCAGATCTTTTTCTTCCTTGGCGGTTAAAAATCCGACCTTGCTTATCTCTTTTAAATACATTTGGATGGAATCAGGGCGCCGGCTTAAGATGGGCTTGGATTTGGCCTGGCTGCGCTGTTCATCTCCGTCCACGCGCAAAAATCCCTGACTCCTTTTTAGTTCAATCCCTTCTTCTTCTAATCGCTGAAGAAGCGCATCCAAGCCCTCTAAATCCTTTTCCGGATTAGGGAAAAAATAAATGACTTCGCTATAGGTCACAAAGCCCCGCGTTCTGCCTCGCCTGATTAATTCCTCTGTCTTAGCAAAAGGGAAAATCTTTTCCCTAAGTTTACTGATTTTAACTCCTTCTGCCGGCTTATTCCTGAAAGTTCTATTGGCTGTTCTGCCGATTGCGTTCTTAAGCGTTTTTTTCTTTTTCCCGCCCGGTTTAGGGGATTTTTTCTTGATAGTCCTTTTTTTAACAATTTTCTCGGTCTTCTTCTCTTTCTTCTCTTTCTTCGCTTTCTTCGTTTTCTTCGCTTTCTTTACCTTTTTCTTGGCTATTTTCTTTTTAGCCGATTTTTTGACCCTCTTCTTTTTCTGGACCGGTTTTTTCTTTTTGAAAGATTTAGTTTTAGGCATAGATTATAAATTACTAATCATTGATTGTTGCTGTTGGCTTATCTTGGTCGCTATGATTTTTGGATAAACTCTCGGTAAGCTGATGGAATTCTTTGCATAACTCTTCTACTTCGTCTTTTTTGTTCTCTTGCTCCGCAATCCTGATTTTATCGGATAATTCCTTGAGCCGTTCTTTAATTGTAAGGGATTCCAGCTCTTTTAGGCAAACCCGGATTTCCTCTGCCACATCTACCTCCTTGTCTGCCGCCTCTACTTCCACTTCTCCCTTAAGCGCTAAAAAATCCAAAAAATCTTTGTCTTCCTCCGAAAAGTCAGCTTGTTTAAAGTCCCTTGATTCTATCTCTTTAATTTTAATGGTAATTTCCTTAGTTCTTGGAGACAAACAATCAAGGGACCGGTCTTCTATAGACGCAAATCCGGCGGGATAATTCAACAACAAAGATAATATTCTCTCCTCAATAATGTCTCTCCGTGATTTTTTGCTCTCTTCGTTGCCAATTTTTCGCGGGCTTGGGGTTTCTGTAATGGCCTGCCCCGGAACATATTTATTCAGCTCTTCCTCGACACTTGCTTCGCTCACCATTAAGCGGTTAGCCAATTCTTTCACCCAAGACGATTGTTCAATTTTATTCTGAATTCTTTTCAATATGGGAATAAGCATTTCAGAGATTTTTCTTTTCTCGTCATGATTTTTAACTTCAAATTTGGAAAAGGCGCTGTCAAAATAGAATTCCACTATTGAGCGGGCTTCATTGATAAACTTTTTCCAGGCCTCCGGATTTTCAGCCACCATATCGGCCGGATCTTTGGCATTCGCTAAAACTGCCACTTTTATATTAAACCCCTGCGCCTGCGCTAAATCAATCCCCCTCTTGGTGGCTGAATCGCCGGCCATATCCATATCAAAAGCGGTAATCAAATTATTGGAATATCTTTTTAAAACCGCCAGTTGAAGGGGGGTGAGGGCGGTCCCGGAAGTTGCCACCACATTTTGAACTCCGGCCTGATGAGACATTATCACATCAGTATAGCCCTCCACTAAAATGCATCCTTCATTTTTTCTGATGGGAATCTTTGCCTGATTCAGGCCATAAAGGACCTGGCTTTTGTTATAAAGGGCGGTATTGGGAATATTGAGATACTTGGCTGTTTCTTGCTCCTCGTCTTTGCCGAAAGCCCTGCCCCCGAAACCGATTGCCTGCGAGTTTAAGTCAAAAATTGGAAAAATTATCCGCGACCGAAACCGGTCATAGACCTTCCCTTTCTCGCTTTCCAGAATTAACCCCGCTCTTTTTATCTCTCCTATGGAATAGCCCTTTTGCTGTAAAAACTTCATTAAGCTGTCCCAAGAATCGGGAGCGAATCCAATGCGCCATTTTATTATTGACTCCTCGTTCAATCCTCTTTTCAAGAGATACTCTTTTGCTTTTTGGCCGATTGAGCTTGAATAAAGCTGTTTCTCAAAAAACTTGGTTGCCAGTTCGCAGACATCGTAAATCCTTTTTCTTGCCGTCTGGATTTGCGGGTCCTGTCTTTCCAATTCCACTCCCGCCCTTTTGGCAAGGATGCGCAGGGCATCCCCGAACTCAACGCCCTCAATCTCTTTGACAAAAGCAAAAATATCACCTGAGGCGCCGCACCCGAAACATTTCCATATTTGGCGGGTGGGACTGACGAAAAAAGACGGCTTTTTCTCTGAATGAAAAGGACAAAGGGCACGATAATTAGCCCCTGTTTTTTCAAGCTTTATATAGCTTGAAACAACATCAATAATATCAAGCTTCTCTTTAATTTCGTTAATGACTGAATCCATATCTCTTGACTCTCTTTGTTCTTAATAATACGCTGGCCCAGACAATGTTTAGATGCATTTTCCATCTTGCCCAATGGCCCTTCCAAAAGCCCATCTTCTTCTCTTTTATAATATGAGTCACGCCAGCCAAAACCAACGGCTTAACTTTAATCTTTTTTTTCTTGGCAAGATAAGTAATCGCGGTTTCAATATAGAATTTATTTTTATACTCATCCGGCACCATATCCCAGACGCTTCTTTTAATGGCCCTCATTCCGGAAAATGGGGACTCTATCCTGCTTAATTCTCTGTTAAGAGTAGGGCTTAATTTTGAACGGTCAATCGCCCCGACCGTCATTTCGCACTCCCCCTCTATCACCGGCTTGATTAGATTAGTGACATGAATCTGCTTAAACCCAACCAAATCAGCGTCAAGAAAAAGAATCACTTCTGCCTCTGTATTTTGGACCCCTATGTCCAGGGCCTTGCCTTTGCCGACATTCTCGTTAAGGATAATAACCCGCGAAGCATTATGCTCCTTGGCTATTATAGAGGTGGAATCAGCAGAGCCGTCATCCACTACAACAACCTCGCCTACTAAGGGATGATTAGCAACTACATCTAAAACATTGCCTATGCTTTTTTCTTCGTTGTATGCCGGTATAATCGCCGCGGTTTTCATATTATTAAAATCGATTTTTACTGGAAAAACAAATATTTTGCAATTCGTGCGAGTAATTTATAATCTGTAATTAGGGATAGGCCAGTTTGAGGCAAATGGGTCAAGTAGAACCAACTTTCTTTAAATTAAGTATGTGGAATACAAACTATTGACTTCTATTGAGCGCCTGCTATACTGATAATGTCTTTCGGTTAGTCATAACTGAAGGGGTATAACATCCAAGGGTCGTCCTCCGCAAGGAGGGCGGCTTTTTGTCTATTTATGCTCCTTTTCTAATTCGGCCCTATGTTTTAATTCCTTGCCCCAGATACCCTCTATATTCAAAACATCTATATACCCATCTGCGCTAGTCCGCAACTCTTCCGCTACATTATTTTTGGAAGAAAAAATAAAGACTTTTTTACCATGGTTTTTCAAATATGTCACAAGTGCCAAAAAATCAGAATCCCCTGTGAAGAAAACTGCCGTATTGTATTTTCCGAGATGATGGATAGCGTCTATGGTTATCTCTACATCCATATTGCCCTTCTCTTCTATTGTCTCGCCGTGTTCATTGACTACGCTGATTCTTTTTAGTTTCTTTTTTATCACCTCAAATCCGAGACCCTTTTTTAAAAATGTAAAAAACTTATGTTTTCCGTCTAAGCTATAATTTCTTGTGCCTTCTGCCGGATACGCCGTATAGTAAAAAGCTTTAATAAAAGTTCCTCCAAACTTTTCCTTAATATATTTTATTGTCTTCTCAAAATCCAAAAATTTACCTTTCGTCTTTATTGCCTCCCATAGATTAGATGCGTCAATAAGCGCATAAATTGTCTTCTTTGTTTGGTTTTGGAGGTCAAGGGAAAACATGGTTATATTTTATCAATTAAAATTTCAGTATACCGAGGCGTTTAGTCGTCACTCACTCACGGTCACTCGGGTCGCGCCGATAAAAAATTGTCTTGGCGGTGGGGGTGGGATTCGAACCCACGGGACCCGTTAGGGTCACGGCTTTCCAAGCCGTCCTATTTGGCCGCTCTAGCACCCCACCCAATGATAATTTATAATTTATAATATTCTACAAACTTTAAATCAATATATTAAATTTTCATTCCCATCAAGGCAGTTATTCTCTCCTCGGTCGGCGGGTGGGTCATAAATAATTTGGCAAACCACCCCTGCGAGCGCTCTCCGCGGAAAGGGTTGGAAATATATAAATGCGCGGTGGCAGTATTCGCTTTTCTTAATGGATTCGGGTCTTGGGCTATCTTTTCCAGCGCCCTTGCCAAGCCCTCGGGATAGCGAGTGATTAAAGCTCCATTTGCGTCAGCTAAAAATTCCCGCTTCCTGGAAATGGCAAGCTTAATTAAATTGGCTGCTATAGGGGCCAAGACAGCAGAGATAATTCCCAAAATCACTAAAAGCACACCCAAATTTCCCCGAGAATCCCTTCTTCCTCTTCCATAAAAGCCAATTCTTAAAAACATATTTGAGGCCAGCGCGATAACTCCGACCAGCACCACCACCATTGTCTGCAAAAGCATATCTTTATTCTTAATATGCGATAATTCGTGGGCAATAACTCCTTCCAATTCTGCTTTCTCCAGCTTTTCCAACAAACCTTGGGTCACTGCCACTACTGCGTGTTTTTTATCCCTGCCGGTGGCAAAAGCATTGGGCTGATTGTCATTTATAATATACACTTTTGGAAAAGGAAGGCCGGCAGTGATACAGAGATTCTCCACTATTCTATATAAGGTAGGGTTATCTGATTTCTTGATTAATCTTGCCCCGGCCATTGATAGCACAATTTTGTCGGAATACCAATAACTGCTGAAGCTCATAAAAATACTGAAGCCAACGGCAAAATACAAAATTCCCGGGCTTTCAAGCGCATAACTGAAAATCCATCCCACTCCGATAATTAAAATCAAAAACACGGTTAGCAAAAGCCATGTCTTGCGGACATTGGATTCAGCAACATTATATGAAGTCATTTTTTTAACAAATACTGGGATACAATTTATAGGACCATCCGGAGCCGAGCGGGCATGGCTCGAGCGAAGCGAGAGAGCGAGGCGAGGAATTGTGCGAGCGAGCGCGCCGGGCGAGCGAGCAGTGTCCTATAAATTGTATCCCAGTGGGAATTGACAAATTTTTTAGAACTCTACCTTCGGCGCTTCCCTCTCTTCCGGAACCGTGAGTTCAAAGAGGTCCATTTTCTTGAAATTGAAGGATTTGGCGATTATGTTGGAAGGAAAACTTTCCACTTTGATATTAAGCTCTTTGACATTGCCGTTATAGAATCTTCTGGCTGCCTGAACTTTATCTTCCGTATCAGTCAATTCTTCTTGAAGGTGCCTGAAATTGTCTGAGGCCTTCAATTCCGGATAATTCTCCACCACAGCAAAAAGGGATTTCAGAGTATTTGACAACATATTTTCCGCTTTGCCCCTCTCTCCCACTCCTTGAGCGCTCATTGCCTGCGCCCTTGCCTGTGTTACTTTCTCAAAAAGCTCCCTCTCATGCTGGGCATATCCTTTGACAGTATTAACTAAATTGGGAATCAGGTTATATCTCCTTTTCAACTGAACATCAATGTCTGCCCAGGCCTCTTTGGTCCTGTTGCGAAGCACTACAAAACGATTGAATATTCCTGCTATGCTCAAAAACAGCAGGGCTAAAACCGCGATAATAACGATTAACAATATACTCATATTTTTACGGGTTAATTTTAATGATTCAATAATATCATAGCCCTTTTCCGTTCAAAAAACAAGCCCGCATATTGTTAGGGTGCGACCCTAACATCTGTTAGGGTCGCACCCTAACACAATCTTAATACAAAACCCTGCCGAGACGGCAGGGTTTTGGGTTGCTCTTGTTTCTGTTTTAAAAATCCTCGTAGGGATTGCCTTGGGGCATAGAGTTATCGCTCTTCTTCTCCGGCTTGTCTGTAATAGCCACCTCGGTTGTTAAAAATGTGGCTGCTGCAGACACGGCATTTTCCAAAGCAGACCTGACAACCTTGGTCGGGTCAATAATCCCTGATTGGACAAGATTTTCAAATCTTAATGTCTGGGCGTTAAACCCGAAATCCAATTCCTCGCTTCCTTTAATTCGCGCCACCACCACTCCGGCGTCCACTCCGGCATTATGGGCAATCTGTCTGGCCGGCGCCTCAATCGCTTTCTTAAGAATATCAATTCCTGTCTGGATATCTTTGACCAATTCTCCTTTTTCAGTGATTTCAAGATTAGCTAAGACCTTGGTCGCTTCTATCAGAGCTACTCCTCCGCCCGGGATAATTCCCTCTTCAATGGCCGAACGAGCGGCCGACAAAGCGTCTTCTGCTTTATGCTGTTTTACTTTCTGCTCCACTTCCGTGGGCGCTCCCACTTTAATAACCGCCACTCCGCCGGCTAATTTTGCCAACCGTTCCTCTAATTTATCTTTCTCAAATTCAGAATCAGCGGCTTCTAATTGCTGCTTAATTTGGGCAATGCGCGATTCTATCTCCGCTTTTTCTCCCTTCCCTTCCACAATGGTTGTATTATCTTTAGTGGCAACTACTTTTCTCGCTTGCCCGAGCATTTCAATTTCCGCATTCTCAATCTTCAGCCCGATATCTTCTGAAATCACCTTGGCTCCGACTAAACAGGCAATATCTTCCAGTATTTCTTTCTTTCTATCGCCGAATCCAGGCGCCTTTACCGCCAACGCGTTAAACACGCCCCTTAATTTATTAACAAGCAGGGTCGCCAAGGCCTCACCATCAACATCATCAGCAATGATGACGACTTCCTTCTTTCCGGTCTGGGCAACTTTCTCAAGAATCGGAAGAATTTCTTTTATAGATGAAATTTTCTTATCGGTTATTAATATGTAGGGTTCCTCTAACTCCGCTTTCATATGCTCGGCATCGGTTATCATATATGGAGAAACATATCCTCGGTCAATCTGGAGTCCTTTGACGATTTCTTTCTGCAAACCAAAGGTCTTTGACTCTTCTATCGTCACCACCCCGTCTTTGCCTGCTTCGTCCATTACATCGGCGATTATATTACCGAGCTCAGGATCTTCCGCGGCGATAGTGGCAACCTTGGCGATGTCTTCTTTCCCGGCCATTGGTTTTGAAATCTCCTTTAAAAATTCAACCACTCTTTTAGAAGCCATCTCGATCCCCTTTTTAAGGGCCAAAGGATTGGCTCCGGCCGCCACATTTTTAATTCCTTCGCCAATAATGGCTTGGGCCAAAACCGTGGCGGTGGTCGTTCCGTCTCCGGCCATATCATTCGCCTTGGAAGCAACCTCTTTGACAATCTCCGCCCCCAGATTCTCAACCTTATCTTCTAACTCAATCTCCTTGGCGATAGTGACGCCGTCATTGGTGATGGTCGGAGAGCCAAAGCCCTTGTCTAAAATAACATTCCTGCCTCTCGGGCCAAGAGTTACTTTTACGGCGTTTGCTAATTTGTCAACGCCGGCTTTCAATTTTTTCCGAGCCACCTCGGAGTATAAAATATTCTTTGCCATTTTTGTCTGCGAGTGTTAGCGAGCAGGTATAAAAATGAGCATCCCGCTCAAATTTTGCCATCGCTATTGCTCATATTTAATGTTTATTATCTAAAATCGGATAGTGCTTGCAGTCTGCGTGTCCCGAATAGGGACACCCCTTATTGGGCGAAGCGGGCTGTCTCTATAATTCCCCGCAAAATTTGGGCGGGGAGCCATACCTTTGTTACTCAAGAATCGCGAGAATATCATCTTCTCTGGCAATCAAGTATTCTTTTCCGTCTATTTCAATCTCATTGGGACCGTATTTGGTAAACAAGACCTTGTCCCCGACTTTCACATCCATCGGGACGACTTTCCCGGCAGCGGTTTTCTTTCCAGTGCCGACCGCCACCACGGTTCCCTGCTCCGGTCTTTCTTTTTCAGCGGTCTCCGGCAAAAAAATTCCGCTTTTTGTTTTTTCTTCGGCAGTAACCGGCTCAATTAAGATGTAATCAGCCAATGGTTTGATATTCATAATGTCTTTAGAATCAAATTTAATTATTCAGATTTGCGAATTATAGATTAAACTAAAACTGCAACCTTGTCAAATGGTTCTTGCTGGCTCTGCCTGCCCAAAGGCAGAAGCAGAGCCAGCAAGGGGTCAAGCGCAACCAGGAACAAGGGGTCAGGAAACTACCTCACGGGCACGCAGAACAGAACCCACCCCGCGAGGATGGCACCTGCGGATGCACATCTCGCCGCCGACCCAGTAGACGCCAGGAACACAGCCGTCAGAATCACGCGAGCCCGAGCATAGGGTGATGTTCTTGACATCCAGATGCTCTCCGGTCTCGTCGTAGTACTTAATCTCGTAGAGCAGACGCTCCGGCACTGTCATCGTGGAGATGGCCATCTTCCGGATATCTTTTCCTG
>JAHITK010000012.1 GCA_018817645.1 Patescibacteria group bacterium | reverse complement strand
TTTTTGCGTGCTTCGCACAGCGAAGCATAAGGAGAAGTCGGGACAAACTCGATTTTTTTGTCTTTTAATAACGGGTTCGAACCGAAGATTTTTTGAGCCGACGATTTTTTTGACAATAACGAGGGGGCAGAGCGGAGTTCGTTTTGTTATATGTCATAATGCTTGCCCCACGCCACCCGTGCGCGCATTATGTTCTATTTATTAGCCGACTTTCAGATCGGCAACGCTCCCACAATTTTACGGAATATTTTTTTGAGACGAAACAATATGATTTTGAGTAATAATTATCGTTCTATCACATTATTTTGCATAATTTACTTTCAAAGATTTTGAATAAGGCAATCCTTTTATATAATTTTCAATAAAATCCCAATCGACCCCGTCATTTTTAAAAGGTAATTTGATTATTGTTTCATTAATTCTGTCCTGATTAAACTTTCTACCATAAGATATTTTCTTTTGCTCCATATTTATTAGTGTGGTCAAAAATAAAGCCCTATAAACATTCAAATCAAATTTAGGAATTAGTTTTTCTACATGGTCGGAAGCAGTAAAATTAAACGGCTGATAAGAACAGAAGCCCAACACAGCACTATCAATCGTTAAAACATTGCCTTCGTTTGCATAAATATCAAACCAACCACGAATCCCATTATTTGTTGCCTGTGTGGTAATGTAAGGATATTTTTTACCTTCCGCAATGTTGTTTCTTTGCAAAACCCTTATATCTGATTTTTTAGAGCCAACTACTTTAAATAATCCCTCTTTTGTATTTTCGTTATAACCTAATTTTATCTTTCTCCACTTACTAAAATCCAGTTTTAATTTATTGTTATTATAACTTTCGTTAGAAACCTTATTTACTAATTCATCGGAAAAAAGAAATGTGGCGTATTTTTTTAACGTCTCGGTGAAATCCTTATCTGTTAATTCTCCAAATTCTGTATTTAGGTATGGTTCAACTAACCATTCATCATTGGAATTGACGTGTCTTAATACTGAAAATCCTTTTATTTCTTTTTTACCGAAATAACTATCTAACCAGAACGGCTTTATTTCGTTATGATATGTTCCGTAAAAATCAATTCTTCCAAATGGTCTCCTTTTTTTAAAACCATCGTCTTTCCAATATCCAAACCACGTTTTTGTAGTATCGCTATGGGGCTTGTGTGCTTCAAAAACCATAATACAGGTTACGGCGTTTTTTTCGCTCTCAATAAAAAGGGTATTCGGCATACTCATAACAGCTTTTAAAGTGTGATTTTGAAGTATCCTTTCTTTGACATTCTCGTTGCCTTTTTTTGTATTCATTGCACAGGATTGAGGAACTATCACGATACAAGTTCCGTGTGGCTCTAAAAATGATAATGCATTCCACGCAAATTCCAACTCTTTATGTCCGTTTTCTTTTGAGTATGGCGGGTTAAGAAGAGCGATAGTAGGTTTGAATTTTTTAACATCTTCATCGCTCACCTGAAAACAATCCTGCTGAAAAATGTTTGATTTTCCGTCTCCCCTTAACATCATATTAGAACAGGCGAGGCAAAACATTTTAGGATTGTCCTCAATTCCTATCAGTTGTTTAGTATGTATTTCTTTAATTTTCTTTTTGTCTTCCTTCGCCAATTCTTCCATTCTTCTCATGGCACTTATTAAAAATCCTCCCGTGCCACAGCAGTTATCAAGAACAACGCTGTCTTTATTTACTTCTGATAAATCAACGAACAATTCAGTTATATGCTTCGGAGTTAAAACAATACCCAAACCCCCGTCTCCGTTAGCATACCTTAAAAATTCATTATAAAATCTGCCCATTACATCGTATTGTTTATAACTTTGCAAAAAGGGCTTAACATTACCTTCTATATCTTTAACTAAATTTTTTAAATGAGTGTTGGGACTCCCGTCTTTATTTTTCTCATTTATGATTTTTGTGTTTGTTTTGATAAAACCATACGTTTCAACAATAGTATTAAGTTTTGCGCCCCTGATATTGTCTCTTTCTAATCTTTCCTTTATTGTCGTAACTATTAAATCCGCTATTTCAAGGGGTTTTTGTTTTTTCCCATAAGAGGAAAGAAAACTTTCATCTTCAAGAGCCAATAAAATTCCTGAAACAATTAACGGTCTGTGATTTTCCTCAAACTCAAAATCATCTCTTAATTTTTGATTTAGTGTTTGAGAATATCTCATCAATTTCTGGTAATCAAATTTTTCTTTTATTTCATCTTTTTTCAATAAATCAAAATAGCTTTCAAAATCATATATTTTCTTTATCGTTAAATCTCTTGCTACTTTTTCCCCTTTAATTTGTAAAAATGTATCAATCAATAATTCTGTCTGCGTTTCTCCTGAAACACCAAGAGAGATAACATCAAACTCTTTTGACAAATAAGATGAATATAACAATGCTCCATCAACGGCGTATTCGCTATAATTATTGAGTGTTTTACTTTTATGTTTTTTGGTATCTGCCTTACATTCAATCACAATAATCAAATTACTATCTTGAAAACTAACAATAAATTCTGGGTATCCTGTTCCATCGCCTTTTTTGGAAGCTGTTTTTAGTTGTTTTTGAATAATAGGATTATCAGATTTTTGCTCCTCAATAGATACAAACTTTCCCGTTTGTTTTTCGTATTCTTTTTTGAACTCTTCCAAGAAGTTTCTTACAATACTTTCCGTTTTTCTTTCGTTAAAAGACATAATGTTTTTTTGTTTAATGATATGATTTACTTAATCCTAACATTAACAAGAAATTTTGAACAGCCCTTCAAAAATTACTATGTGCATAACCTATTTAATTAAACTATTGATGCTCATACCAAGAGCAAAGGCTATTTTTTCATTCATTAATGGCGTTTTTCTACGCTATATTTTATAAAATGCCTTTTTAATAATTTCAGACATTCTTTTTCTCCTTTCTGCCAGAAATTCGTCGTATTTAAGCTCGTAAAAATTATCTGGCAACGCGTGAAATTTTAACATCTCGTTAATTTCCTGCTCGGTAAATCTTTTTTTCAGTATGTCAAAATACTCTTTGGGAGACATATCGCCAATCTCTATATTTTCCTCAAACTCTAAAAAGGTAAAATTAGCAATCTGGTTTATTTTTGATTTGTCTTTTACTTTATCAAAGCCATAATTTTCAATGAGATAGTTTCTTGGAAAAATATGGTGTTTTTCCAGTCTTTTCTTTTTAACTTTTATTGACGGGTCGTATAAATCGCTTACCATTCTTTTGGAAAATAAAACGGGAGCACCCAAAAAATTAAGTGCCGCAAAGTAAGCATTAGACATCGGGTTTCTGGCAGATGAGGTTTCCAGCTCGTTTATTAGTGTTATTTTCCAAAAATCATCGCCCAAATTGTCGCTAATTGAT
The DNA here is from genome assembly GCA_018817645.1 of Patescibacteria group bacterium. Classification (GTDB taxonomy): domain Bacteria; phylum Patescibacteriota; class Minisyncoccia; order Minisyncoccales; family PEYH01; genus PEYH01. The sequence goes on along the minus strand of JAHITK010000012.1, from coordinate 2,998 downwards.
TTTTCAAGCCAAAACATAAAATCGTTTTCGGTAGTTCCGAGTTTGTGCAAGTCACTCTCAAAAATAGTTTCTGGGGAGGACGAATAGCGACCAGTTAGGGAGGACATTGAAAACCATTTTGCTACTATTTTTTGCAACTTGTGATTTTCAATGTTTAGCTTTTCCTTTCCTATTAGGTAAATTACATAGCTAAACAGGACAGCATTTTTTGACGATATAAGCTCCTCGTTTTTATAGCCAATTCCGATTAGGGTTTTTAGAAAACTCTGCCAGTTGGTATTATTAGTAATTTTCGGTAAGTCGTCTTTTAATAACGCAAACTGTTCCTCCCTTAATTTTTCAGAAAATTCATTATCATCATTTCTCCCTCGTAAAACAGAATATACATCTTTCATTTTTGCCCTGTTGAATGTAAAACCTACGAGCGTGCGGAGCATATCGTCTGGGTCTGGTTTGATAATATGGTTAAACGAGGAGTATTTTGTGTTTCCGTCTGGTGCTTTACGGCTATCAATACAAAACTGCTCTATCTCTTTTCTGCCCTCCTCCCAAAAGACAGAAAGCAGGGTTAAAATAAAGTCTGCCTGCGTAAGGCTCACGCCTTGACTATTTATCCTAACGAAAATATCAGAAACGGTCTCCTCGTCAATTTCTGGCGATATTTCAAGGGCTGTTAATGGGTATTTGAGTATGTTTATTAAGTTTTGTATGCTTGTTGAAATTGTTTTTTCCTCCTCTTTGGAAAGCTCCCTTTTTTCTTTAAGCCCAGACAAAAATTTGTTTATAAAAAAGTAGTCTCCCTCTCCCGACCAGAGGACTGAAATGTTTGGTATGTATTCTGGGTCTCTGTCGGTTGCGGCGTCTCCAACTTGAAATGTCCCGTCTATCGGCTTGAAAGCAATTTTTATTTTTTCCTTTTCAAAATCGGGAGTTAATATCTCTTTGTCTTTTAATACGGCAAAAAGAGCTGTAAGTCTTTGCTGTCCGTCAATTATTAGAAAGCGCGGGATTTTCCTTTTCTTTTCGTCAAAGCCGATATTTTTATAGTCGCTTCTATTGGCGTTCTCCCAAAATAATAAATATCCAATCGGAAACCCTTTATAAATTGAATCGAATAAATCCCTGACCTTTTTTATTTTTTTATACCAAACAAAAGGTCTTTGAATGTCGGGTAATGCTAAATCGCCGATTTCAATATCATTGGCTAACCTCCCTATATCGTAATCTGTTGTTTTGAAAACTTGTGCCATATTTTTATTTCATTAAATTATCTATGCTAACGCCAAGAGCTTTCGCTATTTTCTGAACCGTCTCAATTTTCGGGTTTGGTTTTTCGTCAAGCTCAATTTTTATAATAGTTTGAGGCGAAACATCAGCCAGTTTCGACAATCTATCTTGAGAAATGTTTTTTGTTTGACGGAGGTGTTTGATATTGTTGCCTAATTTCGACATATTATAGTATAATATAGATGTTATGATATAATAGAGGTATAACCTATATTATATCAATAATATCAAATAAAATATTTTTAATCAATAACATTATGACAAAATATTTTCTCTACGCCCGCAAAAGCACTGATGTTGAAGATAAGCAAGTCCGGTCTATTGAGGACCAGCTTGCTGTTTTGCGGGCGTTGGCCAAAGCGGAAAGTTTAAATATCGCCGAAGAATTTATTGAAAAACAATCGGCTAAACTTCCGGGCCGTCCGGTGTTCAACGAAATGCTCGCCCGCATAGAACGCGGCGAAGCACAAGGGATTGTTTGTTGGAAGTTAGACCGTCTCGCCCGCAATCCCGTTGACGGCGGACAGATACAATGGTTTTTACAGAGAGGCATATTACAGCACATACAAACGCACGACCGCAGTTATCGCCCGACAGATAATTTTATGTTAATGTCCGTTGAGTTTGGAATGGCTAATCAGTTTATTCTTGACTTATCCGCTAACACGAAACGCGGACTACATGAAAAAGTTAAACGCGGAGAGTATCCCTCACTTGCACCTATCGGCTATCTCAACGACCGAATCAAAAAGACAATCGTCGTAGATAAGCATTGCGCGAAAATTGTGCGACAGGCGTTTGAGCTTTACGCCGAAGGCGACAAACGCCTTGAAGATGTTGCCGAGTTTTTTGCAAAGCACAATTTTCTTGCCGACACGGGCAAGCCGTTCAAGTTAGACCGAATAACCTACATTTTATCTAACCCGTTTTATTGCGGTTTTTTCCGCTACGCGAAAGAACTGCACGAAGGAACGCATACGCCCATTATCACAAAGAAACTTTTTGACAAAGTGCAGGAGGTTTTGAAAAAACGAGGTAAGTCGTGCAAGCCAATAAACGAACCTCAACCCTTATGCGGATTATTCCGTTGCGGAGAGTGCGGGTGTTTTATCACCGCAGAAGAAAAAATAAAACACCAGAAGAACGGAAACACGCACCGCTATATTTATTACCATTGCACCAAACGAAAAGTCAGGTGTTCCCAACCTTGCATTAGAGAGGAAGAATTAGATAAACAGCTTACGGATATTTTAGATAAGTTCGTCTTACCTGAAGCGTGGGCGGCGGAGCTTGAAAAACTGGCGGACGCAGACGAACAGGAAACCTTGCGAACCACATCTACTCTCACCCAAGAAGCGAGAACGGAAATACAAAGTATCTCTCAAAAAATCCAGCGACTTTTTACCCTCTATTTTGAGCAGGACATAGAGCGTGAGATGTATCTCACAGAGAAGGCAGACCTTCTCGGCAAAAAGAAGTCGCTGGAGGAGAAAATCGACGAACTTTCGCGTGGCTCGGTTTCATGGTTAGAACCTCTCCGAAATTGGATAAAAGACGCACAAATAGTCGGCGAACTCCGCTCTGCCCCCTCGTTATTGTCAAAAAAATCGTCGGCTCAAAAAATCTTCGGTTCGAACCCGTTATTAAAAGACAAAAAAATCGAGTTTGTCCCGACTTCTCCTTATGCTTCGCTGTGCGAAGCACGCAAAAA
>JAHITK010000011.1 GCA_018817645.1 Patescibacteria group bacterium | reverse complement strand
CAGTAAGAACCTGCCTTCGGCAGAACCTTGCCGCCTTCGGCAGTAAGAACCTGCCTTCGGCAGAACCTTGCCGCCTTCGGCAGTAAGAACCTGCCTTCGGCAGAACCTTGCCGCCTTCGGCAGAACCTTGCCGCCTTCGGCAGTAAGAACCTGCCTTCGGCAGAATCTTGAAATTGAATTTGTCGTATATTTAAATTAATGTAATTCAATTATGAGTAAAAAGCGTTTAAAAGGCATAGTGGTTTCTGATAAAATGGACAAAACCGTTGTCGTTAAGGTTGAAACGCTGAAAACTCATCCTTTGTACCGAAGAAAGTATAAATCCCACAAGAAGTACAAAGCGCATGATGAGATGAACAGCTGTAAGACGGGAGAGGCGGTGGTGATAGAAGAGACCAGACCGTTGAGTAAGGACAAGAGATGGCGCGTAGTGATATTCCAAAACCCAAAGTCCGAGACGCAAAAGTAAAAATCCCAAACCCAAATGTCAAATGTCAAATCAAGCTCAAAATCTAAAATCCAAATTAAAGAAATGTATTCTTTTGATATTGAGTCTTTTGGGTTTGATTTGACATTTGGATTTTGACATTTGGATTTTTTAATCATTATTTTAATTTTCATGATTCAAGCCCAAACAATGTTAAATGTCGCTGACAACAGCGGAGCAAAAGTGGTCCAGTGTTTTAAGGTTTTGGGCGGCAGCCGGAGAAGATATGCGCAAATCGGGGATATTATCGTGGTGGCCGTGAAGAAAGCAGAACCAAGGAAAATTGTCAAGAAACACGATAAAGTAAGGGCGGTTATTGTCAGGCAAAAAAGGCCGTTAAGGCGTTCAGACGGTTCATATATCAGTTTTGACGAGAATGCGGTAGTGATTCTGGAAGGCAAAACAAAAGACCCCAAAGGGGGGAGATTGTTCGGCCCGATGCCGAGAGAAATAAAAGAGAAGGGATTTGAGAAGATTGCCGCCTTAGCAAATGAAATTATTTAATAGATAATATGTTAACGATAAAACAAGGAGATACAATTTTGGTTATCGCGGGCGACGACCGAGGAAGAACCGGAAAAGTGATTAAGGTTTCGCCTTCAGGGGCAAGGGTTCAGATTGAAGGAATTAATATCCAGAAGAAACATCATCGTCCGAAAAAAGAAGGCGAGAAGGGCCAAGTGATTGAGAAGCCCGGCTTTATTTCCGTTTCCAATGTTAAGTTGATTTGCCCTAAATGCGGAAAGCCGACTAAGGCAAGCCATACGCGGACAGAAGGCAAGCGCAAGAAAAGGGTTTGTAAAAAATGCCAAGCAGTAATTTAAGCATTGAAAATAGATGATGGGATTAAAAGAAAAATATAATAAGGAAGTGGCGCCGAAATTAAAAGAGAAATTCGGCTATAAGAGTATTGCGGCCGCGCCCCGCATTAAGAAAGTTGTTATTAACACCAGTTTTGGGCGGTTGGTGGGCGGAAAAAGCAAGCCGGAAGCGACTAATGAGTATAAGGACATCTTAGAGGATTTGGCTTTGATTACCGGCCAAAAACCGATTTTGACAGAGGCGAAGAAATCAGTTTCCGCATTTAAAATCAGAGCCGGCGCGCCCGTAGGCGCTATGGTAACATTAAGAAAGCAAAAGATGTATGATATGTTAGGGCGGTTAGTCCATATTGTTCTGCCCCGCACCAGGGATTTTGCCGGATTGAAGCCGGATTCAGTTGACAGAGAGGGTAATTTGACGATAGGAATAAAGGAACAGATTGTTTTTCCGGAAATAAGCGCTGAAAGAGCCAAAAAGATGTTTGGCCTTGAGATTACCGTAGTGACCAGCGCCAAGAACAGAGAAGAAGGACTGGAATTATTCAAATCATTAGGTTTTCCAATAAAGAATAATGCCTAAGAAATCACAGATTATAAAATCAAAGAAAAAACCGAAATTTAGCACCAGAATTGTAAGGCGTTGTTTTAGGTGCGGAAGAAAAAGGGCTTTTATGAGAAAATTTGGGCTTTGCAGAATATGTTTCCGCGAAATGGCAAATCAGGGATTGATTCCGGGAGTAAGAAAATCTTCATGGTAGATTTTTCATTTTTAGTTTTTAATTTTTAACTTAGCGAAGCGTTATGACCGACCCAATCGCAGATATGTTAAACAGAATAAGGAATGCCCAGGCAGTGCTTCAGCCATTCGTGGATGTGCCGTATTCAAATTTGAAATACGAGATAGCGGAAATTCTTCTAAAACAGGAAATGATTAAAAAGATAGAGAAAAAGCATAACAAAACTAAAAGAACCATCAAAATTGCTTTGAAGTACAAAGACAATCAGCCGGTCATAAGCCATTTGGTGAGAATTTCAAAGCCCGGAAAAAGAGTTTATGCTCCGAGCAAGAAAATTAGATTATCTAAAGGCGGCGGTGGTTTCATTATTATTTCGACTCCTAAGGGCTTGATGATTGGTCGGGAGGCAAGAAAACAAAATTTGGGAGGCGAGATAATAGCAGAAATTTGGTAAAACAAATAAACAATTAAACAATTAAACAATTAAACAATTTAACATGTTTAATTGCTAAAACGCTAAATTGAAATATGAGTCGGATAGGTAAAAAATTAATCAAAATTCCGAGCGGAGTGGAGGTGAAGATAGACGGGAACGATATAACCATCAAGGGCCCCAAAGGAGAGCTTAAGATTCAGATTCGTCCCGAAATAGAAGCAAGTATTCAGGATAACCAAATATCATTTAATCTTAAAGAGCAGGGCAAAAACGCCAGCGCTTACTGGGGTCTGGCAAGGGCATTAGCGGCAAATGCGGTCAAGGGCGTAACCGAAGGATACAAGAAAGAATTGGAGATTCAGGGAGTGGGCTATCGAGCGAGGGTTGAAGGGGATGATTTGGTGTTGGAAATGGGTTTTTCCCACCCAGTGAATCTTAAAAAACCGGAAGGAATAGAGTTTGCGATTGAGAAGAATATTATCATAATTTCCGGCTTTGACAAGCAGGCAGTGGGCGAGATGGCTGCGAAAATAAGGGCGATAAGACCTCCGGAGCCGTATAAGGGCAAAGGAATCCGTTATGTCGGGGAAACGGTTTTAAGAAAGGCGGGCAAAAGAGCGGAAGGAGTGGTAAAAGCGTAATCTTTAAATAAGCGGGCAAAATAATATGATTGAAAGAAGAATTAAAAGAATCCAAAGGCATAATAGGGTAAGAGGAAGAATCAGCGGGGAAAAGGATCGCCCCCGGCTTTGTGTTTTTAGGTCAGCAAACCATATATACGCTCAATTAATAAATGACGACACTCAAAAGACATTAGTGTCGGCGAAAGATACAGAAGTTAAAAAAGACAAAGAGGAAAAAGGGAAAACAGGGATTGCTTTTAAAACAGGCGAGTTAGTAGCCAAGAAAGCCCAAGAGAAAAAAATCACCAAGGTTGTTTTTGACCGAGGGGGCTATAAATATCACGGAAGAGTAAAGGCATTGGCCGAGGGAGCCAGGAAAGGCGGTTTAAAGTTTTAATCTTTCGGGAAACCCTCGCCCGAGAAATATAGTTTAATCAATTATATGTTTAGAAGAACTAACCGACAAAAAGAAGTTGAAAAGGACGAGTTTGAGTCCAAGCTTTTAAGCTTGGACAGAGTGGTGAGAGTAACTGCCGGAGGCAAGCAGATGAGGTTTAGGGCGGTTATCGTGGCAGGGGACAAAAACGGCAGAGTAGGAGTGGGGGTGGCCAAGGGCTTGGATGTTGCGCAATCAGTAGAAAAAGCCACCAAAGCAGCCAAGAAAAAATTGCTTACCGTGCCCATTAAAGAAGGCACTATTCCCCACGAAGTTAGGGCAAAATTCGGGGCAGCGGTAGTTTTATTGAGGCCCCAAAGAGCCGGCCGGGGATTGGTCGCCGGAGGCACAGTGCGGGTTATTTGCAATTTGGCCGGTATTAAAAATGTTTCATCCAAGATTTTAGGCGGCACCAGAAATAAGTTGAATAATGCGCAGGCGACAATGTTGGCTTTAAGCAGATTAAAGTCGTAAAAGAGAAATAAAAAAATGCAGCTACACCAAGTCAAACCAAGACATAAAAATAAAGACCGGAAGCGGATCGGGCGAGGCGGGAAGCGTGGCACTTATTCCGGCCGGGGAATGAAAGGGCAGAAATCCAGGGCCAGCCGCAAGCTTGAACCGATTATCAGGGGCCTGATTAAAAGATATCCTAAATTAAGAGGGTATAGGTTTAGTTCAAAGGGCGAACCGATATTTGTCATTAATCTTAAAACTCTTCAGGAAAAATTTGATGACAGCGCGGCGATAAGTCCGCTGGCCTTGCTTGATAAGAAATTAATTCATAAAATAAAAGGACAGATGCCATTAGTCAAGATTTTGGGCGAGGGGGAAGTGACCAAGAAATTTATTATCAAGGGGTGTAAGATTTCCAAACAAGCGGAAGAGAAAATAAAGAAGGCAGGAGGGAGCGTGGAAAAATCCCAATTTCCAATTTCCAAATCCCAAATAAATCCCAAATCCCCCGCCCAAGGCGGGCAGGCAAATCCCAAAAAATTCAAGAATCAAAAACCGAAATCATAGTTTGAAAATTGGAATTTGAGATTTCATTGAAAATTAGAAATTGAAAATTGTAAATTATTTTTAACTTTTAATTTGGCTGACCCCGCCGTAGCCCGAAGGGCGAAGGCGGGGAAGGAATATGAATTTTAATAAGATAATCCAAATTTTTAAGATAAAGGATTTGCGCAAGAAAATCTTATTTGTCTTGGCAATGTTTTTGTTATTCCGGTTGATGGCGAACATACCGGTGCCGGGCGTTAATGCCCAGAATCTCGCGGGTTTTTTTGAGCGGTATCAGATGTTTGGCCTTCTCAATGTTTTTACCGGCGGGACCTTGTCCAAGCTTTCCATAGTGATGCTTGGAATCGGCCCGTATATTACCGCCACCATTATTCTTCAACTTTTAACAATGATTTTTCCCGCTTTGGAGAAGATTTACAAGGAAGAAGGGGCAGCTGGCCGGCAGAGATTCAATCAATACGGCAGAATTTTAACCGTGCCTCTGGCGATAATGCAAGGATACGCGATGCTTAATCTTCTCCAAAGGACTTCGACTGGCGGCGGAGAGCCGGCCATTGGCGCATTATCTTCGATTATGATGATAAGCGCGTTGATTACCGTCACTGCCGGCACTATGTTTTTGGTTTGGCTGGGAGAAATGATTACTGAAAGAGGAATTGGGAACGGCGTTTCTTTGTTGATTTTTGCCGGCATCGTGGCAAGCATTCCGGGAAATATCTATCAATTCGCTTTTAACTGGGACCCATCTCAATTGCCGGGTTATCTTTTGTTCTTCGGCGCCGCGTTTTTGATTATTATAGGAGTCGTTTTGGTCACCGAGGCAAGGCGGAACATTCCGGTTTCATACGCCAAGAGAGTGAGGGGCAATAAGATTTACGGAGGCGCTTCCACTTATCTTCCGTTGAACGTTAATCCGGCCGGCGTAATTCCGATTATCTTCGCTCTTTCAATTTTGCTTTTCCCCCAGATGATAGGCAGTTTCTTGTCCAATATAGGGGGCGTGATTGGTTCAATCGCCAAGGCAGTGGCAAACTTTCAGAACCACCAGATTGCTTGGGGGACCACTTATTTTATCTTGGTTTTTGCATTTACTTATTTTTATACAATGGTCACTTTTGACCCGAAAGCGATTTCCAATAATTTGAAAAAGATGGGAGGATTCGTCCCCGGCATAAGGCCCGGGGAATCTACGGCCTCATTCCTGACATATATTCTCAACCGAGTGCTGTTTATTGGCGCAATATTCTTGAGCGTTATCGCAATTATGCCTTATCTCATCAAAGGAGCCACCGGTGTTACTTCGTTTAGTTTCTTGGTTGGAGGAACCTCTCTCTTAATCGTGGTGGCAGTGGTGCTTGATACGGTCAAGCAGATAAACGCTCAATTGCAGATGAGGGAGTATGAGACCCTCTAAGGTAAATCCCAAATCCAAAGCTCAAATGTCAAGTCAAGCTCAAAATCCAAGATCCAAATTGAAGAAATGCATTCTTTTGACATTTGGATTTGATTTGATATTGGGATTTTGACATTGGGATTTAGAACAAAAGAAAAAGAGTTTTAATATGATTAGAGCAAACTATGGCAAAAGCCAATAATCAGCAGATAATAATAATATTGGGTCCTCCGGGGGCAGGGAAAGGCACGCAAGCCACGCTTTTAGCTGATAAATTAGGCCTTTTTTATTTTGAAACAAGCAAAATTATTGAACAAAAAGTAATGAACGCCAAAGAAGGCGAAGCTGAAAAAGTGGGCGATAAAGAATATAATTTATTGGCGGAAAAGAAGCGGTGGGAAGAAGGAATACTTTGCTCTCCGCCTTTAGTCGCTTTTTGGGTCAATCAAAAAATCAGGAAATTGGCAGAACGAGGAGAATCAATTATTTTTGCCGGCAGTCCCAGAACCCTGCCGGAAACAAAAGAAATAATGCCGGTGATGACAGAGCTTTACGGAAGAGAGAATATCAAGGTTATTCTCTTTAAGCTTGAAACAGAGGACAGTATTCGGCGTAATTCCCATAGGCGGATTTGTCAACTGATGAGACACCCGGTTCTTTTTAACAAAGAGACGGAAAATCTGACAATGTGTCCGCTGGACGGGTCTCGATTGATTAAAAGAGAAAAATTAGACAATCCGGAAGTTATAAAAGTCAGGTTGAAAGAGTATAAAGAGAGGACTTTTCCCATAGTTGATTATTTAAAGGAGCAGGGATACAGGGTGGCGGAGATTGACGCCTCGCCGGCGCCGGCAGTGGTTTTCGATAATGTTTTGAAAGCAATAAAATGATTCCGCTCAAAACAAAAGAGGAAATAAAAATAATGGCAGAGGCAGGGAAGATCCTGGCAGAGATTATGAGACAGATTAAATCAGCAGTTAAGCCAGGGATTACCACCGATGAATTAAATAAGCTCGCCCAAGAGCTTGTTTTTAAATCCAAAGTGAAGCCCGCGTTTTTAGGATATGATAATTTTCCGGCCGTTCTCTGCACTTCAGTTAACGAAGCGATAGTGCACGGCATCCCATCGGAATACGCCTTGAAAGAAGGAGACATATTGTCCCTTGACTTGGGAATAACACATAATGGCTATTTTTCCGATATGGCAATCACCGTGCCGGTCGGCGAGATAAGCATGGAGGCGCGGCAATTGATTAGGGCGGTCAAAAAATGCTTGAGCATTGCCATTAAAAAAGCCAGACCGGGCAATACTCTCGGGGATTTGGGGAATACCATTGAGCGGTATCTGGAGAAACGAGGGCTTTGCGTGGTTAAAGAACTTTGCGGGCACGGCATTGGCAGGGGACTCCACGAGGAGCCGGAGATTTTGAATTATGGGAAAAGAAAAAAAGGAGAGAAACTCAAAGAGGGGATGGTTTTGTGCCTTGAGCCAATGGCCGGCATCGGCACGGGCAAAATCAAAAAAGCGTCGGACAGATACGGGTTTGAAACTGCGGACAATTCTCTTTCCGCGCATTTTGAGCACACCATCGCCATCACCAGCAACGGCCGCCGAGTCTTGACAGAATAAGAGAATGGTAGTAAGGTAAATCATTGTTCGTAAACAAAAAAATAGAGATAGGAGGCGGATTATGAGCGAGGATCCAGAGAAGAGTTGTAAGCACGGACATTGTATCGGGCACGAGCCCGAGTGGGAGCAGGTTGGAGAACCGAGGTATTTACCTTATCCTTCGTTGCTTTTCCGTCGGACCTTTTCTGTTTTTCGTTGGCATTGTGGACGGCCGATGCAACGAGTCAAAAAGGTGGCGGAGCGAAAGTGTCGGAAGTGTGGGCGACAGGAGACGGTGATTGCTGAAGAGGCGGCCAGCTACTTGCTTTTCGTCTGTCCGTGTTGTGGAGATGAAGACACCCCCTACTTACAGGGTTTTACTTCTTCATATCTGTGAGTATAGCAGGCGTTTCCGGGCAATATCTACAATCACTTGAGTTGTCGCCTCGCAAGGAGGATGGAGATGAAAATCGGCAGAGTGTTGGACGCGTTGGTTTTACCAATAGCAAAGTTACTGGAGCCGAGAGAGCATGTCCTGCCCGATGGCGGAGTTAATCTGGCGGTTGGTTTCGGAATTGGGATGAGAAAAGATGGGAGCCCCAGTTTGCTTTCCCAGGGAGTAGCGCGGCATTGCGTCATGCTCTACAAAGCAGGGATGGCAAAGAAAATCCTTTTCTCTGGCGGTTCAGAGGGAGGGGGCGTAACAGAAGCATCAGCCATGAAATCGGTCGCCCTGGCGATGGGGGTTCGCGATGAAGACGCGCTCGTTGAGGAGTATTCTCGCAATACTCACAGCAACGCTCTCAATGTGGTACGAATGGTCAAAGGAATTGCTTCGCAACAACGGGATACCCCGGCTTGCATTAGCATCGCTACGGTAGGGCAATCTCTTCATGCCCGTCGATGTTATGCCTGCCTAAAGAAGGTGGCGCCGAAAAATTGGGCCATCTTCCGGCTGAAAGCGACCTGCCATTACGACTCTTTCTGTACTCAGAGACGATTGTCAGCGGAATGGAAGTTCCTGCCCTGGGAGTTGGTATGGACTGTTCTTTTCAAAATCCTCCGCTGGACATAACGCCTTGCCCGGGTTTCTCGGGCGGGGCAGAGGGAGTTGGCTATATGCGATTCAAGCATCTAAGAGCCAACCCCCTCTTTGTTTTGAGGACTGTTAGGGTGCGACCCTAACATCGTTGTCGGGACGCCATTGTTAGGGTCGCACCCTAACAACTTGTTTTGACAGATTGGAGGGGTGTGGTAGGATGGGATTACCTAATTAGCCAGAATTAGCCAGAAAAAAACCAGAAAAAAGCCAGAAAAAAGGAGGGAAAATGTTTCGCATTTTATTATTAGGAGCGTTGGCGGAATCTCTGGTAAGCTCTTTCTTCATCCATCACAATCTTGTTGGGCCAGTTGCGCTGTTCTTGTGTAATTGCTCGCCATGGATTGACCTGCCCTTCCTGTTTCTACGGGGGTATAAGTTGAGATTTTTACCGGCAAGACTTATGGCGAGCTTTTGCTTCACAGCGGCGTCGTTTGCTTGGGCCCTTCACATCCATCACTTGATTCTTGAAATGTGGCTTTGGATTGCCTTGGCCGCAGTAGTCCTTCTGTCGTATGTGATGGAGGTGATAAGAGAAGAGATAGCGGACTGCATCTCGTACATGCTGTGGGGGATTGGCTCGGATATTGAGTATTGAGGGTGTCTGCTGGCTCTCTCGTTGAGGGGACGTTCGCAGACACCCCTGCCCGCCTTGCTACGCAAAACGTTGCAGGCGGGCCTCTTTGTTTTTTATTTTCAAAATGGTAAAATAACTGATATAATGATAAATAATTAATAACCTATTATGAAACTATCAGTTATTTTTCCCGCTTATAACGAAGAAAACAGGATACCTAAAACCCTTCGCCTTACCAGCGAATATCTAAGGCAACAACCTTATGATTATGAGATTTTGGTCGTCAACGACGGCTCAAAAGACAGGACCGCGGAAGTTGTCAGAAAGTTAGAAACAGAAATTCCCAATCTGCGGTTAATTGACAATGAGAAAAATAAGGGCAAGGGGGGAGTGGTTAAACAGGGGATGCTTGCGGCCAGGGGTGAATATCGGTTGTTCTCTGATTCCGATAATTCCACTTCAATTGAGCAGGTGGAAAAGATGTGGCCATTTTTTGAGCAAGGGTTTGAGGTGGTAATCGGCTCCAGAGACATTAAGGGCGCGGTCTTAAATCCGCCCCAGCCATGGATTAGAAAGGTGATTTTCGGAAGCAGCTTCAAACTTATCAGGAAATTTATCATCGGGCTTTGGAACCTTCAGGACACCCAATGCGGTTTTAAAGGATTTAGCGCCAAGGCAGCGGAGGATATTTTTTCAAAGGCAAAAATTGAAGGTTTTGTTTTTGATGTTGAGTGTTTGGCGCTGGCAAAAAGATTGGGGTATAAGATTAAGGAAATGCCTGTTATATGGGTAAATGATTTGGAAAGCAAAGTGAAATTTAAGCATATAATAAAAATGTTTACGGGTATGATAAAATTAAGAAAAGATTTAATTTTAGGGAAATATGCCGAAAGACGCTAATTTTAAAGTGAAAAATAAAAAGGAGGAAAAATTTCCTTCAGAATTGCGCTTTGCCCTGATTTCAGGCGATTGGGTGGTTATTGCCACCGGCCGGGCCAGGAAGCCGGAATCCTTTAAAAAAGAACAAAGAATTATAGAAACAATACCGCAAAAAGATTGTTTTTTCTGCAATATTGAAACGCAACTGCCGCCGGTGTTAATCTCCCGCAAGGGCAAAATGGAGATTTTTCCTTATGATTACAAAAAGAAAATTGCGATACCGAAGAACTGGACAATCGTCGTTGTTCCGAATAAATATCCGGCCTTCAGCCGATATGACGGATTGGGTATTAGGAAAAGAGGCCTCCATTCGTATATGAACGCTTACGGGGTGGCGGAAATAGTAATTACGCGCCATCACACCAGGCAAATCGCGGAATTTAATTTAGAGGATATTAAGGAACTCTTAGATGTTTATCAAGAGAGATATGTGGAGTTAATGAAAGAGCCCCATATAAATTATATCGCTGTTTTCCACAATCATGGCAAAGAAGCGGGAGCTTCGGTGGCGCATCCTCATTCCCAGATTATTGCCGCGCCGGTCATTGACCCGAAAATAAAGAGAAGTTTGTCGGGCGCCAAGAATTATTTCGATACCTATAAGAAATGCGGGCATTGCGAGATGAATGTCTGGGATAGAAAAAACAAGGAGCGGCTCATATTTGAAAACAAAGAATTTTTGGTTGTTTGCCCCTTTGCTGCCAAGACCGCATTTGAAATGTCCATTACCCCGAAAGAACATCTCCCTTATTTCGAGCGCATCAGCGACAAACAGAAACACTATCTGGCCGAGGCGTTTTTTGTGGCAATGAGGAAGCTGAACAAAGGACTGGCAGACCCCCCGTATAATTTCTTTCTCCAAACCGCTCCCTGCGACGGCAGGAACCACGATTATTACCACTGGCATTGGATTATCGCTCCCAAGACAGGAACCTGGGCCGGCTTTGAAATGTCAACCGGCATAGAGATTTCCACCATAGAGCCGGAAAAGGCAGCGGAATACATCAAGAAGCAAACAATTTAACAATTAAACAATTAAGCAATTAAACAATTAAACAATGAGACCGTTGATTGTGGCAAATTGGAAGTGTAACCCTTCCACCTTTGCCGACGCAAAAAAACTTTTTACAGCAGTGGACAGGGGAGCAAAAGGAAAGAGAGCAACAGCGGTAATCTGTCCGCCTTTTGTTTTTATCCCCGGGCTTAGCGCCCTCAAAAAGAAAAACATTAAATTAGGGGCGCAAGACGCATTTTTCCAAGAAGGCCCCTTCACCAGCCAGATTTCGGCTAAAATGTTGAAACAATTTGGTTGCGAATATGCCATTATCGGGCATAGCGAACGAAGAGCGCTCGGTGAGAGCGATGAGATAGTTAATAAAAAAATAAAAGCCGTTGTTTCGGCTGGGCTTTGTCCAATTTTGTGTATCGGAGAGAGCGGGCAAGAAAGAGAAGAAGGGAAGACAAAAGAAGTTTTGGAAAGGCAATTAGGGCTTGGCTTAAAAGATATTTCAAGATTCAAGATTCAAGATTCAAAATTAACCATCGCCTATGAGCCGATTTGGGCGATTGGCACCGGAAACGCCTGCGATACAGATAGGGCAAAAGAAGCGAATATTATAATCAGAAAAACAATGACTCGGATTTATGGAAAATCAGCGGCGAACAAAGTAAAAATTATTTACGGCGGAAGCACTAATCCTGATAATGCTTTGGGATTTGTCAAAGAAGCGGGAATGAATGGGTTGCTTTCCGGCGGAGCCTCTCTGGACGCCAAAAAATTTATTGCTATTTTGAGCAAATTTTGATAGGATGAGACAGCATGCAAGACATCACTGCCGGAAAATTTTATAACCCCACTAAAGGAAGAATTGATTTTGACGAAGCAATAGAAGAGATATTCTCATATATAAGAGAGCGGCCGAAATATAATTATGAGATAGTTGTGGGATGCGATTCCTCTTCCGGGCAAGAGCCATTTTTTCCTATCGCCATAGTCATTTTAAGAAAGGGAGCGGGCGGAAGATTCTTTTTGAAAAGAATCAAATACCATAATCGCAAATTTTACAATCTCCACGAAAGAATTTTGGAAGAAGTGCTGTTGTCCTGCAAATTAGCGCTGGTTCTAAGAGATAGGGTCGAGCAAGAGGCCCTGAAATTGCCCCAGTCCTTGGCTTATGAATTCCGCTACATTCACGCTGATGTAGGGGCTAACGGCGCCACCAAGGATATGATTAAAGAGGTGGTCGGTCTTATCAAAGGCAATGGCTTTGAGGCGAAAATAAAACCGGAGTCATTCGCCGCCTCGGTTATCGCCGACCGATTCAGTTAAAATTTTATTAATGAATTCCGCTCAATTACGAAAAATATTTTTGGAATTTTTTGAGAAAAAAGGACACAAGATTGTCCCGTCTTCTTCATTGATTCCGAGTGACCCGTCTGTGCTTTTTACTACGGCCGGAATGCAGCAATTCAAACCGTATTTTTTAGGCGAAAAATCGCCCTATGGGAACAGAGCGGTAAGCGTCCAAAAATGCCTCCGAACTTCTGATATTGACGAGGTAGGGGACGAAAGCCATCTTACTTTTTTTGAAATGCTCGGCAATTTCAGCTTCGGCGTATCCGCCGAAGCCCTGAGCCGAAACGCGAAGGACGAAGCCGGTTATTTCAAAAAGGAAGCCATAGAAATGGCGATTGAATTTCTGACGAAGAAATGCAAGTTGTCGAAAAAGAAACTTTGGTTCACTTTTTTCAGCGGTCAGGCGGGTCTGCCCGCTGATGCAGACAGCAAGAATCTTTTATTGGAGTCGGGGATCGCCCCAGAAAGAATTTTATCTTTTAACAAGGAAACCAACTGGTGGGGTCCGACCGGGAACGAGGGACCTTGCGGCCCGACCGTGGAAATTCATTTTGATTTGCTCGGCAAGCCCTGCGATTCGGGAGAGAAATGCCTGCCGAACTGCCGATGCGGAAGATTTATTGAAATATGGAACCTTGTTTTTAACGAATATTACCAGAATCAAGCAGGAGAATTGTCAGCGCTTGAGCAAAAAGGCGTTGATACCGGAATGGGCCTTGAAAGATTGGCTGCCGCTTGCCAGAAAAAAAATTCTGTTTTTGAAACCGATTTGTTTGCGCCGATTATGAAGATTGTCAATAAAGGCGATAATCCTGAAAAACAGCGGGTGATAGCAGACCACATCAGGAGCGCCGTATTTTTGATTAGCGAAGACATAATGCCCTTGAACGTGGAAAGGGGATATGTATTAAGGCGGTTATTGAGAAAAATTTTTACTAATATTGAGATTTTAGGATTGGAGCAGAAGAAAATTTACGAATTAGTCAAGGCGGTTATAGAAAATTATCAGGATGTTTATCCGGAATTGGGGCGCAACGAAGAGGGGATAATCACCGTTGTCCAGCAAGAGTCGGAGAAATTTGAAAGAGCAAAAGAGGCAGGCCGGAAAATATATGATAAAATAAAACAATCGGCGCCGGAAGGAAGAATCACCGGAGCAAACGCTTTTGACCTTTATTCCACCCACAGCATACCTTTGGAGATTACCGAGGAGTGGGTCAGGCGCGACAATATGGAAATCAAGGAGAGGGATGATTTTTTTAAGCTTCAAAAACAGCATCAGGAGATTTCCCGGGCCGGAGCAGAGAAAAAGTTTGGAGGACTCGGCCAAGAGGCCATTTCGCCCGAGGCAATCAAGCTCCACACTGCCACGCATCTTTTGCACGCCTCTTTAAGAAAAGTGTTGGGGGACAGCGTCAAACAGATGGGGTCTGATATTACGCCGCAAAGATTGAGATTTGACTTTTCTTTTGACCGGAAATTAAGCGATGAGGAATTAAGAAAAATAGAGGAAACGGTTAATGAGAAGATCAGAGAAAATTTGTTTGTCAAGAAAGAAGAGAGGCCGTTAAAAGAAGCGCTGGAGAGCGGAGCATTGGCGTTTTTTAAGGAAAAATACCCTGACATCGTAAGCGTTTATTCAATCGGGGAATTTTCAAAAGAAATCTGCGCCGGGCCTCATAGCGAATCAACAGGCGCATTGGGCAATTTTAAGATAATAAAACAAGAGTCGGTCGGCTCCGGAATAAGAAGAATTAAGGCCGCCTTGCATTAAGAACCCGCCTCGCTAACGCTCGGCAGAACCTTGATTCGCTAAGGAATAATCATATAATCTTAAATTAAGATAATGAAAAAGAAAATTTACGATATTATTCCGCCGCAAAAACAGCCCCAAAGATTCATTCCCGAAAGGGTTATCTCCGTTAAAGAGGAGAAAGAGGAGAAGGCGGAGATGGAATCAAAGAAGGGGGTTGTTATCGCCGAAACAGAAAGAAAAGAAACTACTAAAGTTAAAGGGGAGAATTTCCCCAAAGCGAAAAAACCCTTAGGAAGGAGAATCGCGGCATTTCTTATTCTGGTTTTAATCGGTGTTGGCGTTTATTGGTTTTTTTCCAGCGCCAGCGCGATAACAATTGAACTTGCCCCGGCCGCGGAATTATTTTCTTTAGAAGCGTCCGTTGCTTTAGCTACTTCCACGAGCGAATTTATGCTTCCTGCGGAGTTATCCCAAACCGTTATTCCGGTTGAGTTAATAGAGATAGAAAAGGAATTTAACAAGGAATTTCCCGCCAACCCTGTGTCAGTGGAAGAAAAAGCGCGAGGGATTATAAGAGTGTATAACAAACATATCCGAAATATCAGTTTGGTTGAAAACACCAGATTTTTGTCTTCCAGCGAACCGACCCGCCAATTCCACGCGGAAACAAAAATAGTCGTTCCGATGGGCGGTTATGTGGATATTCCGGTAATTGCCAGCGAGGCGGGCGAGGACTACAACATTGAGCCCTGCGTTTTTTCGGTGCCGGGATTAAGAAATTTTTCTCCGCCCCAATTGTATTATGACATTTACGGGAAATCATTTTCTAAGATGGAAGGAGGGAGAAAAGAAACAATTTTTAAAGTCACAAAGGAATCTTTAGATAATGCCCAAAAAGAGCTTTTAGCTGTTGCCCGCCGGGAAATAGAATCAATTTTGCAAAAAGAAGCGGGGGATGACTATAAAATTCTTGGCGACAGCATAGAGCTTGAATTGATTGAAGGAAATCCGCTCAATGTTCAAGAAGGGCAGGAGATTGATAAATTTGTCTATCATATTGCGGTGAAAGCGAAGGCCCTTATGGCAAAGAAAGACAATTTATTGGAATTCGGGAGAGCGTATCTTAGCGCCAATATGCCCGGCAATAAAGAGCTTGTTGACAAATCCCTTGACCCTGTTTTTCTTTCAGAATCCGGAGGCATCCTGACCGGGCTTGAGGCCAAATTAAAAGTTTCCGCCCAGATTTATTCCATCATAGACGAAGAATCGCTAAGAGAAATAGTCAAGGGCCGGAACCGGAGCGAGATTGCCCGTTATACAATGGGAATTTGCCCGGAATTAGTTAAGCAGCCGAAAGTAATCTTTAATCCCTTCTGGGCGCGCAAGGCCTCTTTAAATTTAAACGCGAATCAGGTAGAGATATCCGTAATTTTTAAGTAAATCTATTGACCTGTTTTTTAAATAATGTTATGCTATTTATCACTATTTTGAAATGAGCGAAAAGAAACAAACACACCGAATAGAGGGAGTGGTTGAAGAAGCTCTGCCAAGCACTACTTTCAGGGTAAAGCTTGAGGGCGGCAAAGAAGTGCTTGCCCATTTGGCTGGCCGATTAAGAATTCATAGGATAAAGATTTTGCCGGGAGACAATGTGGTGGTTGAGTTGGCTTCATTGGACGATGATCGGGGCCGGATAGTTTATAGGAAGAAGTAAGAATAATAAAGTTTCTTGCGCCCCGCCCGCCGGGCGGGGCGTAAAAGTTTGTAATATTCGCAAGCCTGTAATCGGGCTTGCTCATTAACACATTTTAACATATGAAGGTTCGGGCCTCAGTCAAAAAAATTTGTAATAAATGTAAGATTGTTCGTCGAAAAGGACAGGTTTATGTTATTTGTCCAAACCCGAAACACAAACAAAGACAAGGCAAGTAATTTTCAATTTTCAATTTTCAATTTTCAATTTACAATTTACAATGAATTTCCAAATCCCAAAATAATATATTCTTTAATTTGGATTTTAGATTTTTAATTATAACTTTTAACTTTTAACTTTTAATTTAATGAGATGGCAAGAATATCCGGGGTAAATTTACCCCCTAAAAAAAGAATAGAAGTAGCATTGACCTATATCTACGGCATGGGCCGCTCTTCAAGTAAAAAGATTTTGCAGGGACTGAAGATTGATTTAAATAAAAAAGCGGAAGAATTAAATAATGATGAGGTTCGGTTTATCCAAGACGCGATTAATGCCGGATGTAAAGTGGAAGGCGATGCCAGGAAGATTCAGATGATGGCAATCAAGCGCCTGAAAGACATTAATTCTTGGAGAGGCCATCGGCACAAGAAGAATTTACCGGTAAGAGGACAGACCACCAGAGTAAATTCAAGGACCGTAAGGGGCAACGTAAGGAAGACGGTTGGTTCCGGCAGGAAAGCCGCGCCGGCACCGAAATAAAAGAGCCAGTTAGCGAAAGCAAGTTTTAGCGAAGCTTAAGCTTACTGGATTTTTACCCCGCCCCTTCTAGGTCTCGGGCATCTCCAGTATCAACAATATTTTTAATAAAGATAGATGCGCGATAATCTTCGAGATATAGAAGGGGCGGGGTGTTCAATCCTGCAGCCAATCGGAGCCGCACTCATTATCATTCATTTGCCCTCTTGGGCAGCATTGACACATGGGAAAGAAAAAAATCATTAAAAAGAGCACGGAAGAACTGCTTAAAGAGCGCGAGGACATCGAAAGCAAAATGCAAAAAGGAGCGGCCGGTCCGGAGCCGGGCAAAGCTGGTATTCAAGACGGATTTCTTTACATTTCTTCTTCCTATAACAATACTATTTTAACCCTTACTGACGAGCGGGGCAGCGTTTTATGCTGGATTAGCGCCGGCAAAATCGGTTTTAAGGGCACGAAAAAGGGAACCCCTTATGCCGCCAATCGGGTAGCGGAATTGATGGCTCAGAATATTCAGAAATTTAAATTAGACAAAATTCAGGTAAGGGTTAAGGGCATTGGGAGCGGCCGCGAATCAGCGATCAGGGCATTGGCGGCGCATGGGGTTAATATTGTTTCAATTGAAGACCAGACCGCGATTCCGCATAATGGCTGCCGACCTCCCAAAGCAAGAAAAGTATAAGTTAATTTATAATTTATAATTTTTAATTATGGCGCAAGACGCAAAATGTAAAATTTGCCGCCGGACTGGCCGAAAACTATTTCTTAAAGGAGAGAAATGTTTTTCGCCTAAATGCCCGATGATTAAGAAAGCGTACCCTCCCGGCAATACCGGAAAGAGAAGGGGCCGGGCGCTGTCAGAATACGGGAAAGAATTGAAAGAAAAACAGAAATTAAAAGGATGGTATGGCCTTAGAGAAAGGCAGTTTAGCAAGTATGTTAAAGAGGTCCTGGAAAAGGCGCATAGAGCTAAGGGAGCGGCGAATCCGGCCGAGCTTTTAGTAAAAGAGCTGGAAAGCCGATTGGATAATACTGTTTTTCGCTTAGGTCTTGCCCCAAACCGGGCTCAAGCGAGACAATTAGTCAGCCATGGGCATTTTTTGGTCAATGGGAAGCCGGTTGATATTCCCAGCTTCTCTTTAAGGAAAGGGGACAAGATAAGTATCAGACCCAATTCTTTAAAGAAGCCGGTATTTGAAAAATTGCCGGCAAATCTTAAGAAATATCAGACCCCGAGCTGGCTTAAATTGGATAAAGAAAAAATGGAAGGCGAATTCATCGGAGTGCCTAATCTTGAAGAAGTCGCTCCGCCAGCGGAAATATCTTCAATATTTGAATTTTATTCAAGATAATTTAATCTCTCATTAAGCCCCAGCGAACCCGCCCAGGGCGGGGAGCCGAGGGCAGATAAATATGATTTCTTTACTCAAGGCCCCAATCATTTCTGAAAAAGACAATAACCGCGCCGTCTTTATAATCGAAGGATTATATCCCGGATACGGCATTACCATAGGCAATGCTTTGCGCCGGGTTTTATTGTCTTCTTTGGAAGGCGCAGCAGTCACCCAGGTAAAAATCAAGGGAGCTCAGCATGAATTTATGACCCTGCCGGGGGTTTTGGAAGATGTTATCACGATTTGCCTTAATTTAAAGAAGCTGCGCTTTCAGCTTTTTTCCGATGAGCCCCAACAGGCAACCTTGAAATTACAGGGCGAGAAAGAGGTTCTTGGCAAGGATTTAAAACTGCCGTCCCAATTGGAATTGATTAATAAGGATTTGCATATTGCCACCCTTACAGACAAGAAAGCCGTTTTGGAGATGGATATTCTGGTTCAGAAGGGGATTGGTTATGAGCCAAGGGAGCTTCGGGACAAAGAAAAATTAGAAATAGGGCAGATAAGCTTGGATGCTATTTATACTCCGATTCAAAGAGTGAGCTACAAAGTTGATAATATGAGGGTGGGAGACAGAACTGATTTTGAGCGTTTGAGCTTGGAGATAGAAACCGACGGGACGATAAGCCCGGAAGAGGCCCTGATGAAAGCGACCGAGATTTTAATCAGCCATTTTACTTTGATTTTTAACGAGAAAAGCAATTTTATAAAAGAGAAACCAGCGGCAAAAAAGCCGGCCGCAAAGAGCGAAAGCAAGAAGGGCAGAGAAATTGAAGAAGCCAAGGGTTTTGAAAAATTGAAGCTTTCGGCCCGCACCATCGATGCCTTAGCCAATGCGCATATTAAAAGCATTTCCGGTTTAGCGCGTAAAAAAGAAGAAGACATTTTAAAGATAGAAGGCCTTGGTCCCAAGGGACTGCGGGAAATCAAGAAGGCCTTTAAGAAATTAGGAATAGAAATGAAGCAGTAAAATATATGCAGAAAAGAATCCGAGGCAGAAAATTCCATAGGAAGGCCGGTCCAAGAAAGGCGCTTTTGAAGGCGCTGGCTTCGTCTTTGATTTTGAAAGGGAAAATTGAAACAACCGAAGCAAAGGCAAAAGAACTGTCCTCTTTCATTGAGAAAAAAATAACCAAAGCCATAAAAAGAGATTTGGCAGCGAGAAGGGATTTGGCAAAATTATTCGCCCCGCAAATAGTGAAGAAATTGATGGATGAAATAGCGCCTCTTTACAAAAATCAGCCAGGGGGTTATACAAGGATTATTAAGACCGGACCAAGAGGAAGCGATGGCGCAAAAATGGCGATAATAGAACTGACAGAAAGCGCAAAATTAAAAACACAAAACGCAAAACGGAAAAATAAATAAGTAATCGGCAATTATCCCCCCAAAGGCGGGCAGGCCCACGTCGGGAATTGATAATAGTTAGTTGTTTAATTGTTAAATGGTTTAAGCGAAGCGTTTGTTTAATTGCTTATTCATTTTATGGAAAGGCAGACACATACAATTGATGCGGCTGGAAAATCCTTAGGGAGAGTGGCGAGCGAGGCAATCGCTCTTCTGCGCGGGAAGAATAAGGAAGATTTTGCCCCTAATAAAGATATTGGCGATTTTGTCGTCATCACTAATTTTGGAAAGGTGAAGTTCACCGGCAAGAAATTAGAGAAAAAGGATTATTACCGGTACTCCGGTTATCCGAGCGGATTGAAAGAGATTCCTTTATCTAAGGTCTACGCGGAAGACCCGGTTCAAGTAATGAAAAGGGCGGTGCTGGGAATGCTGCCGAAAAATAAATTAAGGGCCCAGCAGATAAAGCGGTTAAAAGTTGAGCTTTAATACAATCCTGGTAAATATTATGCCTAAGAAAAAAGAAACAACAGTCAAGAAGACAGCAAAAAAACCAGCGCCGGCCGCCAAGGCGCCGGTAAAGAAGAGAGCGCCGAAAAAAGAAAGCAAGACAGCGGTTTTAGCCCCGCCGGCCAAAAAGAAAGCAGCCGGAGAAAAATACATCCCAGCGGTTGGCCGAAGAAAAACCGCCATTGCCAGAGTGCGCCTTTTTCTCGCGAAAGACAAGGCAGAAATTTTGGTTAATAGTAAAGATTTTAAAGGATATTTTCCAAGCCCGGGTCTGCAAAGAACCGTTTTATCAGCCCTTGAGATGATGAACTGCTTGGATAAATTCAATATTTCCATCAAAGTCAGAGGAGGAGGGAAAAATGCGCAGGCAGAGGCCGTGAGGCACGGCCTTTCCCGGGCGCTCATAAAATTTAATCCTGATTTCAGGAAGCGCCTTAAAAAAGCGGGATTTTTGACGCGCGACCCGAGAATGCGGGAAAGAAAGAAGTTTGGCTTAAAAAGAGCCAGGCGCGGTCCGCAATGGTCAAAGAGGTAAAATCCCCTTGACAAGATTTGATATTTGATTAAAATACAAAATAGAAGGATTCCAGAATAAGGTTATTCTTATTAAGAGTAATTTTATTCTGGCATCCTCTCTGTTCTGCGGACGCCAGGTTGTACCAGGGCCTCGTCGTGAGCGAGATACTCACGAAAGGGGGTTCGGTCCGCCGGGAACGAGGAGGGGCGCTGCGGTAGTTGTTGCGAACTGCATCGCTCTGCGAGCTCTTGTTTGTCGCTCGGGAGCTGGTGGTCGCTTCAGCCCCTCCTTCGTTCCACCCCAGACAACACCATTGTCGGGGCTTTATTTTTTCAACTGTTAATTTCAACAATAAAACCCGCCTTAGGCGCGTTTTGTGTTCTGGAAAAATTTATATTCAGAAAGATTATTTCACGACATCCTCGCTAAAAAAGAGATTATTATTGCTTAAAACAAAGAGTTTGTTGGAGAGCCAGAATATGGCGAGGTTGGGGAAAGTGGTCAGCTCAAGCAAATTCGGCTTGCAGCGGTTGTCAATTTCCGTGATTTTGATTGATTCATTGACCCGGAATATCAAATAGTGGTTATTCAGCCAATACAGGTTTGTAATTTCTTGGGGAGAGCTGTAAAGCAGCAGTTTTTCTTCTTTGTTTCTTTGGGGCTGGTTTTTTTCTTCCTCAAGATAATAGAGCCAGATTTGGTTTCCGGCATTAACCGCGATTTTTTTCATATCTTTGGCAAAGATGATTTCTTTTGCCGAATCAAAGATTTTTTCCAAGAGGCGTTTTTCAGGATTAAGGCGATAAAGCCCCTCGTCTTCTTTCAGTAAAATATTTGACAGGCCCTTGGACAAAATCTGGTAATTGGCAGAGGCCTTTATAGTCATCGGCCTTACATTTAATATCTCGGTGAGGGATATTTTGTCTCCATTGATAGTTCCTTTATAAATCAGGCCCGACTCGCTTAGCCAGACAAGATAATTGTCAATAATTGCGTAAGCCAAAACATTTTGCTTTAATGAAGGGTCTGAGAAATCAAGGGCAGTTTCCTCGCCATTGCCTCTGATAATAAAAATTGCGGACAGGGATTCGGCTGTTTTGGAGGCGCTGTTGGTTTTTGCGGCGCTGGCTGTCGGGGCAGAGGAAAGGAAAAATATCTCCTCGGAATTATTGGGATTGAAGCTGATCTTTTTGATTTTATTGTCCCGATCAATCACGAAAAGACCTTTGTTGGGAGAGGGCTCTGTCGCCAAATATTGTTTTTCTCCTTTTTTATCAAGCTCAATTAGGATTCTCTTGGAATCGCTGGACCAGATAATGTTGGTGGGTTCTGTGCCGGAGATTTTTTGGGTTATTGCCGGGGCATTGTCTGATTCAAGGATTTGCAAGTCGCTTTCAGCCAATATCTGCTCCTGTTTTTGGTTTTGGCAATCAAAAGAAGCGAATGACCACCCTTTGTCAGCGGCGATTTCCACCACCGCTTTCTTTTCGTCTGGCGCCGGGAAAAGGGCTTCAATATTTTTAAAAGCAAGATTAAACAGGGGATTTTTCGGAAAGAGAACGATACTTTTCGCTTCTGTGACCATTTTTTCCTCCACCGCAAGCTCTTTTTCCCAAGAATGGTAATCGTTCTTTTGGATTGAGATTTGATAGCTCTTTGGCAGAAGACCGCTTATCAGAGCAGTGTCAAAAAAGAAGCTTGTTTTTTTATAGGGTTCATCATTCATATATACCATAACGCCGGGAGGGGAAATTTTAAAGAAAAGTCCGCCGGTTTGGACAATCCTCATATTATCAAAATCAAAACGATACCCGGAAGCGTATAAAATAACAATCGGCGTGACTATAATAAACAGGCCGCAGATTGAGAAAAATAGGATTTTCTTAAAGCGCTTAGTCATTTTTCCAAGTCCAAGTACTAAGGAGATCGATTAATTTTTATTCTAACACAACCTTGCTGAACTTGCTAATTTTTTGGTTTCAGGGTAGGATAAAAATAGTTATGTTATGGCAGAGCAATTCATAATCAATGGGGGAAAACGTTTAAGGGGAACGATAGAAGCGAGGGGCGCCAAAAACGCCTGTTTTCCTATTTTGACTGCCACCCTGCTTACTGATGAAGAATGCG
Organism: Patescibacteria group bacterium; assembly: GCA_018817645.1. GTDB lineage: Bacteria > Patescibacteriota > Minisyncoccia > Minisyncoccales > PEYH01 > PEYH01. The sequence continues at coordinate 13,568 of JAHITK010000011.1, read as the reverse complement.
TTATAGACAATGTTCCTCTAATTGAGGATGTTTTTTGTTTAATAGAAATACTTGAGGGACTGGGCAAAGAAGTAGAATGGATTAAAAAGAGGACCTTGCGCCTCAGGCAGAAGTCCCCCATAGACGCCAAAAAAATCAATCAAAAGTTGGTTTCTAAATTAAGAGGTTCTGTTTTGCTCTTAGGGCCTTTACTGACCCGGTGCAAGACAATAAGATTTGCCCAGCCTGGAGGTTGCGTTATCGGCGCCAGGCCGATTTCAACCCACTTGGACGCCTTTTCCCAGTTGGGAGTCAAAATCGGGGAAGAAGTGACGGAACAGGCGGAATATTTCCGCTTAGAGTTTAAAAATAAGCCGGCAGACGAGATAATCCTGAACGAGTTCAGCGTAACCGCCACTGAAAATGCCCTTATTTTTGCCAGCGCCCTCCCCAAGAAAACGATAATCAAAGCGGCAGATTGCGATTACAGCACCCAGGAATTAGTCAAATTTTTAAATAAGATGGGGGCTGAGATTAAGGCATTCGGCTCTCATAATTTTTCTGTTGTCGGCAGAAAGAAGCTTTCCGGGGCAAAGCATAAGATTCTCAATGACCCGATAGAGGCCGGAACCTTTATTTTGATGGCTGCAGCCACCAGAAGCGATATCATTGTCAAAAATGTGGAGATTTCATACTTGGAATTTCCTTTAAAGCGATTGAAGGATTTTGGCTTGCCCGTAGAGATAATCGGAAAAGATAAGGTCAGGGTAAAGCCCTGGGCAAGTTTTAAAATGGGAAAGATCCAGGCAATGCCTTATCCCGGCATACCGACCGACCTTTTGCCGTTATTCGGGGTTTTGGCAACCCAGACCGAGGGAACAACCTTATTGCACGACCCTCTATATGACGGCCGGCTAAGATATTTAAGCGAACTGAATAAAATGGGGGCGCAGATAATTTTTGCCGACCCGCATCGGGCGATTATTAATGGGCCTACGGTCCTTCGGGGAGTGACTGTTGATTCGCCGGACTTGAGAGGGGGAGCGTCTTTGTTGGTCGGGGCATTGATTGCCAAAGGAGAAACAGTTATAAATAATATCTATCAGATAGACAGAGGGTATGAGAGAATTGAGGAGAGATTGCAGAAACTCGGGGCAGACATCAAACGAGTGAAAGCGTAAAGCGTAAAACGAAAAACGCAAAACAATAAGTTAAAATCCAAAATCCAAAGCTCAAATGTCAAATCAATGTCAAAATCCAAATGTCAAAATAATAATATTTTTGGATTTTGAGCTTTGGGCTTGATTTGTCATTTGAATTTTGTCATTTGGATTTATAAATATGTTTATCCGCAAAATTGGCATAGACCTTGGAACATGTAATTCTCTTGTGTTTATCCCCAAGAAAGGGGTGGTTTTGACCGAGCCCTCTGTGGTGGCGGTTGAGGTGAGCGAGAACAGGATTTTAGCGGTTGGTCAGGCAGCAAAGGAAATGACCGGCCGAACTCCGGAAACTATAACGGTTTTTCGGCCCCTTAAAGACGGAGTGATTGCTGATTTCCGGATAACCGAAGCAATGTTGAAATATTTTATCACGAAAGTTAAGCCAAAATACCAATTTGTGAAGCCGGATTTGATAATATCCGTGCCGGCGGGAATCACCTCCACTGAGAAAAGAGCGGTTATCGAGGCAGCTATTCTGGCCGGAGCCAAAAACGCCTATATTGCCAAAGAGCCGATTCTGGCAGCCATCGGAGCGGGCATCCCGATTCACACCTGCTCCGGCCATATGATTGTTGACGTAGGCGGGGGAACCACCGAGGTGGCGGTGATATCTTTAGGCGGAATTGTCACCTTCAATTCTATCAGAGTGGCCGGAGATAAAATGAATGTTGCGGTAAGCGAGTATATTAAAAAGAAGCACAATCTGGCAGTCGGAGAGCAGACCGCGGAAGAGGTAAAAATAAAAGTAGGGACAGCCGTTCCCGAAGAGAAAGAGAGATTCATAGAAATCAGGGGCCGGGATTTGGTTTCCGGCCTGCCCAGAAGCATTAAAGTTTCTTCCAATGAAGTATGCGAGGCGATTCAAGATGTTTTGGAAGAGATTATTTTAGCCATTAAACTGGTTCTGCGGGATACTCCGCCTGAGCTGGCCTCTGACATTATGGATAAAGGGATGGTGCTTTCCGGCGGAGGAGGATTATTAAGAAACCTTGACCAATTAATAGCCAAGACGACCGGGGTGCCTTGCTTCTTGGCAGATGAGGCGTTTTTCTGCGTCGCCAAGGGAACAGGAGCGGTCTTGGAGAATCTGGATGTTTATAAGCGGAGCATAATGAGCAAGAAATAATAAAAGCGCAAAATGTAAAGCGTAAAGCGCAAAATAACAACTTAAAATTCAAAATCAAATTTCACTTTTTGTTTTACGCTTTACATTGTTGTTTTACATTTTACATTTTAAATTTTACGTTTTTATGAGGTTGGTTGGCCACAATAAACAATGGGAATTTCTCAAGAGATGCATTAAGAATGATAGGGTAGCTCATGCTTATCTGTTTTACGGACCGCTTAACATCGGGAAAAGAACGGTTGCCATGGAGTTTATAAAATTGCTGAATTGCCATCATTCTGATACAGAGTCATGCGGAAAATGCCAGAGTTGTCACGGGTTTGAGAGCGGCGTCCATCCGAATTTATTTATTTTGAAACCAGAACCGCCGGAGGGAAAAGAGGACGATGCAGCGGGAAATTTGGCAGTCCGCATCGATAAGATAACGGAGCTAAAATCAGGACTCTCGCTTTCTACTTCGGATTCGGGCTATAAGGCAGCGATTATAGACGGCGCAGAAGCAATGACTTATGATGCGCAAGGCGCTCTTTTGAAAATATTGGAAGAGCCGAGAGGCAAGGCAGTGATAATTCTGATTGCCGAACAGGCAAATCAGCTTTTACCAACAATCGTTTCCCGGTGCCAACTAATAAGATTTGATTTGCTTCAACCGAAACACATAGAGGAATCGCTCATAAAGAATAAGGTTCCGGTAAAGTTAGCGGAAGAAGTTTCTTGGCTTTCTTTCGGCAGACCCGGATTGGCGATGGAATATTATAGAAATCCGGAGACAGCCGAGCGACAAAAAAGGCGGATAATGGAAATTGTGAAGCTTTCAAAAGCGCCGTTAAGTTCTCGTTTCCGGTATGCCGAGGCGCTTTCCAAAGATACCAGAGAAATGCATTGCGCGCTGGATGTCTGGCTGAGTTATTTCCGGGAGCTTTTGTTAGAGGGACTGGGGAAAGAAAAGAACAATTTTATGCCTGCGAAAGGCAATTATTCCAAGACTAAAATAAGAAGCATTATTGGGCTTATTGAAAAAATAGGATTTGTCATTAAAACCACCAATACCAATCCCAGATTAGCCCTCGAAGTCCTCCTGATGAAAATTTAATAATTATGCATATACAAAGCATCGAAAAAATAAAAGAACTTGACAAGGATTTTGGATTTGGTAAACTTAATACATTAACCCCCCCTCCGACATCTTTTGATCTCGGGGGGTTTGGTTTATGAATGAAAGAGTTTTTTAATATAAGGGATGTCAATGAATAAATTAAAAACCAAAATTTATATTGACGGGGCGAATGTTTTTTACACCCAAAAAAAGTTAGGATGGTCTATTGATTGGAAAAAGATGAAAGGTTATATTGAGCCAAGCAGAGAAGTTGTTGAATGGAGATATTATGTAGGGGTTAAGGAGGGAGACGAAAAGATGCAGAAATATTTGAGATATTTGGATGCGATAGGGTTTAATCTGTTTACCAAAGCCCTAAAAAAGATTAGAATTTATGATAACGAAATTCTTTTTAAAACTTATAAAACAAATTTTATTTATAAATCCAATGTGGATGTCGAAATAACCACTGATATTCTTTTAGATAAAGCGAGGATAGGCGAAATTATAATTTTTACTGGCGACAGCGATTTCCGCTATCTTGTCAAGAAACTTAAAGACGTTGGCGAAAAAGTGGTGATATTCTCTTCTAAGAAAACTATTTCTTGGGAGTTGAAGTTAGAAGCATCAGACGTTATTTATTTAGAGGACATTAAGGAACACGTGGCGCGGCGAGAATAAAAAACCCGTCTCGGCAAGCCGAGACGGTTCTGTTAAACTATTATTAGTATAGCAGGACAGGATTTTTTGTCAATAGAAAAAAGTGTGGAAAATAGAAGTTTAAACAATTAACTCCAGAATTATGACCAACAAACTAATTTTTCTCATCTTTTCGGCAGTCGTGGTGGTCGCGGCAGGGGTTCTGGTTTGGCAGTTTTGGCCGCCAGCAGTGTCTATGGCAGAGTTTGATTACCCGGGCGAATGGGGCGACTTAAAAGAACTTGATTTATCTGATGAAAAATTTTTACAGAGGTTGGATGGCCTTGAATCTGCAAAAAAACAAGGCTTTGATATTTTCGAAGCATCAAGCGATAAAATAAAAGAAGTTTGGTATCACGGGCCAACTGACATTATTGTTTATATAGGAAAAGGAATTAGGGTTGATTTGGCATATGTTGAAGGGGAGACTAATGTAGAAACTTTAGGGATAATCAAACAAGGGTAAGACAAGACTCTTTATTCTACTTCTGAAATTTTTGCATCCATAGGAGGAAAGATTGAGTTTATTAATATTTCGCCTGATGGAAATTTTGTTTATTACAGTGAATCGGGATATGACGAGATTAAGAGTGGGATCATAGATATTGATAGCGGGATCAATATTACCGAAGGACATTATATTTATTACGGAGATATCGGTATATATTATAATATATTGTGGTCTTCTGATAATAAACTTTTGGCCATAGTTAGCGAGCCAGATTGGTTTGGGGGAGGAGGCACTAACGGTATTTTTGTAAGCGAATATGGTAAGCCAGAGAATCTCAGGTTAGTTTTAGAACTGGATAACAACGAATCGTTGGATGGGCGCATAATTGGCAAGGTTCATTTTGAAGATCGTAAATTATTTTTTTCTGTAGTATCAGAAAGAGATTGGAATCTTGAGACTGGACAATACGATACTATTGAAAACGTTAGAGATTATGAGTATGATGCCGAAAGCGAAATCCTTAAATTATTAGATTAAAAATATGTACAAGCAAATTATTGAGAATCTTAAAACAGAGCTTGATAAAGTGGCGGATTTTTTTAGGAAGGAGATGCAGCAGGTCCGTTCCGGCACTGCCAGTCCGGTTTTGGTTGAGGACATAGTGGTTGATTGTTTTGGTTCTAAACTTCCGATAAAACAGTTAGCCAGTATTTCTTGTCCGGAGCCAAGGCAGATTTTAATTCAGCCCTGGACCAACGAGTATCTCGGGGCTATTGAAAAGGCGTTGATGCAGGCGGACTTAGGCACTCCTCCCATAGTTGACGGCCGGGCTATCAGGATTAATTTACCGCCCCTCACCGGCGAGTTTCGCGAAAAACTTATCCAGCAGATTTCCCAGAAAGCGGAGGAATCATATCAGACATTAAGAAGGTGGCGGGACGACACTTGGAAAGAAATCCAGGAGCAATTTAACCAAAAAGCGATTTCAGAAGATGATAAATTCAGGGCCAAAGACGAGCTTCAGAAGGTAATAGATGAATATCACAAAAAAATAGAAGAGATTAGAGACCACAAAAAGAAAGAAATTTTAGAATAATTTACAATTTACAATTTACAATTTTCAATGAAATTCCAATTTACGAATTTCCAAATATCTTGAAAATTGGGATTTGAGGTTTCATTGAAAATTGGTGTTTGAAAATTGAAAATTACTTTAACCTATGTTTTTAGTCATAATTGTTTTCCTTCTTATTTTCAGCTTTGTCATTCTTGCTCACGAATTTGGGCATTTTATGGTTGCCAAAAGGTCTGGGGTGAGAATTGAGGAATTCGGCATCGGCTATCCGCCCAGAATTTGGGGGAAAAAGATAAGAGGAGTAACATATTCTGTCAACTGGATTCCCTTTGGCGGTTTTGTAAAAATATACGGAGAAAATTCCGATGAAGAAGCGCTCAAGGACTCTGACAGTTTTGGCGCCAAGCCGCCAAGGATTAAGGCCGGGATACTTCTGGCCGGTATCGGAGCCAACTTGCTGGCGGCGATTATCCTGTTTTATTTCCTTTTAGGATTCCATAATTTTCAAACTTTTCAGGGGCAATTTTTTGATTACCGTTTTCCTTTCGGCCAGCAGACCGATTATCCAATGATCTCGGAAATTTTAGACGGGTCGCCGGCTCAAGAAGCGGGCCTAAACGAATTTGACGTGGTTATCGCGGGTAATGGAGAGTATTTTTCAAATTCAGACGAGCTTATTAACTTTATTGACCAAAACAGGGGAAAAGAGATTGCGCTTCGCCTCACCAACGCCCATCATCCGAGCGAAAGAGTTGTTAAACTTGTGCCGAGAGTCAATCCTCCGGAGAACAGCGGAGCCATCGGGGTGATGCTCGGGGATGTCAGCCGTCTCTCATACGAGGGGATTCCCAACCAGGCGCTCTCCGGCATATTACATACCTTGAATCTCAGTCATTTCACCTTCAGCGCGCTTGGTTATTTGATAAAGATTTCCATAGTCGAAAGAAATATCCAACCGCTCTCTGCTTCATTTTCCGGTCCGGTCGGAATCTTGGCCTTTACCAAATTAAGCATGGCTGGCGGAGCTTGGCAATTATTTTATTTCATCGCCGCCATTTCTCTTGGTTTGGCGGTTATCAATATTTTGCCGATTCCGGCAGCTGACGGCGGCCGGTTAGTATTCGTGATTTACGAGGCAATCTTCAAGAAGAGAGCGCCAGCGAGGGTTGAGCGGGCGGTCAATGCTTTTGGGATGTTTCTTCTGCTGGCCCTGTTCCTTGTCATTACTGTTAAAGACATAATACAATTTAAAGATATATTATTCTAAACAATATGTTCCAATCAAAACTTTTCTATCGCAGCAAAAAAGAGATTCCTAACGATATCGAGGCGGTTTCCCATAAATTTTTATACAAAGGCGATTTTATAGACCAGCTTGGTTCAGGCATTTATAGTTTCTTACCTTTGGGCTGGCGCGTTCATCAAAAGGTGGCCCAGATTATCAGGGAGGAGATGCTTGAGATTGGCGGACAGGAAGTTTTTCTGCCGATGATGCATCCCAAAGCGATCTGGCAGAAGACCGGCCGGTGGGATGCGATGTTGCCCCCGTTATATAAGCTTAAAGACAGCCATAACAAAGAATTTGCCCTTGGCTCAACCCACGAAGAGGTAATGGCAAAAATCGTCAAGGAGAGAATAGCTTCCTACAAGGACTTGCCGTTATATTTATTTCAAATTCAAACCAAATTCCGGAACGAGATAAGGTTTGCCGGCGGGCTTTTGCGGACCAGAGAATTCGCGATGAAGGATTTGTACAGCTTCCATCCTGATGAGAAAGATTTTCAGAATTATTATTTCAAGGTGGCAAAGAGTTATTTGAAGATTTTTAAGAGGTGCGGGCTGTCAGTTAAAATGGTAGAGGCCTCGGGCGAAGGATTCACCAGCTCTTTCACTCATGAGTTTCAATCCCTGACGCCGGTTGGAGAGGATACGGTTATTTATTGTCCAAAGTGCGATTTCGCCCAGAATAAGGAAATAGCGAAAAGCAAAGAAGGTGACAAATGCCCGAAATGCAAAGCAACACTCAAGCAATCAAGAGGAATAGAAGTCGGCAATATTTTTCCCTTAGGCACAAAATATTCTGAACCCTTTGATTTGTCGTTTATCGATAAGGACGGCAAAAAGAAATTGGTTATTATGGCTTCCTACGGCATCGGGGTGGGACGGCTTATGGCGACTATTGTTGAAGCCAATCATGATGACAGCGGCATCATCTGGCCCAAAGAAGTGGCTCCTTATGCGGTTCATTTAGTGCCCCTAAACCTCAAGAATAAGAAAATAAAAGAGCAAACAGAGAAGATTTATAGCCATTTACAAAAATCAGGCGTTGAAGTATTATACGATGACAGGATAGATGTCGGCCCTGGGCAGAAATTAATTGAGTCGGATTTGATCGGCATTCCTTTGAGGATTGTGCTGAGCGAGAAAACCCTGGAGAAAGACAGCGTTGAACTTAAAGAGAGGGGCAAAAAGCCAGTCAAGATTGTTAAAATTAAGGACTTAAAGATTTAGATTTGGACTTTTAACTTTTAATTTCCGATTATGTTTAATCCTTTTTCTAAATTAAAGAAAGATATTGCCATTGATTTGGGAACAGCCACCACCCTTGCTTATGTGAAAGGAGAGGGGATTGTCATCACCGAGCCGTCGGTGGTGGCGATTAATCAAAAAACAGGGCAGGTTTTAGCCATCGGCCAGGAAGCCAAGAGAATGGTAGGCAGAACCCCGACCCATATTGTTGCCAGCCGGCCTCTGGTTAAAGGCGTAATCTCGGATTTTGAGATAGCCGAGCAAATGCTTAAATATTTTATTGAAGGCGCTTATAAAAATCGGGTTGTTTTTCCAAGGCCCAGAGTAATCGTTGGCATTCCTTGCGGTCTCACCGAGGTGGAGAAAAAGTCGGTTCGGGACGCTACCAAGAACGCCGGTGCCAGAAAGGTTTATTTAATCGAACAGCCAATTGCGGCTGCCATAGGGGCGCGTTTGCCGATTCAAGAGCCCGGCGGAAATTTTATTGTTGATATCGGAGGTGGTACGACCGATATCGCGGTGATATCTCTGGGCGGGATAGTCCTTGCCCAAAGTTTGAAGATTGCGGGCGACAAGCTTGATCAGGATATTATTGATTTCAGTCAGGAAGAATATCATTTGTTGATTGGCTCGCGCACCGCGGAAAAAGTAAAAATCAAGATCGGCTCTATCTATTCCAGCAAAGGAACCAAGTCCGGCAAAAATGGCAAGGCAGAGATGCCGATTCGAGGAAGGAATTTGATTACCGGATTGCCGGAAGAGGTAATAGTGAGTGAAGACAGCATCAGGATGGCTCTTCAAAAATCAGTGAGGCAAATCGTTAATGCCATAAAAGATACGATCGAAGCGACTCCGCCGGAATTAGTGGCAGATGTAATGACCCGGGGAATTTTCCTGGCCGGAGGCGGGTCGCTGTTAAGAGGATTAGATGAATTAATCTCCAAAGAAACCAAAATACCGACTAAAATTATTGAAGATCCCCTCACTGCAGTGGTCAGGGGCGCCGGGATGGTGCTGGAAAATATTGACCAGCTGGAAGATGTTTTATCGGAAAAAGAAGAGTTTGCGCCCCCGCGTCAACCGGGCGAACAATCATAAAATTTATTATGATTGACCTCGAACAAGTTAAGCATATCGCAGGATTGGCCAGAATAAATTTCACGGAAAAAGAGCTGGAGGGATTCCAAAAAGACCTCTCGGCTATTTTGGATTATATCGATAAGCTCAAAGAGGTTGACATTGAAAATGTCAGCCCTACCAGCCACTCTGTTAATTTGAAAAATATTACCCGGCTTGATGAGGCGAAATCGTCGAGCGATGAACTGGCTGACGAGCTTATCAAGGCCGCCCCTCACAAAAAGGGAAGGTTTGTAAAAGTAAAGCCAATATTTTAACTATGGACTTATCTTCCCTGACCATTGGAAAAATTGTCCAGGGGCTAGAAAGCAAAAAGTTTTCCGGCCAAGAAATTATTGACGGTTTTTTGGACAACATCTCAAAGAAAGAGAAAAAAATCAATGCTTTTATCTCGGTTTTTGAAAAAGAGGCGAAAGAGCAGGCAAAAACAATTGACGCTATGGTTTCTGCCAAAAGAAAACTGCCGCCTTTGGCCGGAGTTCCCGTGGCAATTAAGGATAATATCTTAGTTAAAGGGAAGCGGGCCACTGCCGGCTCTAAGATTTTAGATAATTACATTGCCCCTTATGATGCGACTGTTGTCAAAAAACTCAAGGAAGCAGGAGCGATTATTGTCGGTAAGACCAATTTGGACGAATTTGCTATGGGCGCCTCCGGAGAGTATTCGGCTTATGGGCCGACCAAGAATCCCAATGATTTAGAGTACGCGCCCGGCGGCTCTTCTTCCGGCTCGGCTGCTGCTGTAGCCGCGAATATGTGTGTTGGGGCGTTTGGCTCTGACACGGCCGGCTCGGTGCGCCAGCCCGCGTCCGCTTGCGGGATAGTGGGAATGAAGCCAACCTACGGGGCGGTTTCCAGATACGGGCTGATAGCGATGGCTTCATCTCTGGATCAGATAGGCCCTTTATCCAAAAATACCGAGGACGCCAGGATTTTATTTGATATAATAAAAGGAAGGGATGAAATGGACTCAACGAGCTGCGAAATGGGCCGGGAATACGGAGCAACCGACAAGCCAATTAAGGATTTGGTGATTGGTTTGCCAAAAGAATGTTCCGGCCAAGGGATTCAGAAAGAAGTAAGAGATGTTTTGGAGGCCTCAATTCAAAAATTAAAGCAGAGCGGAATTAAGTTTGAAATATTAAGCTTGCCTCATCTCGGTTATGGCGTGGCGTGTTATTATATTATCACGCCAGCCGAGGTTTCCAGTAATTTAGCGCGTTATGACGGCATAAGATACGGAATGTCAGAGCCAGGAGATGAATTATTAGATACCTATGTGAACACCCGGGCCGAATATTTCGGGAATGAGGTAAAAAGAAGAATAATGTTAGGCACCTATGTTTTGTCTGCCGGCTATTACGACGCTTATTACTTGCGCGCCCAGAAAGTGAGGACTAAAATCGTGGAAGATTTTAAGAAAGCGTTTGAAAAAGTGGATTTGATTCTTGCGCCCACTTTGCCGACTTTGCCTTTCAAGCTTGGAGACCGATTGGATGATCCGTTGTCAATGTATTTGGCCGACTTGTTAACCGTTCCCGCCAATTTAGCCGGGCTGCCGGCAATATCGGTTCCCGCAGGCAAATCAGGCAATTTGCCAATCGGAATTCAATTCATTGCTCCGCCTTTCAAAGAAGATTTGCTTTTCAGCGCCGCTAATTATTTTGAAAATGAAATTACTCCAAGACATTCTTAATATCATCGTTTCTCCGGAACTGCAGAGAGCGCTTTTGCCGCTTAAAGTGGTGGTGATTATCTTTTCCATTCTGTTTTTTGGCGCGATTGTCTATTTTTTATTTACCACGAGCTATCTTCGCCATTTATGTCTGGATGATTGGAAGGATTATAAATACTGGAGGAGAAATTACGGTCCGAGCGCAGTTAAAGGAAAAAAGAAATTATTGAAAGAGGCGCGCAAGGAGCAGGAGGAGGAATTTCCCCTTGGAGAAAAAGAAAAAGAAGAGCAGGCGCCGGAACCATCCGAGACAGAGGATTTAAGGCAGGGCAGAGTTGAGAGGACCGACTGGGAAAGGGTTTTAGACCGGCTGGAAAGCAAGGGAGAACTCAATTACAAGTTGGCGTTGATTGACGCGGATAAAATATTTTTTAAAATGATGGCGAAATACGGCAAGGAACTGTCGTCGGAATCAATTTCCAATTTTGATGAAATTATGGAAGTTAAAAGGGTCTTGGAAAAAATGCTCGGTAATCCCAAGACGATATTGACCCAAGAGAGAGCGAAAGAGTTAGTGGGCATTTATGGAAAAGCGCTCAAGGAGATGGGGGAAGTAAATTAAATTAAATCCCAATTTCCTTGCCTTTGGCAGGCGAGCAAGCCCCCCCGTAGCGTTAGCGGAGGTGGGATTGATTTTTTTTCGTTTGTGAGTTATCATAACAAAGGTTAATAAACAATCGCTCCTTGAATTGTTAAATTGCTTAAGCGAAGCGTTTGTTTACTTGTTTAATTGTTAAATTGATTAGAGCGGGGTAGAGAAGTAGTATCTCGGGGGTCTCATATCCAAAGTGTGACCCAGGACAGTAATGTTCTGTGGAAAATTCCCTAAACTGCTGGAAAACCATTAGAGCTTCTTTTACAACAGCGTAATCCGAAAGGATAGGCGCGATTGTTTGAAAAAAAAGAAGATTTGGCAATCAGCAGCCAAGCCCCGCCCCCTAAGCACATAGAAAAACAATTAGTGCTTCAATTCTCTGTGGATTTTGGAGCGCGCTTCTGTAAAATTCTGTGTGTATAGGGGGCGGGGAAGGTTCAGAGACTATAATGGGAACCCCGCCCTCTAAGCTCGCGGAATAAATTAATTTAGTTTTCAATTCTCAATTCTTAATAGGATTGAATTACCGAATTAAATATTCAGCAGGCATAGAGGGCGGGGATGGTATAGTCCATTCTTCTTGGAAACAAGAAGTATAACAGAAGCCCCAGACCCTGGTGCAATTCCAGGCCCCGCGACATGTTTTGTATTGTTGTAGCCGGCCGGTGTAGCTCAGTGGTCAAGAGCAGAGGAATCATAATCCTTGTGTCGGGGGTTCAAATCCCTCCACCGGCATAAAAAAAAGAATATGCGGGCGTAGCTCAGTCCGGTTCAAAGCGCTGCCCTGTCACGGCAGAGATCGTGGGTTCAAATCCCATCGCCCGCGCATAAATTATCATTTTCGCAAAAATCTGTTGGGTTTTCCAACAGATTTTTGCTTTACAGAAACAAAATGTTAAAATAGGGCAATATGAAAAAAGGAAAAGTGAATTCGTCGTTATTTATCGTTTTTGAGGGCTTGGATGGTTCGGGGAAATCAACTCAAACCAAACTTTTGGCTAAAGAACTTAGAAAAGCCGGTTTTTCGGCGGCAAAAATTGACTTTCCACAATATGGAAAAAAATCCGCTGGAATGATAGAGGAGTATCTTAATGGGAAATACGGCTCATCAAGACAAGTGGGGTCCTACCGGGCTTCTGTTTTTTACGCCTGTGACAGATATGACGCTTCTTTTAAAATTAGAAAGTTTTTAGGTCAGGGGAAAATAGTCATTGCTGACCGCTATGTTTCTTCTAATATCGGGCATCAGGGAGGGAAAATCCGGGATAAGAAAAAAAGATTAGAATATTTTAACTGGCTTTATAACTTAGAATATGATTTATTTGGTATCCCAAAGCCGGATATTATTTTTATCTTAAAAAACACTCCGGAGTTATCCTATAAATTATCCCCGAGAATCAGCGATAAAATTAAGGCGCGTAAAAGGTTAGGGTATTTAGGTAATAGGAAAAGGGATATTCACGAAAGGGATTTGAAACACTTGCGAGAAACAATGGAATCATACTTGCTGGCAGCCAGGATTTTTCCGAGAGAATATAACGTGATAGAGTGCGTTAAAAATAAGAAAATGTTGAACCCAGAGATTATTCATAAAATTATTTGGACAAAGGTTAGCAAGAGATTAAGATAGATTTTATAAGTTTTTCGCCCCATTTGTCATCCCAATAGTTTTTTGTCGCCCGAAAGGCGATTTTTGGTTTTGGGGCTGGACAAGATTAAAATAGTGTGATATAGTATAGATATTCGGAAAGGAGAGGTCTTGATGATCTCGACAAAGGAGGAAGGATGAAGAAGATGATTCTCTGGCAAGCGATTGTTACGGCCCTGGTTCTGGCGGCATTCTTCATCACACTGTCTATGACAGGTGATGCCTCTGCCGTTGCCGCTCTCGCTTTCGCTGCCGCTCTCGCTTTCGCTGCCGCT
>JAHITK010000010.1 GCA_018817645.1 Patescibacteria group bacterium | reverse complement strand
TTACCGTATTTGAAGAGTCAACAGTTAAAGTAGTTGTTGCAGAGGCAATAGTTGCTCGCACTACCCCGCTTGCCAATGCCTCAAGTTTATATCCTTGTTTTTGTTCCTCACTCCCCCAACTCACCAACCCATCTGTTTGAGTATAGTAATTGGCTTTTATCCAAGTAGCCGAACGAGCAGTGTTTGAAATGCGGACTTCGTCGATAGAACCATCGAAGAAGCGACTATACGCAGCACCAACACATCTTGCGGCAATCGTGGCTTTTCCTGAATCGTTTGACCAATAATTAACCGCGGTGCCAGTTCCTTTATCTACTCCATCCAGGTAAAATATAATATTATTATTTGCGGCAACCACATCAACCCAATATTGCCAAGTTCCTGCTGTAAGATATGTGCTAATGCCAGATAATCCTCTTCTTAATGTGTTGTTTCCAACCAAAATCTCGTTTGATGTGTTGTAATAACCCATAGCCACGCCGCCTCCAGTGGTATCTGTTAATGCTTGGGAAAGTAAGACTGCTCCAAGGGCAAGCGAATCTGGCTTCCCCCACACTTCAAGAGCATAAGGAGTGGCTAATGTAAATGGCAATGTAATATAATCAGCAGTGCCATCAAACTCTTGTCCAATGCCAATCTTGGCAGATGGGGCAGTAAGGGCCATGCTTACGCCAGTGCCATCATTGTTATTTGATGTTGAATCTTTGTAACCCCCAGCATCTGTATTTACGGCTTCTCCTAAATGATAAACCCCTTTATAATTCGCATCCCACACCGCAGCCCCAGGTGTAGAATTCACATCTCCTACATAAATGGTATTATCTGCTTGGCTGGAATCATAATATAAGTATAGAGTGGTAGGGGCGTCTGCGTCTAAAACCCAACCGCTTCTGCTTACCCATAGGACTGCTTGTTCATTTGCATCATCCCACTTCTCAATTTCGACATAAAGTTCCGTTGTTCCATCTGATTTTGTGACAGCAATTTTGGTTCGATTGTCGTCTGATTGTAATTCATCAAACACGGCGGAAACATCTGCGCTGTTCGTGCCAACTGAAGTGCCCAGCTTCAATAATACTGGGAATTGCGTTAAGTCATTGTCAACATTAGTGTTGCTTGCGGTAATTTCTATTCTTTTTGACCATGTTCCAAGCCAAGCAACAGAACTCCCTGATTTTTCAATAATCGTAGAGGTAGCAGAGGCGCTGGTTTTAAGCCAAGTGGAAATTGACCAATCCTGCGTTCCCATATCCAAGCTCGCAGCATCGGAGGTGGAAGCCACATCATCTCCGTCAAAGCTTAAGGCATTGCCGAATTTGCCGGTTATCCAAGAAGCGCCGGATATTGAAAGGTCATTATCGTAATTAGAATCATCATAGGCAACAGAGCCCGAGCCCTCGTTAAAATGCCAAACCACTATCGCTCCTTCCTGATTTTCCTCCGAACCATAGGTAATATATGTATCTGTCATTGATTTATATTGCGCCTCAATCCACTCCCCCGAGCGGGCAGCACTGGAAATGCGAACCTCATCAATAATCCCGTCAAAATAAGTTCCTCCCTCTCTTCTTCCTATATCTAAATCGCTGGCATTTAATCCCGTACCAGTGGTCACTGCTGCATAGCGCCAAGTCGTATCTATTGTAGTGGTTGCGACTCCGTTCACATATATCGTCGGGCTGGTAAAACCGGTGGTAGTGGCGTTTCCGCTGCTTACAGAAATATATGCGCTGCCATTGAGGTCAATTATATCCTTGGTGGTATTGTCTGCCTCTATCCAAAATTCCACTGTTTTTACGCCATCATACGAGGCGCCTATGTCTATCCAATCGTCTGTTCCGTCAAAATCATTTGCGCCGTCAATTTTTCCAGTTGCATCTAAATTCGCCGCGGCAAAACTGGAAGTAGCGGTTCCGTCATAGTTGTTGGAAGTAGAATCTACGTAGGCGTCCGTTGAAGTTGACGCCTCTTGTAAGTGTTGCACCATCTTGAAATCAGAATCCCAGACGTTCTCCATATCTTGGCCGTCAGAGGCGTCCGGGTTGCCGTAGTACATATATATGTAATCAATGGTTGAGCCCGCGTCTATTTGGGGGATTTTCACCCAAACTGTGCTGGTGCCTGACTCGTTCCATTCTTCAATTTCATATTTTAAAATTATTCCATTAGGGTCGGTAAAACGAATGTCTTGACCGGAATCTTGGGTATTGGAATAGTCAATTCTTGAGGAATTCAAACTCACTAAAACCGGAAAATTCGCCAAATTTTCGGTTGAGCTCGCATTATTAAAAGTCAGTTTCCGCCTGTAATGCCATCCATCATCAAACCAGTCCGCCTCGGCTGACCTGTTATAAAAAAAATAAAAAGAAAGAGAGAGTAGCGCGATTAAAATCAAAAACCCAGCGCCAGCATATTGGATTTTTTGTTTTTTGGAGAATTTTTGCCATTTCTTGATATTCTTGTTTTTGATATCAATCAAAAGCGCTATTTTCTTCTCCGCCTTTTTGCGGTATTTTGAGATGTTGATATTCAGATATTTAAACATTTCGATATATCGATATATTTACATTTCTTGAAAACTTATTCCTTGTTTTATCGCCTCTTCTTTTTTCATCAGACCACTTATCGTGCTTACCATCCCCTTATCTCTCAATTCTTTCTTAAACGGATCCTCTTTATAAACCCGTTTATACTGAATCCCACTCATTCCCTCCGCCTTAACTTTGTCTACAAAACTCTGAATTAATTTCTGACACTCATCTGCCAATTGATATGCTTTTCTAAATTCCGACATATCTATATACCCTAAATCTGAAGCAATATATAAATGACTCTGGATTTCGCCTGCTGAACCTTTGGCGATATAGAAATAGTTAATCAATTCAATTTTCGTACCTCTTGAAAATCCTTCCGCCTGATTTGCCATAACAGAAACCGCCGCCCTTTCAATCTGATTTTTCAATCCATAATCTTTAAAAAATTTCGGTTTCTTTGTTAAAAAATAAATAAATTTCGTAAGATCTCTCGCCCTTTGCCACGGAAATAAATCCTCAAATCTTTTTATGCTTGCCATGGCTTCGCCGACATATCGATATTTCGATATATCGAGTTAATTATTGTGTTTCTGTGGATGTAATATTCGTACTCTCGTTTTTTATTCACAAATTGCTATTGACCTCCTTAGAAAAGAAAAGGTTGTTCAGAATAACTCTTTTTCACAGTTTAGTTTTCTAACGGGGTTGACAATCTTTTCTGATTTGCTATACTGAAAATGTGATAACACTCTGGCGTGCCTTTGGGCAGCGCCAGATTTTTATTGACTTATTTTATCTCTAAGTTTACGTAAATCAATAAATTTCGCCCGCTCTAATAATTCTTTAGCAATATGCCCTCTTGTAGACATTACGATAATTCGCTTGCCAGCCTTTTTAATTCTGTCAATCGGCGTAGCAAAATCGCTGTCTCCTGAAATCAATATCGCCGTATCGTATTTGTCTCTTGTATCGTCCATTTCAAAAGCAAGTTCCATATCTAAATTATTTTTCCATTTATAACCGCCAATATGGTTTTTTATTTTCTTTACTACTTTAGTGCGGACGATATAACCATTAATTTCTAACATATCAAGAAACTTCTGTTGTTTCGTATTGTATTCATTCTTGCCACTATAAATAAAGCACTTTATATTTTCACCACACTCGTGCCGAAGGTATTGCATCAATTTTTCGTACGATATTTTCCAGCCCACAGTCCGCTGGGCGTAAAATACGTTTTCAGCGTCTATAAAGATATAAACTCTTCCTTTAATATATTTAGATATCATTTAATATACTCAGATATCATTTTAATGATTATCAATTATTGACTTTGCGTGGATGTAATATTCGTACTCTCGTTTTTTATTCACAAATTGCTATTGACCTCGTTAGAAAAGAGAAGGTTGTTCAGAATAACTCTTTTCCACAGTTTAGTTTTCTAACGGGGTTGACAATCTTTTCTGATTTGCTATACTCAAGATAGTAACGCTACCCCAGGGTAAAACCTGGGGCTTTCTCTTGGGACAAAAGAGCTTTAGCTTTAACTAAAAACTCTTGGGCTTTACTAATCAAATCTTCGGCATTCTCTTTTGTAAATTCGCCATAATAATCAGCTTCCTCTCTCATTGTTTTAGCTTTTTGAAAGGTCTCTATCAACCAAAAACCTATCTCTCCTTTTTCAATATAAAAATTCCTAATTGCCTCAATCAAACATATATGGCTTTTCTCGCGATAACCCTTACTATAAAGAAGGGCTCTCGCTGAATGAAACATTGAATAATAAGTTTGGATTGTTGCCCATTTGTAGTTTTCTTTTTTGAGGCTTTCTTTTGCTGAGTCAATATCTAATTCGGCGTTTTCAAGTTCTTTCTTCGCCAAAGCAGGTCCACGTGAAAATTTCCTGATAGATCCTCTATCCAAATAATTTTTAAATTTAGTGTTCATTCTTGATTTTTTTCAAATAAAATTATTCCTCTATTTATTTCTGTATAAAAAGCGGGGTCTTTTTTTTCTAAAGCCATAAATTCAATCGGCGTCTTGATTATTGGCTTCAAATAAAATTTTGTGAATTGATCCAACTTTTCCTTTACTGCCATTTTATCGTGAGTGATTATCAATAAATCTATATCGCTTTCTTTAATATTCTCTCCCCTGGAACAGGACCCAAAAAGAATAATCTTCTCAATAGAAAAATTTAACTTTTTGACTAAGGGTTGAAGTTTCATTATAGAATCTAAAACCTTAATTTGTTTCAGTGCTGGAAGTTCTGATTGGACCTGATAGATATAGGCCCGGCCTTTTTGTTTTCTTTGAATTAAGCCCTTTTTAAATAATTCCTGCAAGGCAGAATGAATCCCTGCCCTACTAATTTTTGTTTCCTTTTTAATCTCTGAGGGTAGAAGTAACTCTTCGGGGTGCTCTAAAAGCAATCTTAGAATTTTTTGGGCATTAGTTTTAAAAAAAATGTTTTTCATATTTTTATTTATTATTGTCTTTATCTATTATTGTCTAAAAAATTGGACTTATGTCTATTATATCAGACAACGACTAATTTATCAGGACCGGAGGAATTAGTCCTTGCTATAAATTTTAAGTTAAAAATTTATTGACTCTGTCGCGTTCGTGCTTGTGGCTGCCGTTGATGACGGTGTGGTGGTTGCGGTCGCATCGGTTGCCGGCGTGGAAGTGGCGGTTGTTGATGGTGTCGAAGTGGCTTGTCCTGAGCTTGTCGAAGTGGACTCTATTTGGTCGCTTGGATTTCCAACAGGACAGTTCTCATCAATCACTCCGTTGCAATTATTATCTATGTTGTCATCACAGATTTCTTCCGCTGCCGGATTGACTTCTGCGCTCCAATCATCGCAATCCTGATTATTCGGCACATATCCTGCCGGCTGGCTTCCTCCCTCCTTAAAATTATTCTGCGTCCCATACCCATCCCCATCGTTGTCATAATAATAAATCACGGGCTGTTGACTCGAAGTTGTCGTCCCATTGGCATCTTCCGTATTTGATTCATTGGAATTTGCCTGCCCGCCTTGGGTGGGGTCATTGGAATTTGAAAATTGTGAATTGGAATTTTCGGAAACGCAGTTTCCGAGGTCTGTCTTCATCTGTCCATTTTCCATATAGATACAATAATATTCTCCAGTTGCCCTGTCCTGCATAGTCACGCCCCTGCTAACCTCTACTTCTCCTGCCTTTAATTTATCAACCGTTAAAATTCCTTGTTCGTCTACTATCAGGCCAATGGATGCAAGATTTGATTTGAGTTGGGTAATATCTAATTGTACAATTTGTCCTGTTGTTGGATCTTCTGAAACTGAAAGCAGAGATACTGTTTCTTGTAATTCATCAATCAAGGTCTGCTGACCCTTCATTGTTTCATGCAAAAAACCGATATAGCCACCGAGATCAATTCCTTGAATATTGCCCTCCGCGTCAAAGGCAAGAATTTCCGAGGGCGTTGAAGAGCTGGCCAATACCCCCAATCTCTCAACTTCGTTTTCGCTTCTCTTCCATTTATATACGGGTAAATTCTTAAATTTTTCTAGGTAGGCATCTGTTTGGTCATCTGCTGTGCCTAAAACAATTTTTGAGCCAGGGGTGGAATACACTGTCCAAGCATCAGCTATCGGATCAGTGGCAGAATTTTGCGCGATTGTCAGAATATTAGTCGGACTGCTCGTCCCTATGCCAATTTTTCCGTCGTCCTGAATATATAATAAGGTGGAATTCTCTGAATTTTGGATATTAACAACAGAAGAAGTAGAACTTGTGCCAAGGCCTTGGACCGTAAAACGCGAAGCGCTAGTCGTGCCAATACTGACAACTCCATCTACAAACAATTCCCTCGGACTAAAGAGACCGTTCTCATCTAAGCGAGCGATTTCCTGGGATACTGCGTTAAAAAATATCAATGCCTCTGGATATTCGTAATCCTCTGTTATTCTGAATTCATTGCCAAATACCAAATCTCCGATTGTGGTGGTTGCAGCGTAAAGATAGTTCCATTTATAAGTGGCAGAACCGAGATTATAGGTTGTAGTAGTGGCTGGCAATAAATCGTCTGCTATAACCACACTGCCTGTGCCCGCTGATTTAAGAGTCAAATCATAAGCGTCGTTGTCTGTCCCTGATTGAATAGTAAGAGGTGCGTAGGATTTGATATATGAAGCAGTGAGGTTGGTAAATTGCAGGTCATAAGCAATGCCAGTGTCCCCTGCTGCTTCAATGGAAAGCGGACTGGAAATGGTCACATTCGGGTCGCCGATGGTCATCACATCAGAACTATTAACCTGAAATCTGGCCGCATAGCCCGATGCAGAGGTATTGTTCACATCCAAGGCATATCCTGAAGCGTAAGAAATATCCAAATCAAGATAATTATTTACATCCATAATGTCGCTTACTATCAAATTGCCGGCAGTATCAATAGTTAAATCGCCGGAGCCGGTCCTTATCATCTGCCCGCCGACATCAAACCAAATAGCAGCTGAACTTGTTGAATTCGCACCAATGACTAAATCATCAGTAGTAGATGTTAGATATGAAAAATCACCTCCGTCTGTAAATAGGCCTCCGCCAGCAGCCTCAGCCCAACTTGGTGCTACTCCCACACCATTTGCGGTTAAAACATAAGTTGAAGTAGCTGATGCTAAAGTTCCCATTACGCCTGTGGCAGAGAAATATGGGATAGAGCCAGTGGCGACGGTGTTCCAACTCTGCCCGGTTCCTCCGTGGGCCACTCCAATGTCCGTGGCTTCCCAGATTCCGGTTGCAATAGTGCCTACCTCTGTGATAGCTGATTGTAAAAAGTGTTCTCCGGCTACAAAGTCAGAAAACCCATCGTGGAAAGCTCCTCCTGCATAGATAAGGGTGGAGGTGGCAGTGGGCAGAGTGATGGTGATTCCATCTGCGACATCACCGGTTACTAATCTGACTGTTCCCTCTGCATCATAGAAATCAAGGTATGTTCCGCCATCAGAGGTGCCGTCAAAACAAGCCCCTCCGGTACAATCGCCTACATCAGTGACATCTCCGGAACCGCCTGGTGTGCCCCAAGTAAAACCAGTGCCAGCAGCATCAACCTTAAGATACTGCCCGGCTGAACCAATGGCTATCTCTCCAAAAGAGGTGGTGGTGGTGGCATAAGG
>JAHITK010000001.1 GCA_018817645.1 Patescibacteria group bacterium | reverse complement strand
TTCACTTCGTTCAGTATTAAGAACCTGCCTTCGGCAGAACCTTGATACTTCACTTCGTTCAGTATTAAGAACCTGCCTTCGGCAGAACCTTGATACTTCACTTCGTTCAGTATTAAGAACCTGCCTTCGGCAGAACCTTGAAATTAAACTTATCATATATTTTTTTAAGCTAGTTTAATTATATGCTGCATAGAGTTTTTATTGCCATTAATTTCCCGGAAAACATCAAAGACCGGCTATTGGGATTTGAAAAAGAATACAAAATTCCTGCCAAATGGGTTGGCCGGGATAATTTGCATATCACTTTGAATTTTTTAGGCAATTTGGACGATAATCAGCTGGTGGAAACCATTGAAACAGCAAAGCGCGTTTGCGTTTCTCATAATCCTTTCAGCATTAAGCTGAAAAAAATTTGCTATGGCCCGCTTGCCCGCAATGCTACCCGCCCGGGGCGGGTTGCCGGCGGGCCCAAAAAATTTCCGCCCAGATTGGTCTGGATTGAAATGGAGGAAAGCATGGAGTTGTCAAAGCTGGAGTTGGATTTGGAAAATAATCTTTTTAATTTGCCGAGCTATCAATACAAAGAGAAAGAGAATCGTTCTTTTCATCCTCATATCACGCTTGCCAGGATTAAATCATTTGAGTTCCGGGCGATGGCAGAACGGCCGGAAATAAACGAAGAAATAGGTTTAAGTTTTGAAGCGAATTCTATTGAAGTGATGGAAAGCGAATTGAAGCGATCCGGGGCGGAATACGCGATATTAGAATCAATACCGCTCGGAGATAATAGTTAGTTATTAATTCGCGTTACATAATGAAAATTCATTTTATCGGAATTGGCGGAATCGGCGTTTCCGCCCTCGCCCAATATTATCTTGCCAAAGGAGCGGCGGTTTCCGGCTCGGATTTGGTTTCTTCCGAAATCACGGAAATGTTGGAGCAAAAAGGGGCCAAGGTTTTTATCGGTCAGCACAAAGCCAAAAATCTGGCGCCAGGATTGGATTGGGCGGTCTATAGCCCGGCCGTGCGCGAAGACAATCCAGAGTTTGCGGAAGCCGGGAAAAGGAACGTCCAATTGTTCAGCTATCCCCAAGCGCTGGGAAAATTAAGCAAAGATTATTTTACTATTGCGGTTTCCGGAAGCCATGGGAAAAGCACCACCGCGGCCATGATTGCCAATATTCTAATCCAAGCCGGATTGGATCCGACCGTGGTATTGGGGACCAAGTTGGCGGAATTCGGCGACAGCAATTTTCGTTTGGGAGCGTCCAAATATTTGGTGATTGAAGCAGACGAATACCAGGTGTCATTTCTTAATTACTGGCCGAGCATAATCGTGCTGACCAATATGGAGGAGGAGCATCTTGATTATTTCGGCAATTTTGAAAATATTTTCCGGGCTTTCCGCGATTATGTCAATCATTTGCCGGAGAGCGGAACTTTAGTGGTAAATTATGACGATGAAAACGCCAGAAAAATCGAGGAGGCGTTAAGCGCCAGAAATCTAAATATCATCCCTTATTATTTAGAGATGGAAGAGTCCTTTGCGCTTAGGGAAATTCTGAAAATTCCGGGCAAACATAATATCTCTAACGCTTTGGGGGCATTGATGGCCGGGAGAGCCCTTGGCATAGCGGATGAAGTATCTCTAAAAGCGCTTGCTGATTACAAAGGGGCTTGGCGCCGGTTTCAGATTTATGAAATAAACCTGGGAGAAAAAGGCTTTACCCTTGTTTCTGATTACGCCCACCATCCCACGGAAATTAGCGCCACTCTTTCTTCTGCCAAAGAAAAGTGGCCGGAAAAAGAAATTTGGGCGGTGTTTCAGCCCCATCAATATCAACGCACCTATTACTTGTTTGATAAATTGGTTGAAGCGTTTTCAGGGGCGGAAGTAAAAAAGATAATTATGCTTCCCATATATGATGTGGTTGGCCGGGAGGAAGGGGAGATAAAGCGAAAAGTGGACTCTCTGAAGCTGGCCGAGGCGATAAAAGAGCGGGCCGAAGACAAAGAGATTTTTTATCTTACTAATTTTTCGGAAGCCAAAAGATTTATTGAAAATAATATTAAAGGAGGGGAGGTGGTGGTTATTATGGGCGCCGGCGATGTCTATGATTTGGTCAAAAAGTTCTCCACTTGACGCTTATGAGAGCCGGAGCTAATATATGAGAATGTTTTAGTTTTCAAAAAGAAATATCAAAAGGTCGCGGTATTCAAGATAATTTTTCAAAAACTTTTAAAACTATGGATGTAATATATTGGGTTATAATCGCATTATTGGCAGTTGGTTTGGCAGTCCTTCTTATCAACAAAGGATTTTGCAAGTGTTCAAAAAAGAAGAATGTCCCGCCGGCGTCAACTCCAAGCAACACCGGAGAGAGCGAGTAAAATAATTTTTTCAAATAGAATTCTCAAGCCAACGGCGCCTGACGGCGCCGTTGGCTTGAGCTCTTGATTTATTTTTTGAATTGTGTTAGGATTTCTCTATAATTTTATAACGCTGATTTTATCACGTTTTATCACCCCCAAAATTATGATTGGAAAAATAATTGACACTTTGACCATAATCGCGATGATTGTCGTAATCATCGTTTTTCTGGTGGAATTGATGCCTATTTACCGGGCAGTAGTCAGCGTATTTAGCGCCAGCGCCTATGGTTTCTAAAGATATTATTTCATTATCCGCGGAATCGCGGGAAATAAAAGGAGAGAAAGCGGAGAGACTGCGCGGGCAGGGTTTTTTGCCGGCGGTTGCTTACGGTCCGAAAATAGGAAATACCCCGCTTGTCTTAAAGGCGAAAGAATTTGAGAAGGTTTTTGCCGAAGCCGGGGAGCACGCCTTGATTGATTTGAAAATAAAAGGCAAAAAAGAAAATCATTCTGTTTTGGTCCACGATATCCAGAAAGACAGCGTTTCCGGAAAAATAACTCATGTTGATTTTTACGCCCCTGATCTTGAAAAGAAAGTGGAAGTGGCGGTTGAGCTTGTTCTTGAAGGGGAATCGCCAGCCGTCAAAAAACTGGGCGGAACGATTATCAAGACAGTTTCAGAATTGGAAGTAAAAGCATTGCCGACCAATATTCCCGATGAAATCAGGGTCAATATTGAATTCCTTGATGCCATCGGGAAGGAAATTTTTGTGAAGGATTTGGTGGTGCCGGAGGGAGTGGAAATTTTGAAAGACCCGGACGAGGTTCTGGTTTTGGTGGCGGCGCCTACCAAGGTTGAGGAAGAATTAGAGAAGTCGATTGAAGAGAAGATTGAAGAAATAGAAGGAATGGTCAAGAAAGGAGAAGAGGAAGCGGAAGCAGAAGGAAAAGAAGGAGGAGAAAAGGAAGCGCCGGGAAAAGAGTCAAAAGAAAAGGATTAAACAAGCAAAAAAGGGACAAAAAAGGGACAAAAAAGGGGTTTTGTGATAGAATATTGTATGATGATTATTTATCACAAAAACAAGATTTTTTCAGCAATGAGCGGGACACTATTGGTGTCTTTTTTATTTTCCATACTCACTGGCATCAATCCTTTATGCAACCAGAGCGCTCTTGTTTTCGGGGCAGAGGATTTGGCAAAAACCTGCCAAACCTTGTTAGACGACAGCAACGGCGGATGCGGAACATTGTCCCGGGAACAATGCCAGGAGGCCCTTAATAAATGTTTGGATTACTACCAATCGCAGAGTTCTTATTATGAAGATAAAGTGGATGAAACGCAAAAAGAAGCCAAGACCCTGCAAAATAAGATTTCTATTTTAAAAAATAAAATCAGCGGGCTGAATAATGAAATCTATAAAAGCAATTTGATGATTAAGGACCTTAATTTGCAAATCAGTGACACTCAAGCGTCAATCGGAGTAAGCGCAGTGCAGATTGAAGATTCAAAATCAAAGCTGGCAGAACTGTTGAGAACAATTTACGAACAGGACCAGCGCTCTCTTTTGGAAATTATGCTGGCTGAGAACGAATTGTCTGATTTTTTTGACGAGCTGGCGGCCCTGGAAGCGTTGAATATAAAGAACCAGGAATTATTGGGGCACATTAAGTCATTAAAGGTTGAGTTGGAAGACGAAGAAACAGCGCTTACCAAAGAGAAGGGGGAGCTTGAGCAGGTGGTTTTGGTTAACATTTTACAGAAACAAGAGAGCCAGAAACTACAGCAAGAGCAGGAGTCCATTTTGAAAACAACAAAAGGCAGAGAGGATTTATATCAGGCCTACCTTAAAGAAACTCAAGCGAAAGCGTCCGAAATAAGAAAAAGAATATTCCAATTGGCGCAGGTTTCAGAAGAAGAAGCGCCGAGCTATGAAGAGGCCTATGCCATGGCAAAATATGTAGAAACAGCAACCGGTGTGCGGCCCGCTCTTTTATTGGGATTATTGCAGACCGAATCAGCCATCGGAAAAAATGTCGGGCAATGCAATTGTTCCACTCATTCATATTGCAAATATCCGGATATTGGCTGGAAGGAAGTTATGCAGTCGAGCCAGTGGGAAGCATTTTTACAAATTACGGAAGAGTTGGGAATGAAGGCGGAAACAACGCCGATTTCCTGTTCTATCAACGGAGGCAAGGTTCAATGGGGAGGGGCAATGGGCCCGGCCCAGTTTATGCCCAATACCTGGTTGAATCCCTCTAATCCGGACAAGGGGTATAAGAAGAAGGTGGAAAATATTCTTGGGGGGACCGCTAATCCGTGGAGAGTTAAAGACGCTTTCTTGGCCGCCGGTCTTTATTTGAGCGATTGGGGAGCGGGCAGTCAGAAACTTCAAAAGGAAGTAGGCGCGGTAACCGCCTACCTGTGCGGGACAAGCGTTATGACCAGCCGCTGCAAGGCAGCTGGCGGCTATTCGTACCGAAATCAGGTGATGGAAAACGCTTCGGAATGGGAGAAATGGATAGAGGAAGGCGTCTTTTAAAATCCCAAACCCAAAGTTCAAATGTCAAATCAAGTTCAAAATCCAAATTGAAGAAATGTATTCTTTTGACATTGAGTCATTTGGATTTGCCTGCCCTGAACCTGTCGAAGGGATTTGACATTGGGATTTTGACATTTGGATTTAATAAGAAATCTTTAGCAGTTTTTCTCTAATTCGTTGACAATATCATTTAAATCTCCGGCCAT
Organism: Patescibacteria group bacterium; assembly: GCA_018817645.1. Taxonomy (GTDB): domain Bacteria; phylum Patescibacteriota; class Minisyncoccia; order Minisyncoccales; family PEYH01; genus PEYH01. The sequence continues at coordinate 17,340 of JAHITK010000001.1, read as the reverse complement.
AATTTGTTCTAAGTTGTGCCAGGTTTTTTTGATTCGGTGGTCGGTGATTCTGTTCTGCGGAAAATTATAGGTCCTTATTTTCTCCGCCCGCATTGCCTGGCCGATTTGGTCCTTTCTGGTTGAGCCCTGTTTTTGGGCTTGTTCCTCTATTTGCCTTTCCAAAAGTCGGGCTTGGAGAATAGAGAGGGCATTTTCTTTGTTTTGGAGCTGATTTCTTTCTGTTTGGGAAGTAACCACTAATCCAGTGGGCAGATGGGTAATTCTTATGGCGGTCTCTCTTTTATTGACATTTTGACCGCCGGCGCCCGAGGATTTGTAAGTGTCTATTTGAATTTCATCCGGTTTGATTTGGATTTGGGATTTGCTCGGCTTGGGCAAGACCGCCACTGAAGCGGTGGAAGTGTGGATTCGGCCCGCTTTTTCCGTGGTCGGGATTCTCTGAACCCGATGGACGCCCGCTTCGTTTTTCATCTTGGAAAACGCTCCGTCTCCGGTAACTTGAAAAATAACCTCTTTAAATCCGCCGATTTCTGTTTGGTTTTGGTCAAGCAGTTTTACTTCCCATCCCTGGGATTCGGCATATTTGGAATACATATTAAAAAGAGCGGAAGCGAACAGAGCCGCTTCTTCTCCGCCGGCGCCGGCCCGGATCTCCGCAATGATCGCGTTTGGCTCTTCTCCTTCTCCGCTGATTTCTTTAAGCCCTTTTTCAATTTCCTTCTCCAATTTTTGTTTTTGTTTCAAAAGATTGTCCTTTTCTTCCTGGGCCAAAGCAACCAATTGAATATCTTTCTCGGTTGTGAGTATTTTTTCAGCTTCAGCGAGCTGGCTGTTGATTTTTTCCAGGTCGTCTTGTTTTTGGATAAGCGAAGCATACGCCTCTTTCTGTTTATTTAATTTGCCAAACTCCTCCCAATCCAAAGATTGTTCAACTTGTTTGAGTTGTTTTAGAACAGCCAGATATTCTTGTTTAATTTTATTCAGATTTTTCATAATTAATCAAAGTTAAAAGTCCAAAGTTAAAAATTGCAGTTAAAAGTAAGGGGATAAAATAGCTTGGATTTTTTATAGTTAGGGCTTGTTTGAAAATTAAAAATTGGGATTTGATTGGAGTTTGAAAATTATAAATTGAAAATTTGTCCCTATCTCATTTTAACACAAAAACCCGCCCGGGGCGGGTTTTTGTGTTTTAGCAGAGTTATTTTTTCTTCATCTGTTCCTTTTTTGCCATCCGCTTTTTGAATTTCTGGATTTGCCCCATTGCGTCAATCATTTTTTCCTTGCCGGTATAAAAAGAGTGGCAGCCGGAGCAGACCTCTACTTCGATGTTTTCCTTTGTCGAGCCGACTTCAAAAGTGTTCCCGCAGGAACAGCGGACCTTCGCCTTGGGATAATATTGCGGATGTATATTCTTCTTTGCCATTTTTGTTTAAGTAAAAATTTCTTTGCTGCTCCGCAAAATTCTGTGTCGGGGTAGCCATATAACAATATATTATCAGAAATTAAAGTTCTGTCAACCGCAAACTCTTGATTTAATTCTTGGTTAGTGATATATTGGGGATACTTTAATCTTTAAATTTCTGCAATTATATTTATGCCAGAAAAAGAAACTGCAAAAGCTAAAAAATCCGACTACGGCATCAGTGTTGATGAAATGGCTGAGGCCGGCGTTTATTTCGGCCATCGCATTTCCAAATGCCATCCCAAGATGAAGCCGTATATCTTGGGCGTAAAAGGAAGCGACCATATCAATATCATTGACCTTGAGCAAACCAAAGCGTTTCTTATTAAAGCGCTGGATTGTATCAAAGAGCTCACCCAGGAAGGCAAGACGATTCTTTTGGTCGGCACCAAGATTCCGACCAAAAAAATAGTCCGGGAAACAGCGGAAGCGTGCGGTTTGCCTTATGTGGTCCAGAGATGGATAGGCGGAGCCCTCACGAACTTTAAAATAATCCGCAAGAGAATTGAGTATTTTAAAGACATTGAGCAGAAGAAGGCGAGCGGAGAGCTGGAGAAATACACCAAAAAAGAACAGCTTGAATTTGACAAGGAATTGAGCCGGTTGGCGATAAAGTTCGGCGGAATAAAAGATATGGAAAAAATGCCTGATGCTTTGCTTGTTCTTGATATGCGCCAGGACGATTTGGCGATAAAAGAGGCGAAAATGAAGGGACTTAAAATTATTGCGATTGCGGACACCAATGTTGACCCGACCAAGGTGGATTATCCGATTCCGGCCAATGATGACGCCATAACGGCGGTAAAATACATTTTAGAAAAGGTTAAATTCGTTATTTTGGAAAATAGAGGAACCAAAGGCAAAAAATAATATGATAGAAGTAATTAAAAAAATTCGCCAAGAAACAGGCGTATCTCTCGCTTTATGCAAGAAAGCCCTTGAAGAAGCAGGGCAGGACGCGGAGAAAGCCAAAGAACTTCTAAGGAAATGGGGGCAGGAATTGGCAAGCAAGAGAAGCGGGAGAGGAACCAGTCAGGGGATTATAGAGGCATACATTCATGCCAATAAAAAAATCGGCGTGCTGATTGATTTGAGATGCGAAACCGATTTCGTCGCGAGGAATAAAGATTTTCAGGAATTGGCGCATGAAATCGCCTTACATACAGCGGCAATGAATCCTTTATATTTAAGCGCGGAAGACATCCCGGCAGAAGTCATTGAAAAAGAAAAAGAGGTCTATCGCGCGCAGATGGCAAAGGAAAAGAAGCCCAAAGAGATAATGGAAAAGATAATTGAAGGAAAACTTGATAAATTCAGGAAGGAGAACTGCCTGCTTTTACAGCCGTATGTGAAAGATGCGGACAAAACCATTCAGGATTTAATTAACGATAATATCGCCAAGATCGGGGAGAATATAATTTTGGCGAGGTTTATCCGTTTTGAGAGATAATCTAACAAAGATATAATAAAGTTAATAATATGCTTAATTTGGCGGCTTTAATAATTTTAGTGGTCAGTTTCGGCGGAATGCTTTTTATTGTCATCCGCAAGTGGCCTAAATTAAGGACCGCGGAGATTATTGTCAGCGGGGCCGCTACCCACGAGCCGTTAAGAGAGCGATTGAGGAAAAAGATGGCAGGATTGGGGCCGGCTAACGGATTCAGCACCGAGAAGTTGATGAAAAAAGCGCTGATTAAAACAAAAATTTTATTTCTCAAAGGGGAAAGGAAGGCGGACCATTATCTGCGAAAGGTCTCCCACTCTCAAAAATTCAAAGACGATTATTGGGGGGAAATAGATAAAAAATAATCCAGAAATAATCCCGCCGGGGTAGCTCAATGGCAGAGCAGGGCTTTTGTAAAGCCAAGGTTTGGGGGTTCAAGTCCTCTCCCCGGCTATGTCTTTCAAAACAAATGTCGCCGAATCGGCGATTTTGTTTTAAAATGAGAAATATGGAAAACATTATTTCTCAAATCAGGAAAGAGATAGTCTTTCGTGAAAACTATTGACAAATGTATTACAGAAGTATTACAATAAAATTACAACCATTAACGTAAAATATATGCGCCAAGTTATCAGTTTATCTTTGCCCAAAGATTTTACCAAAGAGGTCAAATCATTAGCGCGAAAGAGAGGATTTTCTTCCGTGAGCAGTTACATCAGAAGATTGGTTGAGATTGACAAAGATTTGATTTCCGAGCGACAACTATTAAATTCAGTAAAGATAGCGGAGGAGGAATATAAAAAAGGAAAGGCGGTGACAGCCAAATCATTGTCCGAACTTTTATGATTATTAAGCGGATTTATTACTCCCGCAAATTTATAAAGGAATTAAGGGTATTGCCGAGAGAAATTATTGCTTTGGCGGTAAAAAAAGAAAAGATTTTTCGGGAAAATCCGCTGCATCCATCTTTGCGATTATACAGATTGTGCAGAAAATTAGAGGGTCTTTGGTCTGTTTCTATTACTGGAAATTATAGAATTATATTTAAAAGAATGCCCAATGGAGATGTTTTGTTTATCTCCGTCGGCAAACACGATATTTACAAATATTTATAAACAAAACTATTTTTCAGGATAAAAGATAAGAGAGGCCGCGCCTAAAAGACAGGCGTTTTCTTTTAAAGGAGAGATGATGATTTTCGGGGGAGCGAGAAATTTATCAATATTCTTTTTTATTTCCGGAATAATCAAGGCGTGATTATTCAAAACAATTGCTCCGCCCATAATAATTATTTCCGGATTATAGGCAACGATTATATTGGAAATTCCCCTGGCGTTTATTTTTCCGATTTCTTTCAGGAAGCTTAGAATATTTTTGTCTTTGCCTTTGGCCAAATCAAAAATGTCCTTTGATGTTTTGACCGCATATTTCTTTTTAATTTTTTCGGACTTTAACCAGATTTTTAAGAAAAAAGGCATATCACTGCCGGAACAATACCCTTCCCAGTGTCCTGTGCCCTTTTTACACGGACAAGGGAGGTTATATGTTGTGTCCACTATAAAATGTCCGACCTCCCCCGCGTTTTCATTATGTCCGGTCAAAAGATGGTTGTCCGCAATAATGCCTGCGCCTATGCCGCTGGAAATAGTGAGATAAACGAAATTCTTTGAGGCCTTGCCTGCGCCGAAATGTTTTTCCGCCCAAACCGCGGCCGTGCAGTCATTGGCAATTATGACCGGCATAGAGAAATATTTTTTTAATGGTTTTACAATTGGAACTTCTTTATAGGGCAAATTAGGGGGAGTGACTATTTCTCCCTTTTTCGGGTCAATAGGACTGGCTACTGCTGCGCCTATTCCTAAAATTCTTTTTTTGTCGTAATGCTCCAAAAGGGAATTTATCAGAACAATAATTGTGCTGATTAAAAGATTCGGCCTATTTTTGATTTTTGGGGTCTGGGTTTCAAAGCGCTTTAAAATTTTTCCGTTCTTGGAAACAATGCCGGCTCGCAAATTTGTGGCGCCGATGTCAACGGCAATCGCCAAATCTTTTTCCATAATTTTATTTATCATTAATCATTTTAATCTTTAGATTTTGAAAATTGAAAATTGAAAATTGAAAATTCGGACGCCTCTCCCCTCTCTTTTAATTTCAACGAGAGAGCGAGGCAGGGGATAGGGTAGGGGAGAGAAGAAGTAATTTGTAATTAGTAATTAGTAATGAGAGGCGGGAAGGAAGGAATATTATTACATTACAATCATTATATCACTTGACAATTTTTTGGGAATGAATACAATATGATATAGCGTAGAAAAATACGCAGGTTCTTTAAAAATTGAATAGTTAGCAGAAGATAAATTTTTAGAGTTGTTCCGACTATTCTTTTCTTTTTTTTGAGAGTTTGATCCTGGCTCAGGATGAACGCTAGCGGCGTGGATAAGGCATGCAAGTCAAACGATCGTTCGCGCCTCACTGCGTTCGGCACGAACTCAATTAAGCAATTAAACAATTAAACAATTAAGCAAATAAACATAAAATTTGTTAAATTGTTTAAGCGAAGCGTTTATTTAGTTGTTAAATTGAGCGAACACCGAGCATAGCGAGGCGTGAGCGATAGTGGCAAACGGGTTAGGAACACGTAGATACATCCCACTAAGACAGGCATAATCCCGCGAAAGCGGGACTAATTCCTGATGGTCCCTGCGAGCAATCAAAGGGTAAAGGTTTCGCAAGATTCCACTTAGTGATTGGTCTGCGGCCTATCAGCTAGTTGGTGAGATAATAGCCCACCAAGGCAATGACGGGTAGGCGGGGTGAGAGCCCGACCGCCAACAAGGGTATTGAGATACGGACCCTACTCCTACGGGAGGCAGCAGTCAAGGACCCTTCGCAATGGCCGAAAGGCTGACGAGGCGACGCCGCGTGAAGGATGAAGCCCTGCGGGGTGTAAACTTCTTTTAACTGAGAATAATTCGTGCCTCACTTTCGTTCAGCACGAACTCAATTAAGCAATTAAACAATTAAACAATTAAGCAAATGAACATAAAATTTGTTAAATTGTTTAAGCGAAGTGTTTGTTTAGTTGTTAAATTGAACGAGTGCCGAGCGGAAGCGAGGCACGAGTGAAGGTACCAGTGGAATAAGGGGCTGCTAATCACGTGCCAGCAGCAGCGGTAATACGTGAGCCCCGAGCGTTATCCGGATTTACTGGGCGTAAAGCGTTTGTAGGCGCCCTATTGGGTTTTCTATCAAATCTCCAGGGCTTAACCTTGGAGTCGTAGAAAAAACTGGTAGGGTAGAGGACGTTAGAGGTTGATGGAACCCTCGGTGTAGGGGTGGAATCCGTTGATATCGAGGGGAACACCAAAAGCGAAGGCATTCAACTAGAGCGATCCTGACGCTGAGAAACGAAAGCGTGGGCATGGAAGAGGATTAGATACCCTCGTACTCCACGCTGTAAATTATGGACACTGGCTATTGGAAGTGTCGACCCTTTCAGTGGCGAAGCTAACGCGTTAAGTGTCCCGCCTGGGGAGTACAGCCGCAAGGCTGAAACTTAAAGGAATAGACGGGGACCCACACAAGCGGTGGATCACGTGGCTTAATTCGACGATAAGCGAGGAACCTTACCAGGGCTTGACATACTAATGAAATCCCGATGAAAGTCGGGACTACCCACAAGGACATTAGTACAGGTGCTGCATGGCTGTTGTCAGCATGTGCTTTGAAGTGCTCCCTTAAATGGGGTAACATGCGCAACCCCTACTCTGTGTTACAAGTGTCACAGGGGACCGCCACATCTTATGTGGAGGAAGGTGGGGATGACACCAAGTCAGCATGGCCCTTTGATGCCCTGGGCCGCACACGTGATACAATGGTTGGTACAGAGGGTTGCCAAGCCGCAAGGCGGAGCTAATCCCAAAAACCAATCGTAGTTCGGATCGGGGGCTGAAACTCGCCCCCGTGAAGCCGGAATCGCTAGTAATCGCGAATCAGCTATGTCGCGATGAATATGTTCCTGGGTCTTGTACTCACATCGTAAAGCGTCTGGCAGTTTATTAATTCTAAGCAGTTAAAATCTGCTCCCTCATAAATCATCGTCTATGAGGCGTAGTTGAAAGGTAGTCAAATTTCGTGAGGAATTTGGCGAAGGACCTGGAAGCAAACCGTAGCCCATTTTTTAAAAGCTCTATCGACCTATGGACTGGGTGGTGAGCATAGGGAAGATTAACAACACGAGCTAATGGGATGCGGGGAAAAGTATAATAAATGACCCAGAGAGATCTTTGTGGTAAAATTAAGTTATAAGCCATAAAGAAGTCAGCTAAGCCATAGTACCCACATCTTATTATGTACCGGGAAAGGGCTTAACCTATCTATGCTTTCAAGAGATTATATAATTGGATTGACTGATGGAGAGGGAACGTTTCTTGTATATATCTGGAAACGCAAAAAGATAACACAGAATCCTAGGGTAGAGTGTTATTATGCGATAAAAATGAGAGAAGATGAATTACCCTTACTTAAAGAAGTTAAAAAATTCTTTGGGTGTGGTAATGTCTATTTCCAAAAAGAATATCGCGAGAATCAAAGAAATAATTATCGTTTCCAGATAAGAAAAATTGATGAGTTAAACAAGAAGGTTGTTCCTCTCTTCAAGAAAAATCCATTACATAGTCAGAAGAAAAAAGATTTCGAGATTTTTTGTAAGGTGTTAGATATAGTGAATAAAAAAGAGCATCTTAATCAGAAAGGATTAGAAAAAATCAAGAAATTGAAAAGAGAAATGCATAAATAGGCCTCCGCCGTATGCGGGAAATCTGCACGTACGGTAGGAACGAAGGACAAACTTAATGTCACTTTTTTCGCCCGTCACACCAAGAGAGCTGGTAGTATTCGAAGTTCCGCCTTTGGCGGGCCCAAGGTAAGACCAGTAATAATGGTGAAGTCGTAACAAGGCACGGGTAGCGGAAGCTGTCCGTAGATCACACAATCTTTATCTTTTTAATCTTGTTTTCAGGGTTAAAGAGGTAGAGTGTCGACTATGGTTAAAGGTTGAGATATCTGCTTTTAACCGTAAGGTGTTAATCGAATCATCTTAAAAATCGATTAGTCCTCCAAAATTTTGAATACAAAATTTAAGAGGACCAGTCGGAACAACTCTAAGAATTTATCAAAATTAATATTATTTTGAAGAAAAATATGGCTAAAAAAGACACTTCAAAATTATCATTGAAAAAGATGAAGACGGATATTTTGTAGCTTCTGTTCCTTCTCTTCCGGGATGCTATACTCAATCCAGAAGTTTATCAGAGCTTAGCACAAGAGTTAGGGAAGCCATTTTACTCTGTTTAGAAGTGGCAAAATATGATTCTCAATACCGCAGACGACTTAGGGAGTTTGCCTACGAGCCGAGTTTTGTTGGACTTGAAACATTAGAAGTATGAGTGGACGTTTGTCAACCCTTAAATCCAAGGATCCAAGGATATTATCAGAGTTTTGAAACGATTAGGGTTTTATGAAGTGCGTCGCAAAGGGGCGCATATTTGTTTCAAACACCAAGATGGAAGGTTCACCTTAGTGCCCAGTCATGGGGGTGAGGATATTGGTAAAACAAAGAAAATAGACCTGACCTCATTTTCATTTTCACCACAAAAAAGCATACGAACACAGAAGCACTCAGCGCTTTTGTGTTCGTTCTCTTGACATGTTATATGATGTACGCTATTGTGTACATATAATAATTATAATAATCTCAATAAATATATGAGCACAAAAACCACTATTCCAATTTCAGAAGCCAGAAAAAAAATTTTTCAACTTACCAAAGAAGTGCAAAGGCCGTCAGTATTTTATACTTTAACTGACAAGGGTAGGCCAAAAGCAGTTATAATGTCTGCCCAGGATTTTGAATCTTGGCAGGAAACCTTAGAAATAATGAATGTCTTCCCTAACTGGAAAAAAGACATAGAAAAGGCAAGAGAAGATTATAAGAAAGACCGTACTATTTCTTTAGAAAAAATTGCCGCCAAAGAGGGTTTTGTATTACAGAAAAAAGCGAACAGAAGGCCGAAGCATGTATAAGATAGAAATTTCCAGAGCAGCGCAAAAAGATTTAAATAAGATAGATTTTAAATATCGTTCGCATATTTGGGCAGCCATGTATGACCTGCAAAAAAATCCTTTCCTTGGCAAAAAATTAAGCGGTGATTTAAAAAATTGTTATTCTTTACGAGTGGGCGATTATAGAATTTTATACGAAATTTCTCATAAAATTTTAATGATTTTGATAATTCGCATCGGTCATCGCCAGGGCATATACAAATAGCAAGAAATAGACCTGACCCCATTTTCTTTCATCTTAAAAATCGATTATTGAATAGCCGGGACAACTTTAAGGATTTATCTCTGAACAAGAAAAAAGAAAAAGCGCGCGCAGCGCGCTTTTCGTTGGTTGCAAAAACAAATCAAAAGGGGTAAAATGATATAATAAGCACAATATTCCATGACCCTTAATGTTTTCATTAGAAAAAGGCCTTATTTGGTATGGTACGGAGCCGAGCCCGAAGGGCTTTCGGAAAAAGCAATCGTGGAAGCTGTTTTGAACTATGGCGATTTTGATGATGTAAGAAAACTCTTGGCTCTTTTAGGCACCAAGAAAGTAGCCGCAATCTTCCGGTCGCAAATGAAGAAGAAAAGGACGAATTACGAGCCGAAGATAGCCAATTATTTCAATCTTTATTTCAAAAAATATGCTGCATAAAGAAATAATGACCAAAGAACAGATTGCCCTCCTGCCTCTCCTAAAATCATTTTCCCGAGATTTTGGATTGGTGGGAGAAACAGCGATTGCCTTGCATATCGGTCACCGCCGTTCTATTGATTTTGACCTCTTTACTAAGAAGGAGTTTGATAATTTAGATATCAGGCAAAAGATTGCCAAATTTGCCAAAATTGAAAGAGTAATAACCGATCAAAAAGATCAGTATACGGTGATTATTAAGGGAGTTCGGTTGACTTTTCTGCGTTATCCTTATCCGATAACCTTTACAGAGAGTTTTGAGAATGTAATAAAAATACCTGATTTACTTACTCTAACGGCGATGAAAGCCCAAGTCCTTGGCCGACGGGCGAAATGGAAGGATTATGTTGACTTCTATTTTATAATAAAGAATTATTGCAAAATTGATGAAATTGTAAGCAAAGCTAAGAAGATTTTTTCTTCTGAATTCAATGAAAAATTATTAAGGGTTCAGATGGCATATTTTAAGGATGTAGATTATACAGAAAAGGTTATCTATATGAAGGGTTTTCGGACGAAAGATGATATAATTAGAAAATTTTTGACTGAAAAAAGTCTCGAATTAAAATTTTAGAACTATTTATTTGACTTTAACCAAGGTCGGGTTTCGGTAGATGGCGTTAAAAACTTTTCCACAGGGCCTTGTTGACAGATATTGGCGCAAGGAGATAAAATAAAAGAACAATGGAAAACATCAAAACTATTTTAGAAGAGCATCAGGAAGAAATAAAAAGGCACATCAGCGTGCTTAAAGAGGATTTTGACCAAAAGATTGGACTCATTGGGGAACAGCACGGATCAATAATGGCAAAAATTGATTCGCACGGTGAAATGATAGCGTCTCATGGTGAAATGATAGCGTCTCATGGCGAAATGATAGAATCAATGTCAGCACGGCTTGATTCGCACGGCGAAATGATAGCATCGCACGGTGAGATGATAGAATCAATGTCAGCACGGCTTGATTCGCACGGCGAAATGATAGCGTCAATAAAAGAGGATATGGAAATAGTGAAAATAAATACTGAATTAATTAAGGATTCCCTGAAAAGAAAAGTGGATATTGATGAATTCGCAATTTTGGAAAGGCGAGTAGGGATTCTTGAGGCAAAAATGCATAGAGATTAAACAATATATTTTAATGAAAATCAATTTTAATAAGCAAACTTTATATACCCTGATAATCGGGATGTGCGTGGGAGCGGTCGTGATTTTAGCGACTTTGATTTTGACCGGCGGAGCGCCGTGGTTAAGAGCCGCGGGCGTGGGTACCGGCGCCCCGGACATCAACGCCCGCTATCTGGACGGCTATGGAACCGCAACAGCAACAAGTTCCAGCAAGATATACATTTCAACCGCGTCGGGATATATGCCCACTGGTTCTATAGATACGGGTGCGATTCTTGACGCAACAATTACTAGCGCGGATATACTTGACGAGACAATCACCAGCGCGGATATACTTAACGGCACTCTGGCATTAGCGATGGAATCTAAAACGGGCGGGTGCGATGGCGCTCCTTGTACGGCTACGTGTACCTGTAGTAGTGGTTATATCGTCCTATGGGGGTGTTGCGACACCACCTGGCCTGGGACTATTACTTCTCCTGCGGCTTGCACTGGTTTCTGTGGGGTGGGGGGTACTAGCTGTTCCTGCACGCACACCTCGGGTGGAGGCGCCGGCAACGAAGCCGCATGCCTAATTTATTGCGGAACGGTTAATTAGTCCATTGGAAAAATGGTGTCAATTGGAAAAATGGTGTCAACTCTATTTTTTTTGATGTAAAGAGTCACCCCTATTTTTTATTCTCGGTTGCGTTATAATAAAATGGTGTCAAGTCTATTTTATTGAAAGAGGGATTATTAAAATAAAAAATGGGGTCAACTCTATTTTTTTTGATGTAAAGAGTCACCCCTATTTTTTATTCTCGGTTGCGTTATAATGACATAATATGGCAAGACCCTTAAGAGTTACTGTCGAAAATTATCCCTTCCATATAATAAATCGCGGGAATAACCGTCAGGCAATCTTTCTTGGACAGGAAGATTTTCTTTATCTTCTGAAATTACTAAAGAGATACAAAAAAGAGCTGAAGTTTAAACTTTATCATTTCTGTTTAATGCCAAATCATATTCATTTGGTGATAGAACCAACGCTTGAAGGAAGTTTGCCAAAAATTATAATGAGAGTAAGTTTGGCCTATTCAACCTATTTTAATAAGAAATATAAAGGGGTAGGCCATGTTTGGCAGGGCAGATACAAAAGTTCGTTGATTGATAAAGAAAATTATTTTCTGCATTGTGGGCTTTATGTTGAGCTCAATCCTGTAAGGGCCGGCCTGGCGGAAAAACCAGAAAACTGGCAATGGTCAAGTTATAAGTTCTATGCTTTTGGAGACGATAATGCTTTGATAGAAGACATTTTAGACGAAGACCCATTTTATATTGAATCCGGAAAGAGCCCTGAAGAGAGACGGGAATTTTATCGGCAGAGCGTTGAGGAATTAATGGGAGAGGAGTTTTTGAAAAATATTCGAAGACAACTGAATGAAGGAGTTTTCGGGAGAAAAGAGTTTGTTCAGGAAATGAAAGAGAAGTTTAAAATTAGAGCCTTAAGAGGGAGGGGAAGGCCGCGAAGGGAATAAAAATAGAGTTGACCCCATTTTGGTGACCCCATTTTGGTCCTTTTTGGTGAAATGGGGTTTTGATTTTTTTGGCGGATAATATACAATAGAAAACAAGGGAAAAACAATTGATATCAATTCATTAAGATAAAGAAATGAGAATAAATATCAACAAGGAACGATTAAGAAAATTTTTGGTTACCCAATCCAAAATCAGGGCCAAGATTTTGATTCCAGGATTGCTGATTTTAATTTTCACTTTCGCCTTGTTTTTAAGAACTTATTATCCCTACGACGAAGTTTTTCAGGAGCCGATAAAATACGCGGCGGATGACGGGGTTTATCATATGCGGTTGGTGGAGAATATGCTTTTAGGCGGACATTTCCCGAATAGAATCTATTTTGACCCTTACAGTTATTTCCCTTATGGCACGCACATTCATTTCGGACCCCTTTACGACCAATTGCTGGCCGGATTTATTCTCCTTTTCAGCGGTTTTAAGCCCACCCTTGAAGCAATTAACAGCATTGCCCCTTATTTCCCGGCGGTTTTAGGCAGTTTAACAATTTTTCTTTTATATTTTTTAGGCAAAAAATTGTGGTCAAAATGGGCGGGAATTATCGCCGCTTTTTTAATAGCAGTTGTTCAGCCGTTTTTGTTCCGTTCGCTTCTTGGCGCCACCGACCATCATCAGGCGGAAGTATTTTTCTCAACATTGGCAATTCTCTGCTTTGTTTGTCTGGCAGATTTTGTGAAAAAGAAAGGAAGCGATATCAATGTTTTGATTAAAGATAAGAAATTTTGGGGCTATAATATCCTTTTGGGATTTCTGTTGGGGCTGTATTTCCTCATTTGGAACGGAGCGGTCTTGTTTTTGTTTATCATCGCCGCTCTCATAGGAATTTATTACATCTTCCAGTATGTTCTGAAAAACAAGAAGGAGGACTGGCTATTAATATCCGGGTCTGTTTTTTTTCTAATTGCCCTGATAATGATATCTCCGCACTTCAGCCATCCGGATATTTTTTGGGCAGCGATTTATGATATTAGGCATTTGGCGGCTCTTCTTTTAGGCATTTTGGGATTCGGAATCATAGGAGGCATAGCGCGGCTGTTTAAAAAATTTAAGATTCATCGCTACGCTTTCCCCTTGGCTTTATTGTTTTTTGGCCTTGTTTTTTTAGCCATTTTAAAACTTTCGCTTCCGATAGTTTACAACGGGCTTTTAAGTTTAGCCGCGGGCACAAAAGTCGGGATGGTCAGGAACGAGTTCGCGAGAGAGGTGGTGGGAGAAATGAGCCCTCTGGGAATGGCCGGGGCGTTTAATTCTTTTTTTTATCTTTTCTATATTTCCCTGCTGGCTTTAGCAGTTATTTTGTATAGATTTATAAAAGGAAGAGATATCAAGGATTTACTAATTCTTATTTGGACAATTGTTATTCTTTTGGTCGCCGGCGTTATTATTCCTGCCACCGGCCAGAACCGATTCAGTTATTATTTGGCAATTAATGTTTCTCTGCTTTGCGGATTTTTGGCTTGGTGGGGGATTAAAACAGCCCTGTCTTCTTTCAGGATTTCCGCGCGGATAAAAGAGGCCTCGTTTTTTTTGAAAATAGGAGGCGTTTTGCTTTTGGCGAACCTAATCTTTTTTATATTCTATCCCTTCCCCCTTAATCTATTTGACAGGTTTCCCGATAATCTTCCGGCGATTTTTCAAAGCGCTTTAGGAACCGCGGAAAGCGGAGCCATCGGCCGGAATAATGACCTATACGAGACATTGGATTGGGTGAGAGAGAATACCCCTGAGGTGGGCTTGGATTATTATGATTATTACCAAGAGCCGAAGTATAATCCAGAGACAAAAAGGATTGACCCGTATCCTTATTCCGATGGCGCCTACGGCATAATGGCTTCGTGGGATATGGGGCACATGATTACTTATTACGCCCATCGGATTCCCAACGCCAATCCTTTTCAACAGGGCGTGAGCGAGCCGGGCAAGCCCGGAGAAGTGGACTTTTTCCTTTCTTTAAATGAAGCGAGGGCAGCAGCGATTCTGGATTTGCTTAAAACAAAATATATTATCACTGATGATGGCAGTTGTAATGCTTATGCCGGCTTTAGAAGCAAAGCGATATGGACAAACCAGATAGATGATTTTTATTTTACCGCAGGAGCGAGCGCTGGAAAAGCCAAATCATTGTATGACCAAACCATCTGTGCCCGCTTAGAGTATCTGGATGGCAGAGGATATGAGGGGGGACAAAACAAGACGATTCCCTTATTAACTCATTTTCGTTTGGTGTATGAGTCGGATACTAAAGTCAGGGATTCGCGCCTTCAAGAAGAGAAAAATGGCGGGGTGAAAATGGTAAAGGTGTTTGAATATGTGCCGGGCGCAGTCATCTCCGGCCGGGCGGCAGACGAGGCAAAGGTGGTTATTTCTACCGAAATAAAGACGAACCAGAATCGTATTTTTACCTATAGCCAAGAGACCTTAGCCGAAGACGGAAAATATGAGTTTGTCGTTCCTTATTCCACGGAAGGGAAGGACGGCTGGCAAGAAGGAGGCACAAAATATTCTGTGTTTGCTGATGATTACATAATAAAAATCGGAAAGTATGTTGAGAAAAAAGTTAAAGTAAAAGAAGGGGATATAATAGGAGGAAAAACAATAATTGTTCAGTAATTTTTTAGATGAAATTATCTATCATCATTCCAGCATTTAACGAGGAGGAGACCATAGCCGAGATTTTAAGGCGGATTAGTGATTTGCCTTTAGATATTGAAAAAGAAATTATTGTGGTTGATGATGGCTCAAAGGACAGGACAAGAGAAATTTTAGAAGAGCTGAAAAAATCTCTGGATTTTACTCTTCTCGTTCATTCCGAAAACAAAGGCAAAGGAGCAGCCATCAAAACCGGAATTAAGCCGGCAACCGGCGAGTTAATTATTATTCAAGATGCGGACCTGGAATATGACCCGAACGATTACCCCGTTCTTATAGAGCCGTTTTTAAATAAGGGCGCGAAAGTGGTGTATGGTTCCAGAAATTTGCAAAAAAACGAAATTTCGTCCATTGGTTTTTATCTGGGCGGTCGATTTTTAACCCTTGCTTTTAATTTGTTGTATGGCGCAAAAATTACAGATGTGAACACTTGCTACAAGGTTTTCCAGGCAAATATTTTAAAAAACGAAATTGAATTAAAAGAGGATAATTTTAATTTTTGCGAGGAAGTAAGCGCCAAAGTGGTGAGAAAAGGACATCAAATTATGGAAGTGCCGATTCGTTATTATCCGAGAAATAAAAAAGAAGGAAAGAAACTTTATTGGGTTGACGGGTTGCGCGGGCTTTGGGCGATTGTGAAATACAGGGTGATAGAATAAAATTAAAAGTCAAAAGGCAAAAATCAAAATCACAACTAAAAAAGTCAACCTCCCCGCCCTAAAGGGCGGGGAGGTTGACATGTTTTGGTTAAGGAATATAATGGAAACATAGAATTAATGAGAGAATAAAATATATGGCTACCGTTACTATTTTAAAAACAGAATATCAGCGATTAGTAGATAGAGCCCTCCGTTATGAATATCTGCGTCAGTTAATGGAAGGAGATATTTTTGCTCCTCCTCCGACTCGAAAAGCCAAAGAAGTTATTAAGGCCCTTAGGAAGACAGGACTTTATAATAAAGGATTTCTCAAGAGTATAGAGAAAGGGTTAGGGCGTTCTTCACATTTTAAAGCATGAAAATTTTTCCCCTTCATTATCAATAAGTTTGAGAGTGGTGGAAAAATGGAATCAATTTTATTTCGCCCGAGTCATAGATTTCGGGTTTTTGTTTTCCCCAGATTGATTTTGTATTTTGAGCGGTTTTGGATTAAAATAGATGAAAATAGGTTAAAACAGATAAAGTAAGAGAAGATATGAAAAATTGGGATTATAACTTGCCAAAGAGGTGGAAGCCCGAAAATGAAAGGCAGTGGCTTTGGTATTTGGCAAGAAAAATCAATTATGACGATTGGACGGGCTTAAAAAAAGAAATCGTCAAAAGATATTTTGTAAAACTCAAAAAACGACTTGACCCGGGTAAAAGAATAATGCTTGAA
Source organism: Patescibacteria group bacterium (assembly GCA_018817645.1). GTDB lineage: Bacteria > Patescibacteriota > Minisyncoccia > Minisyncoccales > PEYH01 > PEYH01. Next base: position 902 of record JAHITK010000001.1, on the reverse strand, counting down.
TTATACTTCAAAAAAGAAAAAATATGAACGAGTTGAATTCTACTCAAAAGAAAGTATTGGAGATTTTTGCCAAGTCCTCCTTATCCTTAAAGAATATTTCATTAGCCAGTCAAACGAATATCTGAAGAAGGCGCTGAAGTAGATTTTTTTCTTTTTCTTTTAATTTTAATCCAAGGCCTCCACCAGCGGGGGTTTTTGTTTTCCGCTATTTCTCCACTATTTTTGCTTTGTGTTTTTGAAAAAATTAGATTAGAATAAATAAAACGGAATAAGAAAAATTAAGTCCTGCCGAAGAAGCAGAGGTGTTATTTTGCTATTGTGATAATCTTCAGAAAAAAATATTTATCGCTCCAAGAAGCCGGCAGATATCTGCGCAGGCGGGGAAAGCCGTATTCCTCTGCTTATTTGAGTTTATTGGCAAAGAGCGGGAAACTGCAGGCAATCAAAATCAATAAAAAATGGATTACCACCAGAGCGTGGCTGAAAGAATTTCTCCGCCACACGCGCTTTGAGCCGCAAAAGCCCAAAAGGGGCGGCAAGATAAGAAAACTGGAAGCGCAGAAAGAAGGACTGGTTTTGCCCCTCTATTTCGGCTGGGCAGTCAAACTTGATTTGGTAAAGTTTTGCCGTGAGAATCTTGATTGGCATCTGGAGTGGCATCCAAAGTTGCCGAAATTGCCGATTAAGTTAAATATTAAATTCTTCCACAAAAAGTGGCAGAGGATTGTCGGTTTGTTTTTTGTTGCTTGTATAATCGGCTTGGGAACATTCTTTTTTTATAGAATATATTTCACTTCCAGCGTCACATATCAATGGACGCAGACCGATTGGTCCGGGGGAGAGGATGTGGCAAATTATCCTTTGCATCCGACTAATCAAACCAACTGGACAAAATATTGGTC
>JAHITK010000009.1 GCA_018817645.1 Patescibacteria group bacterium | reverse complement strand
TCCAAAGCTCAAATGTCAAATCAAGCTCAAAATCCAAAATCCAAATTGAAGAAATGTATTCTTTTGACATTTGTCATTTGGACTTGCCTGTCCTGAACCTGTTGAAGGGATTTGACATTTGGATTTTGACATTGGGATTTTTAAAAAAACTTATGTCCAAAACAACACAAGCATCAGCGCAATCACAAAAAACGCAGACGCAAAAAGAATACAAAAGGGATGCTGACTTGCGCATCATTCCCTTGGGCGGACAGGAGGAAGTCGGCAGGAATATGACTGTTTTTGAATACAACAAAGATATTGTCATAGTTGATATGGGGATTCAATTCCCGGAAGAGGATATGCCCGGGATTGATTACATCATCCCGAATATCAGCTATTTCAAGGGAAAGGAAAAAAACATCAGGGCCGTTGTTTTTACTCATGGCCACTTGGACCACATCGGCGCCGCTCCCCTGCTCTTAGAAAAACTCGGCTTCCCTTTGGTCATCGGGCTCCCTCTCACTCTTGCCCTTATTAAGCGCAGAATGGAAGACCACCAAAAGGGCTCTTCTAAAAGACTAAAGACCATTCAAATCAGTGACATTAACCAGAAAATAAATCTCAATGATTTCAAGTTGGGATTTTTTGAAGTGGAACATTCCATTATGGATTCTATGGGAATAGTGCTTACTACGCCGGTGGCAAACGTTATCCATATGGGCGACTGGACCTTAGGCACGGACTCGTCAAGTAAAAAAATAATCTCTTACCATCATCTTTCCCAGCTTGCCAAGCCGACAATTTTGATGATTGAGAGTTTGGGAGCGACAAACAGAGGCGTTCTGGCCACTGAAGAAGATATGTGGGAAAACTTAAGAAAAATCATCACCGAAGCGCCGGGGAGAATTATTATCGCCACCTTCGCCACTCAGGTTAAGAGAGCCAGGGACATTATCTCTTTTGCCCAAAAACTTGGCAAAAAAGTGGCGATTGACGGGTACAGTATGAAGACGAATATAAAAGTAGCCCAGCAATTGGGATACATTAAAGGCGCAAGCAATTCCTTAATTGACATCAAGAAAATAAACGATTATCCAGACAATAAAGTCATTATTCTCGGGACCGGCGCCCAAGGGGAGGCCAGAGCCGTGCTTTCAAGAATCGTGACCGGGAATCATAAGTATGTAAAGCTTCGCAAAAACGATACGATAATATTCTCGTCCTCCGTTATCCCGGGCAACGAAAGGACTATTCAGCGTCTTAAAGACAACCTCTACCGCCAGTGCGACAATGTCATCCATAACGAGATAATGAACATCCATGTAAGCGGGCATAATAATGTTGAAGCGATCCAAGAAGTTGTTAAACAAATAAGACCCACTTATGTCCTGCCGGTCTATGCGAATCACTATCTTTTGAAAGAAGCGGAAAAAGTCATCAAAGAAATCAATTTTCCGGCAAAAAACATCATTGTGCTGGACAACGGGCATATTATAAAATTCAACAAACAGAAACCGCCGGTTATTGAAAAGAAAAAGGCAGACACCGGTTATGTCTTCATAGACGGGCTTGGGTCCAAGGACCTTGAAGCCGTGGTATTGCGCGACCGCCGGGCTCTTTCCAATGACGGAATTTTTGTGATTATTGCCGTGGTTGACAGCCAAACCGGCAAAGTGACAAGCTCTCCCGACATCATTTCAAGGGGTTTTGTCCATCTTGACACTTCTAAAAACCTGCTCTATCAAAGCCGCAAAAAAGCAGTGGCGATTATTGAGGCAAGCACCGGTTCGGGACAATCGGTCAACTGGTCGTTTATTAAAAACAACTTGCGGGAAAAAATCGGCGACTTTCTGTATCAAAAAACAAAAAAACGGCCAATGATTTTGCCGGTGGTGATAGAGGTATAGAAAGTTAAAAGTTAGAAGTTAGAAGTTAAAAATAAGAAACAAAAAAATGAAAACTGCCCTTTCGCAAAGGGCGGTTTTTAGATCATCATAAGGATGGGCCTCGTAGTGTTATCTTTTAATTATTTTTTCCAACTCATCCGTTTTTTCCTGAAGCAATTTTTGCGTCTTCGCCTCCACAATCAAGCGGAGCAACGGCTCGGTATTGGATAAACGGGCGTTAAACCACCAATCGGCGCCTTCCACCGTGAGGCCGTCCAAATAAGACCGATTCTCCTCTTTATATTTCTCCTCAATCCTTTTCATTGCCCCTTCTTTATCAAATACCTCAAAATTTAATTCTCCGGAATTAAAATAATTCTGCATCGGCTTAATCAGCTCGCTGATTTTTTTGTCTTCAACCGCTAAAACCCTCATCAGCCGAATCAGGGTCAAAAGAGCGCTCTCGGCATAAGAAAAATCCTGCCAGAAAAAATGACCTGATAATTCTCCTCCCACAAATATTCCTGATTGGCGCATCAATTTTTTCACATGCGGGTAGCCGACTTTTGATTTAATTGCTTCTATCCCAAACTTTTCTAAATATTCTCTTGCTCCCCTGCTCATCCGCGCATCACAAACTATTTTTTTATTATCCGAATCAGCCGCAAAAAACTTTCCCAAGATGCCAATCAAAAAATCGTTTTTTACCGGCTGTCCCTCTTCCGTCAGAACCATCAGCCGGTCTCCATCTCCATCAAAAATTATCCCGAAATCAAAATCGTCGCCTCGCATCAATTCCTGAAGCGATGTTATGGCTCTCTCGTTTAAAGGGTTCGGCTCGTGGTTGGGGAAATCGCCGTCTGGCTCCATAAATATGCCCTGGTCCTTAATGCCTAATTTATCCGCTAACCTCTTGAATTCGGGTCCAACCATACCGTTCCCGCAACTGACAGCGATTTTGAACTGCGGAATATTCATCCCTTCTGCTTCCTTGACCAAAAAATCCAAATATTCGTTTAAGGCCTCTTCGCCTTGCTTCTCGGCTTCCCCTTCATAAACATATTCATCATTTTGAGACATCCCTAACGCTATTTCTTTGATTTTTTCTACCCCGTTTTCTTCCGCTAAAGCCACAACCTTTCTTAAAGAAAATTTCAGTCCGTTATATTCCTTGGGATTGTGAGAGGCAGTAATCATTACCGAGGCGTCTGCGCCCCGCTTCCAATTGGCGAAATAATTTAAAGGCGTGGAGCAACAACCAATGCTGATAACCCTGCAATTTTCGCTATTTAATCCGCTTACCACGGCTTCAAAAATTTCTTCTGATGATTTTCTGATATCATAACCGACTATAACGCTGGGGGCGGCAGAAGAATAAAAATCCTTAACAAAAATAGCGAAGGCCTTGCTGATTTTAAAGGCCGCCGACTTATTTATTTGGTCAGGCCATAAACCGCGAATATCGTATGCCTTAAAAATAGATGTATTCATATACTTTTATTCTAACTCATAAGTTTGGAAAAGGCGAGATTTATCCGAAAATCTTGACCTATAAAGCATTTCTTGTTAAAGTAGTGCTATGACTAAAAATTACCAATTAATCTGTCTCGTATCCGCTTTGGCAGAGCCCGCGGAGAGAGAACAAATAATAGAAAAAATAAACCGCCTTATCCGGGAAAACGAAGGGAAAATATTGGCTAACTATCCTCCCGATGAGCGAGTTTTAGGTTATCCCGTTAAAAAAGAAAAAAATGCCGTGCTTTTGGTTTTTGACTTCTCCGGCGACCAGAAGAGAATCCCGGAATTGCAAAAAAGCATATCAATAGAAGGACTAATTCTCCGCTCCTTCTTAAAGGAAGTGCCGGAATATAAGGAGTGGACTCTCTCTCGCCGAAAGTCCGCCGCGCCAATTCTCGCAGACAACAAAAGCAAAAAGCTAACCGAAGGTGATATAACTGGAAATATATCTGAGAAAGAGCAAAAGGTCGAGCTCAAGGATATTGATAAAAAAATAGAAGAAATTTTCAACACAAAAGAAAATGAATTTAAATAAGGCCTTCTTATTAGGCAACTTAACCAGCGACCCGGAACTGCGCAACCTCCCCTCGGGACAGCCGGTATGCAGTTTTCGTATGGCGACTAACCAGATTTGGACAGATAAAGAAACCGGGCAAAAACAGCAAAAAGCCGAATATCACAATGTTGTCGCCTGGAGAAATTTAGCGACCATAGCGTCGCAATACCTTAGAAAAGGAAGTTTGGTTTTTATAGAGGGAAAAATAAGCACCCGGAGCTGGGACGACCCGTCGGGCGTTAAAAAATACCGCACCGAAGTAGTGGCTGACAATATTCAGCTTGGTCCGAGGTCAGCCGGAACAACGCCGAAAAGCAGTGATTCCGGAGACGATAATCCAAAAGACGCCTCCCCTTCTGAAGAGATACCAACCATAGAAGAAGGAGACGATATTAATATAGAAGAAATTCCGTTTTAAAGATATTCCGTTTATCTGTTTAGCTGTTTAAGCGAAGCGTTTGTTTAATTGTTAAATTGTTTACTTGTTTAATTAAAGTATGAATTGTTTTTTCTGCAAACAAAACATTAAAGAAATTGATTTCAAAAAAACCGACCAGCTGAAGAAATTTCTTACTGGATTGGGGAAAATAAGGTCTCGGGAAAAGACCGGGCTTTGCGGTTATCACCAGAGAAAAATGGCTAAGGCGGTAAAACAAGCCAGACATTTAGGGCTTTTATCTGCCACCAAGAAGTAAGCTTGCGTTTGTTAGGGTGCGACCCTAACAATGGCGTTCTTACAACGAAGTTAGGGTGCGACCCTAACAATTCCAAACAAAAAACTGCGTCTCGCAGTTTTTTGCTATCGCCATTATTCAAATATATGATCAGGATATGCCTCTCTTATCTCCTGCTCTGCCTCTTCTTCGGATATTCGGCCACAAATATCATAATAATTCTTTCTTTCAAAAATTTTATCTTCTAATTTTAATTGCCAATCTTCAAATTTGTTTTTTCTCTCAATCATAAAATCATCTACCTGTCTCACGCTATCAGGGTTGATCCTGACTTCGTATCTTAGATACTCATAAGTAGCATATACAAAAAGAGAAGATAATTTCTGAACATTTCCCGATTGTATAATAAAACGCTTGACGAAGTTGTCATTTTCCAGCTGTTTCAATGTCCCTCCTTTGATCTCTACTTTCATAATTTGATTCCTTGATTAATTCTCTAATCCTTAAGTTATCCACATTTGACGACTTTACATGTTCGGTTTATGTTCGGTATAATATAATAATACCACTTAGTTTAAATCAGTGTCAACATGTTAACTCCTAAACAAAAACTAATTTTTGAGTATATTAAAAAATATATCGAGAAAAAGGGATATTCTCCTTCTCTTGAAGATATGGGAAGGCATTTTAGATTGGCAAAATCCACCGTCCACCAGCATGTGGAGGCCCTAACGGCGAAAGGATACCTTAGAAAAACAGAAAATATATCAAGGTCAATTGAATTAAATGAAAAAGAGGGTGGTCGAGGATTGGTAAATATTCCCATTGTTGGAACTATCGCCGCCGGCCAACCGATAGAAGCGATAGAGATTCCCGATAAAACAATCGCCGTGCCCAAGAATGAAATTAGTAAATTCTATAATCATTATGCCTTACGCGTTCAGGGCGATAGCATGGTTGATGATGGAATTTTCGACGGCGACATTGTCATCATCCGCAAACAAGAGACTGCTGATGATGGCCAAACAATAGTCGCGATTATCGATGACGATGAGGCTACTCTTAAAAAAATTTATAAAGAAAAATCCCGCATCAGATTACAGCCATCTAATCAAGAAATGTTACCGATTTATCGCAGAGAGGTAGAGGTACGCGGTGTAGTGGTCAAAATTGTAAGAAATTTAGAAAGCGGCATCCAAGACAATACTCTCGCTTATAAGAAAAAAAGGTTCTTAGACCGGATAAGAAGCTCCAATCCAAATAGTCAAAATAAATATAAAAGGGTTGCTCTTTCCCCGATTAGATATGCCGGGGGAAAAAGCTTAGCGGTTGGTCACGTTATTGAGCTATTGCCAGAGGATACGGAAAGAGTCATCTCGCCATTCTTCGGCGGAGGTTCAGTTGAAATAGCTATGAGTAAAGAATTAGGTTTAGAAGTTATCGGTTATGATATTTTTGATATCCTCTGTAATTATTGGGAATTTCAAATAAAAAAACCTGAGCTTCTTTATAAAAGACTGAAGGAATTAAAGCCCAATAAAAAAACATTTGAAAAAATAAGATTGATATTAAACGATGTTTGGAAGAAAAAAATAAAATTAAATCCGCTGACCTTGGCGGTTTATTATGTTTATAATTTTAATTTGTCCTATGGGCCTGGTTTTATGGGTTGGTCTTCTAAAATTTACCTGAATGATAAGAGATACAAAAGGATGATAGAAAACATCCGAAATTTTGACCCGAAAAATCTGAAAGTGGAATGCGCGGACTTCCAAGAGGTGATTAAAAATCACCCCAACGACTTCCTTTATTGCGATCCTCCTTATCATATTGGCAAGGATTCGAAAATGTTTAGGGGGATTTATCCGATGAGGAATATACCCGTTCATCATAACGGATTCCCACATGAAGCCCTAAGAGATTTATTAAAAAACCACAGGGGCGGCTTCATCCTCTCATATAATAACTGTCCGACTATAAGGGAATATTATAAAGAATTTCAGCAATTTTTCCCTTCTTGGCAATATACTATGGGTCAAGGAGAAACAAGAATAGGCCTAAACAGAAAAAATGGCAACGGTAGCCACATAAAAGAATCCCACGAGATAGTAATTTTCTGTCCACCAAAAAAATAGCACTATTTTATCTTTAACCTATTTCGGTGGTATAAATTGTGTTTCCTGGCTAAATCCGGCGGGTACGGTTTATGATTCTCTTGGAAGTTCCAATCGGGATATTTCTTTTCTCTTGAATAATAATCAGATTTACAGAGATCTTCCATTTCTTTAAAACTTGCAATCTCTACTCTTTTGGGGCCGAATAATCCATTAACCGTGGCCAATGTCTTGGGAGAGGTTATCATAAATAACCCTATCTTTGATTTGCCTTTAAGCGCCCTCTCAATCAGTAAATGAATCACAAATCTAGGCACTCCCGGACTACCCGTCATAGCAGAAATATAAAACATCATAGTTGCTTTAATCCCTCCTTTTGACGTAGAGCCACCGATTTTTTTAATAATCCCGTCTTGAACTATTAAATAAATCCTTGCCGAATTATCAGAAAGTATTTTCTTATCAATATTAGACAAATATCTAATGTCTATCTTATTCCTCTGATTTCCCCTTAGTATAAAATCTCCTATTTTAATTGCTGTTTTCACATCTTTTATATTCATAAAAGTTTTGTGTTAAAAATAATATCTTCATGATAAATCTAATTGCTCTCCAGAAACGTTAAGAATACAGAGTTTTTCGGTCGCACATCCTATCGCCCGCCCGGGGCAGTTTTTTGTTTTATTTCTCTGAATTGAAAATTTCCTGTCCTCGTTGGGCGGGGAAATTTAATATTGAAAATTATATCCCCTCCTCTTTCATCTTGTCCATCACCGCTTTCTTAACTCTTTTCATAAGTTCTTTATCGTCTTTTAACGCCTGTTTCGCTCCAGGCATACCTTGCCCTAATTTTTCTTCGCCAAAAGTGAACCAACTCCCGCTTTTTTTGATAATGCCGCATGTCAAGCCGGCATTAATAATATCAGCCGTATTGGAAATTCCCTCATTATAATATATGTCAAACTCGGCTGTCTTAAATGGAGCAGCCACCTTATTCTTAACAATTTTTGCCTTAATGCGAGACCCGACAATGTCTTCTCCCTGCTTTATCTGCGCCCTCCTTTGTAAACGGATTCTCACTGAGGCGTAAAACTTTAAAGCCATCCCGCCAGGAGTGGTTTCGGGATTGCCGAACGGAATGCCGATTTTCATTCTCGTTTGATTCAAAAAAATAATAATAGTTTTCGATTTTGAGGCGATGCTGGATAACTTTCTCAAGCCCTGACTCATTAACCGCGCCTGAAGACCGATGTGCTGGTCGCCTATTTCTCCGGCGATTTCTCTCTTGGGAGTAAGCGCCGCCACCGAATCAATGATTATCATATCTACTTGGTTTGACCTCACCAAGCTCTCCACGATTTGCAGACCCTGCTCGCCGGAATCAGGTTGGGAAATTAATAATTCTTCCACTTTAACCCCAATTTTTTTGCCGTATTCCGGGTCAAGAGCATGCTCGGCGTCAATAAAAGCAGCCACCCCTCCTTTTTTCTGGGCTTCTGCGGCGCAATGCAGGGCTAAGGTACTTTTACCCGAGCTTTCCGGCCCGTAAATCTCAACTATTCTGCCTCTCGGCAAGCCCCCTGTTCCCAAAGCAGAATCTAAAAAAATCGAGCCGGTTGAAATTGCGTCAACATCAACCGCCTCAACTTCCTGTAGGCGCATAATAGCGCCCTCGCCGAATTCCTTTTTTATTTCTTCAATTGTCTCCTTTAAATCAGCATGCTCAAACTTTCTTTCCGCTGGTTTTTTCGTTTCTTTAGCCATAGTAGTATTAATTATAGATTGTAGATTGTAAATTGTAAATTGTGTTTCGTAAATTGAAAATTAAATATCCTCATGCTCCTCATCCGGCGTGTATTCATCGCCTCCTTCTGGCTCAAACTCGTCTTCATTCTCTTGGGTTGTCTGGCTCTGAGGCCGTCTCAAAATCGCCTCTTCATCAATAAAAACCTCTCTGGGTTTGGCTCCGTCAGCCGGTCCCACTATTCCTCGTTCTTCAAGCATATCCAAGAGCCGGGCAGCGCGGGCATAACCGATTCTCAATTTCCTCTGCAGAAATGACGCCGAGGCCTTCTTGGTTTCAAGGACTAATTGTTTTGCTTCCAAATAAACAGGGTCAAACTCCGCCTCCCCTCCTTTAGCCACGGTTCCGAAACTCTCCAATCTTTGCAACTCGCTGTTTATGCTGTCTGCTAACTCATCCTCTCTGTCTTTTTTATGATTTTGTTTCTTGATAAAATCAACCACCTGCTCTACTTCTTTGCTGGAAACATAAGCGCCTTGTAATCTTTTCGGTTTGGAGTATTCGGCTGAAATAAACAATAAATCGCCTAATCCGAGCAGTTTCTCGGCTCCAGACGCATCCAATATTGTTCTTGAATCAACTTGGGAAGCCACTTGGAATGCGATGCGGGCAATAATGTTCGCCTTAATCAATCCCGTAATAACCTCTACGGACGGCCTTTGGGTGGCTAAAATCAAATGAATGCCGACCGCTCTGGCTTTTTGGGCCAATCGCACTACCCCGGCCTCTATTTCCCGGCCTTTCGCCGCCATAAGGTCCGCTAATTCATCAATAATCAGCACGATGTACGGCATTATTTTTGCCTCTTCCTGCTTGTTGCCATTATTCTTTATCTTCCTGTTATATTCATCAATATTTCTGTTCCCAGCGTCAGACAAAATTTCAAACCTTCTTTCCATTTCGTCAATCAGCCATTTTAAAACGCTCAAGGTTTTTTGGACATCAAATATAACCGGACTTAAGAGATGAGGAAGCCCGTTATAATTTGAAAATTCTACTCTTTTCGGGTCAATTAAAATAAGGCGCATCTGCTCCGGCGAATTCTTGTAGAGCAAGCTTAGGATTATCGCGCTTAGACAAATTGTCTTTCCGCTTCCGGTGGAGCCAGCCACCAAAAGATGAGGCATCTTGCCTAAATTCGCATAAAACGCTTCTCCGACAACATCCCGGCCTACGGTGAAAATCAAAGTTGAAGGGTCGCTTTGAAAAACAGGATTATCAACAAGATTCCTCAAGCGAACCAGTGTTCTGCTTTTATTCGGCACTTCAATGCCGACCAGAGATTTTCCCGGAATCGGCGCTTCAATCCGGAGAGGATGGGCGGCAAGGGCTAAAGCCAAATTATTATTCAGCGTGGTTATCTTTGAAAGCTTCACTCCTTCGGCCGGCTTTAAGGTGTATTGGGTTACTGTCGGGCCGATATTAATATCTGACATTTGTACCGAGATGCCAAAATGTTCAAGCGTCTTCTCGATGATTTCCGCATTTGTCTTAACATCCCCGGCTTGAGGCGTGCCTCTATCCTGCGCAAGCAAATCCAGGGATGGAAACTTCCAGTCCGTTATGGCGCTCTCCGCGCTCATTGCCGACGGAACGGCCGTCCCGATAACAGGCGCTGCTCCCGGCTCTTCGGTTTCTTCTGCTTCTTTTTCTTCTTTCTTTTTAACCTCCTTTTTGTCTTCCACTTTGCTTACTTGAAATTTGGGGGCAAACACTCTGCGGATGAGGGGCTTGCGCAGCTCTTTCATTTCTTCGGGTCTAAATTCCTCCTCTTCTTCCTCTTTTGACGCTTCCTCTTTCCGGCGCGAAGAATAAATAAAGAACCAGAAAATCAGCCCCGCAATTATTATCAGGGACAATAATATTATCAAGGTTAGCCAAAAGCCGAAGACCTTCATCAACGGCCAAGCCGAAATATTCCCTAACCATCCGCCTCGGCCGGCATAAAAAAATCTGAATCCGGCCTCCGGGCTATGGGACAAATCAAACAACCCCAAAATTCCTGATGTCCCGACCGCCAAAAGGATTACGGCTATAAAGATAGACCACCGGGCTTTTTCTCTTGAAAAAAAACAGGAAAGACCTCCTAATACGAATATCAAGGGCACTATAAATATTGCCTCTCCCATAAAGAAACCGAAAACCTTTAAAAACCCTTTGCCAGCCAGGGCGGTTAAATTAAAAAAAGAGAGAATGGTAAAGATGGCTGCAACAATAAGAAAGATACCGAAAACCCATGGCCTTATTTCATCAGGCAAGATTGCCTGTTTCTCTTTTCTCCTCCTGAACAAGCGCGAGAATAAAGAGAATTTTTGAGGCGCTCTTCTGGCTATTTTTCTTTTTTTCCGCCGTTTAGCCATAATGTGAAAAACCAAAAAATGAAATCCAAATGTCAAAATCCCAATGTCAAATCAAATCCAAATGACTCAATGTCAAAAGAATACATTCTTTCAATTTGGATTTTGGATTTTGAGCTTGATTTGACATTTGATATTTGGATTTTGGATTTTGGATTTTAATCTATTATATCTCTTCCTCCTCTTTCCCGCCACTCGCCTTTATTTCCATCTCTTTACTTTGCGTTTTGCGCTTTTCGTTTTGCACTCTCTTGTATCCGCTCCCGATAGGAATAAGTTTTCCAATAATGACATTTTCTTTCAGTCCCCGGAGCTTATCTTCTTGCCCGGAAATCGCTCCCTTAATTAAAATCCGAGATGTTTCTTCAAAAGAAGCGGCCGATAAGAAACTTTCAGTGGTAAGGGCCACCTTAGAAATGCCAAGAATCATATCCTGAAAAGCGGCCGGTTCCTTCCCTCCTTGCTTTAATTTTTTATTCTCCTCCATAACCGCTCTTAACTCAACTATTTCCCCCTCGGAGAAACGGCTGTCGCCTTGCTTCTTTATTCTTACCCTTGAAAACATCTGCCTCACAATCGTCTCAATGTGTTTATCGTGAATCGCAACGCCCTGGGAAGCGTATATTTTCTGGATTTCCTTCACAATGTATATGGCTGTTTTTGTCTTTCCTCCGACTTTAAATAATTTCTTTAAATCAATACTCCCCTCGCACAGCTGATGGCCGGGTTCAACATCGTCTCCCTCTTTCACCAATATCGTCCTCCCTGCCGGAATCTTATATTCCACCATCTCCATCTTCTTCCCCTTCTGGGACTTTTTCCCCTTCTCTTTTCCTTTCTTATTTTGGATTTTGGATTTTGAACTTTGGATTTTTACAGCGTCCTTGTCAATCTTAACTATTTTCCCGTCATAAAGAGCGATAATTGCTTCTCCTTTTGGAATCCTTCTTTCAAAAACCTCTTCTACTCTCGGCAATCCGTGAGTAATATCCCCTCCGGACGCGACCCCGCCCGTATGGAAGGTCCTTAAAGTAAGCTGCGTTCCCGGCTCGCCAATCGCCTGCGCGGCAACGATTCCAACTGCTTCACCCGGAACAATGGGTTTGTTGCGCCCCAAATCCCAGCCGTAACATTTCTGGCAAACTCCTTTACTGGATTTACAGGTTAAGGGAGATCTTACTCGCAGTGTTTTAATATCGCTGTTAACGATTTCTCTCGCTGCCTCCCAGTTAATAAATGTTCCTTTTTTAACTATTGTCTTATTATTTATTTTTATGTCTTCAAGAGCAGTCCGGCCGACAATCTTAAAAATGAAATCCTGCCCCACTTCGTCGCTGTCAATTCTTGAAGCCACGACTCCTTCTTCGTCCCGGCAATCATCCTCGTTTATAAAAACATCATGGGCGACATCAATCAAGCGCCTGGTTAAATACCCGGCCGTAGAGGTTCTTAAGGCTGTGTCTGCGGTGCCTTTTCTGGCGCCGTGAGTGGAGATAAAGTACTCCAAAATTCCGAACCCTTCCTTAAAGGAACTTTTTGCCGGAAATTCCATAATCTGCCCGGAGGGATTAATAACCAAACCCTTCATTCCGGCCATTTGGACCGGTTGAGACCAGCTGCCTCTTGCTCCGGCGTCAATGGCGGTAAAAACAATGCCGTCAGGAGGAAGAGCGTCAGGTATTAGGCGCTGGATTTCTGCTTTTGTTTTCTGCCAAACTTCTATCACCTGGCTCTTTCTCTCTTCTTCGGTCAAAAGTCCTTTCTTAAAATAGGATCCTATTTTTCTGATTTCGGCTTCAGCGTTTTCCACTAATTTCGGCTTTTCCGGGGGAACCACCAAATCATCCATTCCCCAACTCAACCCGGAGATAGTGGCGTATTCAAAGCCGGTCTTTTTGATGGCATCTAATGTCTTGGTCGCTGTTTCGTTGTCATATTCCTCTATTATCTGGCGGGCAAAATCCTTTATTTTCTTTGAATTCATTAAATCATTTTGAAAAGGAAATCCCTCTGGCAGGGCATTATTAAAAATTATCCGGCCTAAGCTGGTTTCTATTAATTGATTATCAACCAGCGCTTTTATCTGCGCCCTTAAATCAATGACTCCTGATTCATAAGCTAACATTGCCTCATTGGCAGAAGAAAACCATTTTCCAGTTCCTTTTGCCCCTTCTTTTATCTTGGTCAGCCAATAGCATCCCAAAATCATATCCTGTCTCGGGCTCACCACCGGAAGTCCGGTCGCCGGCTTTAAAAGATTAAGACCGGAAAGGATTCTTTCTCTCGCCTCTATTTGCGCCTCTTCTGACAGAGGCAGATAAACCGCCATTTGGTCGCCGTCAAAGTCGGCATTAAATGCCTCGCAGACCAAGGGATGAATCCTGATTGCTTCACCCTCAACTAATCTTGGCTTGAATGCCTGAATGCCAAGCCGGTGAAGAGTCGGCGCCCGGTTAAGCAAAACCAATTTATTCTCAATAACCGTTTCCAATGCTTCCCACACCTCTTCGGTTCCCCTTTCTATTAAAACCGCTGCTTGACGGACATTATAGGCAATTTCTTTTTCTAAAAGTTTTGCGCTGACAAACGGCTTGAAAAGCTCAAGCGCCATTTTTTTAGGCAGACCGCATTCGCTGAAAGCCAACTCCGGGTCTCCGACAATTACAGACCTGGCGGAATAATCAACTCTTTTTCCCAAGAGATTCTGGCGGAACCTTCCTTGTTTGCCTTTGAGCATATCGGCCAATGATTTCAATAAGCGGGCTTGGCCGGTAGAAGCAATCGTTGTGTGTCCGCTTCTCATCCCATTATCAATTAAAGCGTCGACTGCTTCCTGCAGCATTCTTTTCTCATTGCGCAAAATTACTTCTGGGGCATTAATTTCCAATAGATACTTAAGGCGGTTATTGCGGTTGATAACCCTCCGGTAAAGGTCGTTCAAGTCAGAAGACGCATATCTGCCTCCGTCCAACTGGACCATCGGGCGCAAAGCCGGCGGCAAGACCGGTAAAATGGTCAAAAACATCCATGCTGGCTTGATATTGTTTTCCAGTATGGCTTTGAGCAGAGTCGTCCTTCTTAAAAGCTTTCTTCTCTCGGTTCCAATTGCCCCCTTCTTTTTACTCTCTAACTTGTTTATCAGTTCTTTCACCTCCATATTTGAGAATATCTCCTTAAGCGCTTCCGCGCCGGTGCCGGCTTCAAAAATCTCGCCGTATTTTGAAGATAATTCCAAAAATTCAATTTCGGAAAGAACGGCTAAGGGCTTTATAGCCTCCAACTCTTTCTTCGCCTCTTCTCTCGCCTCTTTCAATCTCTTCAACATTAACTCCCCTTCCTTTTCTTCCTTCTTTGTCATTTTTATTTTGCGTTTTGCGTTTTGCGTTTTGCACTTTTCTTTATATTCCCTCTCCACTTCCCCTAAAACCCTCTCTTTTTCTTTTTGGTCAACTCTTATAATAATATATGAAGCGAAGTAAGCAATTTTTTCCAGTTGCTGCGAAGATAAATCTAAAATTGTTCCCATTACCGAAGGAACGCCTCTTAGGAACCAGATGTGAGAAACCGGGCAAGCCAATTGAATGTGCCCCATTCTTTCCCTCCTCACCGAGGCCTTTGTAATTTCTACTCCGCACCTATCGCAAGTCATTCCTTTGTAACGGATCCCTCGGTATTTCCCGCAATAGCACTGATAATCCTTTTCCGGACCAAAAATCTTTTCGCAAAATAAACCGTCTTTTTCCGGACGTTGAGTGCGATAATTGATGGTTTCCGGTTTTGTCACTTCTCCCTTGCTCCATCCTAAAATCTCTTCCGGAGAAGCCAGTTTAATTTTGATGGACTTTATATCTTCAACCTTCATACTCGTTTTTATAAATAATGGTTATTTTGCCAGTATTAAAAATCCCAATGTCAAAATCCCAATGTCAAATCCCTTCGACAGGTTCAGGGCAGGCAAATCCAAATGACTCAATGTCAAAAGAATATGTTTTCTAAGTTTGGATTTTGGATTTTGAGCTTGATTTGACATTTGAGCTTTGGATTTTGGGTTTTTAATTTATTTCTCATTGAGGTCCACATTTAACCCCAGCGCTTTCAGCTCGTTAACCAATAATGAAAACGAGGCCGGAATATGCGGGCTCTCTATTTTCCTTCCTTTTAATATCGATTGATAGGCGGCGGCTCGGCCAATCATATCGTCTGATTTTATGGTGAGCATCTCCTGTAAGGCATAAGCCGCGCCGTATCCCTGCAAGGCCCAAACCTCCATTTCGCCGAATCTCTGTCCGCCGAATTGCGCCCTTCCTCCAAGCGGCTGCTGGGTTATTAAAGAATAGGGACCAATGGAGCGCATATGGATTTTATCCTCAACCATATGAATCAACCTCATCATATATATGTAGCCCACTGTTATTTTCTGGTCAAACGGCTGTCCGGTCCGACCGTCGTAAAGCACCACCTTGCCGCTTTCGGGCAATCCCGCTTTTTTCAACTCTTCTTTAATGTCTTTTTCATTGGCTCCTGATAATGACGGGGAAATTGCCCGGTATCCCAATTTATGGGCCGCCCAACCAAGATGGGTCTCCAGCACCTGTCCGATGTTCATTCTGGAAACGACTCCTAATGGATTCAAAACAATATCTACCGGCGTTCCATCCTCCATAAACGGCATTTCCTCTTTTGGTAGGATTTTTGCCACAATGCCTTTGTTCCCGTGCCGGCCGGCTAACTTATCACCCACGGTAATCTTTCTTAATTGAGCGACCTCCACTTGAATCCTTTTAATAACTCCGGGCTGAAGCCGGTGGCCTAAGTCCCGGGAAAATTCCTTAACCCTTACGACTCTGCCTTTCTTGCCGTGTTCCATCAGAAGCGAAGTATCTTTAACATTTTTTGCTTTCTCTCCGAAAATGGCCCACAATAATCTCTCTTCCGCGGTAAGGTCTGTTTCTCCTTTAGGGGAAATTTTCCCGACCAAAATGTCATTCGGCCCGATTTCCGCTCCCATTCTCACCACTCCTTCAGCGTCCAAATCCTTTAATTTCTCCTCTGAAACATTCGGAATGTCTGCCGTAGTCATCTCTGGCCCTAATTTTGTTTCGCGCATATCGCAAGCCAGTATCTCAATATGGATACTGGAAAGCAACTCTTCTTCCAGGACCCGGCTGGAAAGAATAATCGCGTCTTCGTAATTGTGCCCTCTCCATAATAAAAATGCCACCAAGAGGTTTTGCCCCAAAGCAAGACAACCGTTATCAGAGCCGGTTGGGTCGGCTAAAATATCCCCGGCTTTAACCTTTTGGCCCTTGTGGACAATGGGCTTATGGTGAAAATAAGTAAATTGGTTTGTCGGGTCAAAATTCCTTAGTTGATAATTTTGGCTTTTGGCTTTCAAATTTTGGCTTTTTTGTTTTGGGTTTTGGGTTTTGGCTTTTGGCTTTTGGCTTTTGATAACGATATGTTGGGCATCAACTTCTTCCACTATGCCATCTTCTATGGCCGCCACTGCCTTGCCCGAATCCCTCACTACTCTCTCTTCAAGACCAGTGCCCACCAGGGGCTTAGAGGCCCTGATTAAAGGAACTGATTGCCTTTGCATATTGGAACCCATTAAGGCGCGGTTGGCGTCGTCATTTTGTAAAAAAGGAATAAGGGCAGTCGCCGTGGAAGTAAACTGTTCAGGCGCAACATCAATAAAATCCAATTTGTTTTTATCAACTATCCTTGGCTTGCCCTTGTCTCTGGCCTCTATTTTTTCAGAAAGAATATTTCCTTTACTGTCAATATCAATTCCGGCATCGCTGATTATGTATTTTTCCTCTTCAAAGGCGTTAAGATAATGAATCTTATTAGTTACTCTGCCTTTTTCAACCTTAAAATAGGGGGTTTCTATGAACCCGTAGGGATTGATTCTGCTGTAAATCGCTAAATGCCCGACCAAGCCGACATTGGGCCCTTCCGGGGTTTGAATCGGACAAATTCTGCCATAGTGAGAGGGCTGGACATCCCTCACCTGAAGGCCTGCCCTTTTGCGGGTCAAACCGCCCGGACCACCTGCGGTCAACCTTCTCTTGTGCTCGAGCTCTGCCAAAATATTCTCATTATCCATAAACTGGGATAATTGGCTTGAGGAGAAGAACTGCTTAACCACTGCCATAAACGGCCTTGGATTGATAATTTTATTGGGAGCAAGTTCGCTGGCGTCTAAAGTAGTCATCCTGTCTTTGCTGATTCTCTCCACTCTGGCAAGTCCAACCCTTAATCGGTCTTTTAAAAGTTCTGATATTGTCCTTACTCTCCTATTCCCTAAATGGTCAATCTCGTCCGCCTCGCTCCCAGGCGTATTGTTAAGCCGAATTATTTCTCTTAACACCGCCACAATATCTTCCACTCTCAATACCCTGTCCTCTACTGTAATCTCTTCCCCTATTCTCTTTTTTGGGTTTTGGATTTTGGATTTGGTTTGATATTTGGATTTTGACATTTGGGTTTTCAGTTCTGACAGCCGTTCCAGCGTCTTCCACCTCCCCACTTTTGACAAGTCATACCTTTCAAAATTGAAAAACATATTTTCCACTAATTCTTTGGCGGTATCAGGCGAGGCCAAATCCCCGGGCCTCAACCGCTTATAAATCTCTACCAATGCCTCTGCTTGATTGTTGGTGGCGTCTCTTTTAAGGGTCTCGGCAATATAGTTAATCTCGCCCCGGTCTATATCGGTAAATTGGCTCTTAATTTTCTCGTCGCTGTCTATGCCGAACGCCCGCAAAAGAGTAGTGGCCGGCACTCTTCTTTTTCTGTCTATCTTGACGCCGATAAAACCAGAAGGGTCTGTTTCAATCTCCAGCCAGCTTCCGCGGTTTGGAATAATTCTGGCTCCGAAATACTTCACTCCTTTTAACCGCCTTGAAGTAAAAAATGCCCCGGGCGAACGAAGCAATTGAGAAATAACCACTCTTTCCACTCCATTAATGACAAAGGTTCCTCGGCTTGTCATTAACGGAAAATCGCCGAAAAAAACTTCTTGCGTTGTTTCTTCTTTGGTCTTAAGGTTAACCAATTTCACCAAAATTTTCAACGGAGCGGCGTAAGAATCCTCTTGTTTCTTTGCCTCAAATTCATCGGTATAATGAGGTTCCCCCAATTTATAATCCTCAAACCAAAGCTCCAGCCATTTGCCCGTATAATCCCTTATCGGAGAGACCTCTTCCAGAAGCTCTTTCAAATCCCTCTGCCAAAATTCTTCCCAGCTGGCTTTTTCCACTTCCAATAAATAAGGCAATGGCAGTCGAATTTTTGATTTAGAAAAATCTTTTGTCTGCATAGAGGAATATGGAATTAAAATATTTGACGCCTAACGACAAAAACTCTCTCCCTATAACTAAAAAGGGAGAACTTGTTAACTTGTTCTTTAGAAATAATGAATATCCAAGGTCACAAAATAAGTGTGAATTCTATTGTACACGCTCCCCCCAAAAAGTCAATAGTTATAAACCCAAATGTCAAAATCCTAATGTCAAATCAAGTCCCAAACTCAAAATCCAAATTACTTTTTCATAATCGATGAAAATATCAATGCTAATTCATGGGCTTCTTTCCATAATATCCGACATTCTTTACTTTTATCGAGATTCGCTTTGGCAATCATTCTTAACCAATGCATTGTTTCTTTCGCCTCTTTCTTGCAAATAGCAATTTTGTGTCTAAAGTCCTTTTTAGATTCGGCTCCATCCGCCTCACAATAGTTGGCGCCGACACTTGTCGCAGCGCGTATCCCCTGACTAACAAGAGAATTATTAATTGGACTTTTAGTTAGGGATTGAGATAATTCAATCATCTTTTCTCCGAAGATAGCGGTGCGCTCTCCTAAATCATACTTCTTTTCACTATTTGGATTTTGGATTTGATTTGACATTTGAGATTTGGATTTTGGATTTTAACCTTGTTGTTTTGCATTTTTCGTTTTACGCTTTACGTTTCCTGTTTTGCATTTTACGCTTTACGCTTTATTCGGTCGGCTGCTTCAATCTGGCAATTCTATCTTTCACCTCTTGAACATTCGGATTCAGAGCCAAAACCGCCTCAAATGCCCCTATCGCCTCCTTAACTCTTCCTTGTTTCTCGTATGCTATCCCCAAAGAATATAGGGAATTTGAGTGGTTTGGATTTGTTGTTAAGGCCGCCAAAAACTGCTTGACCGCTTTTTCTATTTCGTTCTGGTTATAGTACATTCTGCCTAACTGGAAAAGGACATCGGCGTTAGTAGGATATAGAGAGGCAAGCCATTCAAGTTTCTTTGTCGCCCCCTCTATATTCCCCTCTCCCTCCTCAATAAGGGCTAAACTGGTATTCGCCGGAATATAGTCAATCTTCTGCTGAATGGCCTTGTTAAATGATTTTTTGGCTTCGTCTCTCTGCCCTAAAAACAAATACATATTTCCTATTTGGGTATAGATATCAGGATTTCTAGGCTCTAATTCTGACGCTCGAGTCAAGGCATCGATTGTCAAATTAGCAAACTGCTTGCTGTCCTGCGCAATCGTAATAGTTTTTTGGTATAAATCAGCCAAGCTTTGCCAGGTGCTGATTTGCTGGGGCGTAATTTGGGTAGCGTTCATGGCAAACATCTGGGCTAATTTTATATTCTCTATTATTTCCTGCTCTGTCTCCCCTGATCTTTCCGCCGCCAAACCCTCCTGGGCTTTAGCCAAAAACACTTTGGAGAGAACCATCTGATACCTGACTTGCCTTGGATTTAGCTTGATTGCCTCCTGTAGCGCTATGATTTTCCCGTCGAGCTCCGGATTATTTAAGGCCATTACATATTTGGCGTCTGCTAAATAAAACTTTATTCCGAAAAAGCCCACTACAATAAAAGCAAGGGATAGGACTATCAGCAATGTTTCTGTCACCAAAGCCATCTCCATAAAATCTTTGGACCGGAATCTTATTGTTTTGGCAAAAGTCCATTCCCCTCCTGCCAATTGCTCCGCCCTCCACCCGACTATCATGGCGGCAAACAGCCAAAACAAAAACCCGAGAACCAATGTTTGGTAATAACTGAAATGAACTAAAATAATGGCGGCAAAAACAATCATTAAGAATGAGGTGCCGTGGTCTAATTTAAACTTGGAATTCTTGGCCGCTTTTTTGTTAAACAGACGCGCCAAAATTCCGGAAGGCGCTAAAAACACCGCTCCAATTAAAGCAATCAAGCTTAAGAATCCCAAAACTCCCGTCATTACCAGAACCTCGGCGAACACATTGCCGGAACGGTCAAACCTAATAGCCCATAATCCGCCTTCATTCATGCTAATCGGCTTATATTTGGAAAAGGCATAAGAGAATGTCCCCGGCCCGCTTCCGATTAGGGCATTTTTAAATCCCCCCGTCGTGGTGTTCAGGGCTGTTTCCCACGATTCTCCCTGACTAAGATTTCTTTCCGGCATAAAATTGTAATAAAGATTGGCATTATTTGTTACCAACCCGCCCGCCAGTCCCCTAAAATTCAAAATCATAAACAGGATTGAAACAATCACTAAGGCAATCGGAATGATTAATTGATGGACTTCATTTTTGAGAATTCTCTTTTTAAGAATAATCGCCACTAAGGCAACCAATCCGACCGTCAGAATGACCCAGGCCGGAGTATAATCAGTCACCATTAAAAGGATAAAGCTCAAGAAAACGAATATCCCGCAAAAAATTCTAAATGCTTTTCCGTTGCTCTTTTTCTTTTTTTCCTCAATCGATTCTGCGGGCGAAAATCCTGACCATTCTTGTCCTCTTAAAATAACGAATACGGCCAATATGAGCATAACGACCAAGAACATTGCCATTGATTGGGCGGTCAGGCCTGCCGGACTTACTCTTAAAGCTATTTTGCCTATAATAGAGACCGCCCCAGGTCCGATTTGCGCTATTTTTGCCCAGAGCCCAAACAAACTGAAATAGGCAAAGATAATAACGACTGCCGCCGAATAAATCAATGTCTTGATAATCCCGCTCACGCTCACAATCCCCTCTCCCTCGCCCCCCCGAGGTCGAACCTCCTTCTGGAGGTTCGAGCTCTTAATATTACTCTTTGCGCTTCTGCCGAGGTTGTTCACCACCAGAAAATAGAACGCGGCAAAAGAAAGCGTACCCGCCAGTCCCGTGCTGAACCTGCCATAATAGCCGAAAATGCTTGATAATTTGTCAACCGAGAATATTGAGGAAATAATGCTTACGGCGACAAAAGCTAAAACAAGATAGTCAATCAAGGATACCCTTATTCTAATTTCTTTATCCCGCACTATCATCTTTAAAAGCCATAACAGGACGGAAAGCCACACCAAGAAAAATAAAATGTAAAGCTTGTTAAACTCTAAAACCTCAAACGAGAAAGGCAGAAAGAATACCGGAATCAGAAACACAATAAGATAGATGAGAACTTTGAGAATTTTATTCAACATGTCTTTTAATTTTTAATTATTAATTTTGAATTTTGGTCATTGGGTTTTATTTGTTATTTGTTATTTGTGATTTTTAATTTTAGTTTCCGAGTTTTATCGCAAACCCCCCATTATAGTCAATCAAAACCTGGCTGGCCGACCTTGCGTAGTTATAAACGCGCACATCTATTGCCCTGTCAAACAAGGTATTAATATTACCTGATTACCTGAAGTGTTTTCTTTAGTTCCGATGTATAGATTTAAAAGATTCTCTTCTCCCCGGCGTCTATTTCTCCATTAACCACTTCCATAAAGGAATAAATTTAATTTCTTTATCTTTCATCTCTTCTACCTTTTCTATATCTTGGTTAATAATCATTAAATTATCGCATTTAAGCTCTTTGCTTGCCCTAAGGAGGGACTTTATTTCTCTGTCTCGGGTAGTGGAATCATTAATGTCATAACAAACCTGAATTAATTTTTTAATTTTGAGTCGGTCTCTTAAAACAAAATCAACCTCTCTGCCAGTTCTGTCCTTCCAGTAAAAAATCTCTGTCTGATAGCCAGTCCTTCTTTTTAATTCTTGAAAAACTAAATTTTCATAAAGCCGGCCAAAGTCCTTTGAAAATTTTGTAGATAAGGCAGTGATGAAACCATTATCAACAAAATAAATCTTTCTTGGGTATTGAAGCTGGTTTTTAACTTTATAAGAAAAAATGGGAACGCTCTCGGCAAAATAGGAATTCTCAATGTAAGAAAGATAATTCAAGAGGGTTGTCTTTCCTATCTTATAATTGAGGCTTTTTAGAGTGTTATATAGCTTGGTTATTGAATAAGAAGTAGAGTTCAATATAAGCAGCAATAAGGCCTTTAAGCCCTCTTCGTTTTTAACTTTAAATCTTTGACTAATATCTCTTCTAATTACAGTTTTATAATAACCTTGCAGGATTTCTATTTTTCTTTCTACCGGGGCTAACACTACTTCCGGCATTCCTCCATAAAAAAGATATTCTTCCAGTGCTTTAAAAACTTTGGCTTTCTCATTCTCCGAGTAAGGCACTCTTTTAAAGTCAATCCCGATGTCTTTAAATTTAAGAAACTCCTTAAATGACAAAGGAAAAATTTTTATTTCCAAACACCTTCCTCTTAATTCAGTGGGAATTTCTCTACTGGACATTTTTGAAGACGAGCCGGTAACGAATATTTTTATTCTTTCTTGGTCATAAATTCTTCTTATCCATTTGCTCCAGCCGGGAATTTCTTGAATTTCATCTAAAAAGAGGATTTCAGAAAGCTTTTGAAATGTTTGTTTTACAGTAGGCAATAAGTCAGTTAAAATTTCTGTTCTTAAAGGAATCCTTTCATCTTCAAAATTAATATAAACTATTTCTTCTCTATTTTTTTTCTTCAAGAGCTCTTTTATCAACTGAAAAACTAAGTAAGTTTTCCCTACTCTTCTAAAGCCAGTAATTGCTATAATTTTAGGTGGCTTTGTTTGCAGATATTCTTTCAAATTCTTTTCTCTTCTTATTATCTGAGGCAATTTTCTCTCTTTCCATTCATAAAAAATTGTTTTTAATATTTTTTCCATAGTACGATAAATATGCTAAATTGGACTACTTATAGTATAATTGGTCTGATTTTGTTGTCAACTACTAATCCTTACTCTCCCAGCCACACCGCAAACCCCCCATTATAGTCAATCAAAACTTGGCTGGCAGTTCTTGCATAGTCATAAACCCGGACATCATCTATTGCTCCGTCAAACTTAGTGTCCACACTTCCTCCTGTATTTTCTTTGCCTCCGATATACAGATTAGAAACATTATCATCAATAGACGCCGGCACGCTTGAACTTTTCTGGGTTGCGTCAAGTTTTCCATCTACATAAACATCCATTGTGCCGGCATCGTCGTAAACTCCCTCTATATGATACCAAGCGCCAGCAGAAAAAGTGGTGGCTGTGCCGATATGAGTAACAACTGCCGAGCCGTCAGTGGAAACCGAAAAATTAAGATTATTTGAAGAATCCAGCCACAAGCGATAACTCCTGTCATCAGTCCCTGTCGTCTCGTCCCATTTTCCCAGAATCGTCTGTTCTTTGGAAACTACATCAGGCCTAATCCAAGCAGAGATAGATAAATCGCTTGTAATGCTTAATGAAGTAGAATCAGAAGCTGTAATATAATCATTTGTGCTATCAAAATCAATAGCATTCCCATATTTCCCAGCTGTCCAATTATTCATAGTAGAGCTCGCCGACACATTCCCATCGTTATTATTCGCTGAATCGTCGTAAATCGTCCCTCCCTGCCCTTCATCCATCCGCCAAAAAGCAATTGGCTTGTCCGCAACCTCCTCTCCCCCCCAACTTCCCCAAGCAGGTTCAGTAGCTCTCCAACTACGGATGACAATATCATCAAAAAAAGCATCCGTAGTTAATCCCGACACATATAACCATGACCTAAATTGACCATCTCCGGCATAAGCCGAAGCATATACAGCCAAGTCTTCACCTACCTTCACCCCATTCAACCATAAATCAGCTGTTTTATTGGTTTCGTTTATGTCAGTCCATTCGATTAAATTCCAGGCGTCGGCATTAATATTGGCTCCAGTATCAACGTAAGCTGATCCACCGGCATTCAAATAGCGAAAATTTTCATCAACATCTATACTGCCTACCATCGCCATCGCATCTAATGACATTGAAATTCTATAATTACTAGCAGCGGCTTCTTTATAAACCCTAAATCTAACAGCCGTGTTCGCATCTGGGCTCATTCCGAAATCCGAATCTGCCCGCGCATCAGTAGCGCCACCATCGTCCCCGACAAATTTAGCCGACCTTGTCCCCCCATAAGCCTGTTCTGTCGAAACATTCACTTCTGCGCTAGTTTCTACCCAAGTTATATTACCCCCACTATCACCAATAGAATCGCCATTTATCCCCCATTCAAAATTTTCAAACCTGATAAAAGTATTTGCCCCACTACTTACCGCACTTGCCCCCGCATTTCCATAATACATATAGAAAGTAGTTGGCTCTGTTCCTATAGAATCAAATTCAATCCATATTGTGGCTAATTGATTCGGAGTTGTTCCTGATATGGATTCTATCCAATAATCAAGTAATGTTGTTCCATCAGAAGTTGTAAATCTTAAATCATCAAAATCAGTCTGGACGTGAGCGGCACAGTCAACATCTTCCCCAGCAGCCCCCGAACTCTCTCCAACCAAAAGTTTCATCTGATAATTTGTGACAGCGCCAGAAGCGCGGCTTAATGTAATTGATTTGCGGTAACTCCAACCAGTCAGCCAATTAGAAGCCGGCTTTGTCCCTCCTCCCAACATCACTGCCATTCCTTTGTTATAATCCACCCTCACTTCCGCTGCGCTGCGGGCGTAATTGTAAATCCGCACTTCGTCCAAAACGCCGGAGAAATAATTTGAACCGTCAGAACCGAGGCGTAAAATTTGGGCGCTGGAATCTGCTGGCGGAGCATTTGCTCCATTAACTACTCCTCCCAGTTGTTTGCCGTCAAGATAAAAAGTGGTTGAAGTGCCGGATAAACTGACTCCAAAATGATGCCAAGTATCATTGGTTAAAGAAAATGTCGTATCTGATTCATAATCAGTCCCATCAATCTTTAATGCCATAGTATTGGCGCTTGTGCCAAACCCGAAGGCATAGCCAGCTGAACCCGAATCCTTGTGAACAATCCATTGCTGGGTGGTAGTGGCGAAATCAGTTGCTTTCACCCAAGCAGAGATTGATAAATTTCCCTGAATATTTATGCTTGTTGAATTAGAACTTGTAGCCACATCATTTACCCCGTCAAACGATAAGGCATTTCCAAATTTCCCCGAACTTATCCAACTCGCCCCCGAAATCGCCAAATCATTATTATTAGTAGTGTCATCATAAGCAGTTGTCCCCGCCCCAGTATCCAGCCGCCAATCCGCCACCGGTCCCGTAGTCGTTCCTGTCGTGTCCGCTCCAAATTGTATCGGCAAAGCGGCGGATAATTCCGCATTGTAATTCCTCAAAACCTGGGCCGCGGTCTGGGTATAGTTATAAATATAGATTTCATCAAGCGAGCCAGTAAAATAATTGGCAGAGCCGGTATAATCAACGCCAACATAGAGATTGGCGGAAGTTGAAATATCAGCTGATGAAATGCTTGAAATATCAGTTGAGCCCTTATTTTGGCCGTCAACATACATCACCATATTGCCGTCTCTATCAAAAGTGGTTTCAATATGATGCCAAGCGTTGTCATTTACCGTATTTGAAGAGTCAACAGTTAAAGTAGTTGTTGCAGAGGCAATAGTTGCTCGCACTACCCCGCTTGCCAATGCCTCAAGTTTATATCCTTGTTTTTGTTCCTCACTCCCCCAACTCACCAACCCATCTGTTTGAG
>JAHITK010000008.1 GCA_018817645.1 Patescibacteria group bacterium | reverse complement strand
TTACGCCGATGCTTATCGCAATCCTATGAGGGTTGTCCCGGCATCCGGCGGAACAAGAGGCGAGGAGTATTATCTGTCCTTGCCTCTTTTCTATTCTTATTGAAAAAATCGAAAGGACTTATGAGGATTACAATACTCGGCCTCGTAATTTGCTCTGATATCTATAATATTGAATATTGTGTCGACTTATTGCCCGAAAGGCGATTTTTGGTTTTGGGGCTGGACAAGATTAAAATAGTGTGATATAGTATAAACACTTAAATAGGAAGGAGGGAATCTCATGATTCCAATGAGGGCGATTATTGAGGTGTCAGTGTTGGCAGGAACCACGATCCTTGTCTTGCTTGGCTTGATGGTGTGGTTCCGGCGACAGGAGAAGAATCGGGACATAGAGAGCGATTCCGCGATGGGGAGCGATAAGCGGGCACAGCGGGTTTCTGAGGCGCCCACCTCATTCGAGGAGGCGCTTCGACCGGGCAAATTCGTTCGGTTGGATGGTCGGATTTTGCAGGTCATCGGCCCAGTCGGCGCGGGAGGCGTTCGCTTCGCCTTTCATCGCAAGATGCGAGGGAGGAAGCGGCTCAGACGAAGCAAGCACACCCTGGATTATCTTGAGCGCCTTTGGTCTATGGGTTGGCTAGCGCCTTGCGAGTAGCAAGGCGCAAAGGAGGGGGAAGGGGCTTTGTTGGACATTTGTCCGACTTAGCCCCTAACTCATTTTTAACTGTGGATATCCATAGTTTTTTAATTTGATTTTAGGCGATTTTTAAGGTAAAATGGGAATAAAGTAAAGCGAAATGAAGGACTTAAAAGACATAAAAAACAGGGCGGAAAAAGAGGTTAGTTCAGCCCGAAATAATGAAACGATAAGGCAGGTTTTCCAGAAATATCTGGGAAAGAAGGGAGAAGTTACCCTTATTTTGCGTTCCTTAAAAGACCTTCCAGAAAAAAAGAGAAAAGAAATTGGAAAGTTGGCAAACGCAATCAGGCAGGAATTGGAAGAAAAAATTACCATTAAAGGAAGGGCAATCGGCGCAAAGGTTGAGAGAAACAAGCCGAAAAAGCGAATAGATTTTAGTTTTCCCGGCCATAAATTAACAACCGGGCATCTCCATCCGATTACTCAAGTAGAGAGAGAGGTAGAGGACATCTTTCAACGGCTTGGCTTTTCAGTCATTGAGGGACCGGAAGTAGAAAGCGAGTGGTATAATTTTGACGCTTTGAATATTCCCGCCAATCATCCGGCAAGGGATATGTGGGATACCTTCTGGTTGCGAAGCAACCAGAAAATCCCAATTTCCAAATTCCAAATCCCAAATAAATCCAAAATAAAAAACAAAAACCAGAACTTGTTGTTGAGGACGCATACCAGTCCGGTGCAGGTAAGGTATATGGAAAAGCATAATCCGCCGTTGAGAATAATCGTTCCGGGCAGAACATTCCGGTATGAGGCAACTGACGCTTCTCATGAAATCAATTTTTATCAGGTAGAGGGATTAATGGTGGATAAAAAAATAAGCGCTGCCAATATGAAAGCCATTATGGAAAGGTTTTTTGAAATGTTTTTCAGGCAATCCGCCAAAATACGATTAAGACCAAGCTTTTTTCCTTTTACCGAGCCGAGTTTTGAGGTTGATGTCAGGTGCCTTATCTGCGGAGGCAAAGGGTGCAGTGTGTGCTCAAAAAGGGGCTGGCTTGAGATGGCAGGGGCCGGGATGGTTCATCCGCAAGTATTCAAATCAGCAGGATTAAATCCACGGAATTGGCAAGGTTTTGCTTTTGGAATGGGATTGGACCGCCTTACAATGATGAAGTATAAAATTGACGATGTTAGGTTGCTGTATAAGGGGGACTTGAGATTTTTAGAACAATTTTGACAACTATGATCCGTTCGGCAATAAAATTTTAGGCCGACGGCTGTCTAAATCGCCAGCGCGATTTAGCGGCCTGCGCTCTCGGCAGATGACCCCGCACACAACGGATTCTCCGTTGTGTGCGGGGACCATGCTCATCTGCCTCCGAGAGCCGTCCTAAAACCTTATTGCCTCACTATTGCAGAATTCAATTTTTAGTTTTTATTTGTTATTTTTCATTTTTAATTTTACATTTAAGTATAAGCACATGTTATTTTCTTACAATTGGCTACAATCATTTTTTACCGGCAGATTGCCGGCGCCAAAGAAGTTAGCCGAACTTTTGACAGTTCGCAGTTTTGAAGTTGAGGAGGTGAAGAGAACGGGCGGGCCTGCCCGTATCTCTGTGCGAGCCCCGCTTACGGAACGAAGCGTTGCGGGCAAGGATTGGGTTTTGGATATCAATGTGACGCCGAACAGAGGGACTGATTGCTTGTCGCATCTCGGCATTGCCCGGGAGTGCGGCGCTTCCGCTAAATTAAAAATGAAAAATGAAAAAATAAAAATAAAAGAAGAAAAGACAATCAGCGTGGATAATTTTATTAATGTAAATGTTAATAATTCGAGTGATTGTCCGAGATATACGGGAAGGGTTTTAGTCGGAGTGAAAGTGAGTTCTTCTCCCAAATACATTCAAGAACGGTTGCGCGCCTGCGAGCTCGAGCCGATTAACAATATTGTGGATGCGGCGAATTATGTGATGCTTGAACTTGGCCAGCCGCTTCACGCTTTTGATCTGGACAAAATTGAAGACCAAAAGATTTTTATAAGACGGGCAAAAATCAAGGAGAAAGTAGACGCCTTAGATGACAAGACGTACAAGCTGGACAAAGACAATCTTGTCATCGCTGATTCTAAAAAGGTTTTAGCAATAGCCGGGATTAAGGGCGGGAAAAGCACGGCCATAGATAAGAAGACAAAAAATATTTTCCTGGAATCAGCCAACTTTGATTCCGTGCTGATCCGGGCAAGCTCTCAAAAACTCGGCTTAAAAACCGATGCTTCGCTACGGTTTGAGCACGGTATGGATCCGAACCTTACAGAATTAGCAGTGGACAGGTTGGCTCAATTGATTCAAGAAACTGCCGGCCCGCATTGCTATGCAAAGCGTTGCCGGCGGGCCTGCCCGCAATCGCTGCGTTCAAGCGCTGGCCGGCGGGCCGGTGGGAAAATTGCCAAGGGCAGAATTGATATTTATCCCAAGAAAACCTTGTCCAGAAAATTAAAATTGGATTTAGGCAAGATAGAGGGGCTTTTAGAGATTAAAATCAGGGAAAAAGAAGCGGTCCGAATTTTAAATTCTCTCGGGCTCGAAACCAAAGCGGATCTTACAGTAAAAATTCCAACTTGGCGTCCGGATCTGGCGCAGAATGAAGATTTTGCCGAGGAAATAGGCAGAATTTACGGATACGAAAAATTAGAGTCAAGTTATCCGACCTTGGCGTTAATACCTGCAAAAAGAAATGACGATATTTTTTGGGAGGATAAAATCAAGGACTCTTTGAAAGAAGCGGGGTTTTCAGAAGCGTATAACTATTCTTTTATTAGTAAGAGAATAGGCGATATGATTGGCGCAGGATTGGTAGAATTGAAAAATCCGTTTTCCGAAGAGTTTTATTACCTTCGACCGAGTTTGATATTAAATCTATTTGAAAATATTCAATATAATATCAGAAATTTCAGCGCGGAAAAAAATATTAAGATTTTTGAAATAGGCAAGATATTTAAACAGGAGAAAGGAGAGATTGTGGAGAAAAAAATGTTGAGCGGAGTGATGGCCGGGGGGCCAGAGTCGTTTTACATGCTCAAAGGAATAATTGATTCTTTATTTGAGAATATCGGAGTCAGCGATTATTATTTTGACGAATATCAAGCCACGCCGGAAGAGACAAGTTTTAATTTTTGGGACAGGCACAGGATGGCGGAGATTAAAATTGGAGGCAGGGAAATTGGTTTTCTGGGAGCATTGAATTTCCCTGCATTGCTTAAAGGCGGCAAAGTCCAGGAGGTTTTTGCTTTTGATATTGATTTTGAGGTCCTCTTGGAGGAATGCAGTGAAGAGAGCGAGTACCGGCCTATTTCCAAATTTCCGGCGGCAGGACGCGACATTTCCTTGCTCTTGCCGGAGGACGCAAGAGTGAGCGAAGTTTTGAACATCATAAACGCAAGCGAGAATAAATACATCAAAGATGTTGATTTATTTGATTTTTATGAGGGCTCGGAATTGCCGGAAGGGAAAAAGAGTTTGGCTTTTCATATAATATTTCAAGCAGAGAACAGGACTTTGAGCGGCCGGGAAATTGAGGCAATAATGGCAAAAATTATCCAGGATTTAGAAAACAATCTTGATTGGGAGGTGCGGAAGTCCGCTTAACCATTAACATTGTTAGGGTGCGACCCTAACAATAGCGTCCTGACAACGATGTTAGGGTCGCACCCTAACACCCTAACAATGTAATGACAATATGACAATCAGTAATCAATGATAAATAATTAATATTTATATGCCAAAGAATCCGAAAAAGAATACCAAAAAGAATCCCAAAAAGACAGACAGCCAGGAATACACGGCCAAAGACATTTTTGTTTTAAAGGGACTGGAACCGGTGCGAAAGAGACCGGCAATGTATATCGGTTCGACCGGACCGGATGGCTTGCATCATTTAATTTGGGAATGTCTCGATAATTCCGTAACTTATGAAACCCCTATATATGTAAAAGAGAACGGGAAGATTAAGATTAGAAAAATTGGGGAATTGATAGATAAATATTTTGAGTCAAACTCTCATTCAGTGGAAAAATCTAAAAAAGGCGATGCCCAAATCTTAAGGGATAATTTTAATATTGAGGTCTTGAGTTTTGACCCTCTTGGTCTAAAATTAAAATTTCAGCCGATATTCTCTTTAATCCGCCATAAAGTCAATAGTGAAATTTTTCGCGTTACCCTCCAGAATAACCGCCAGATTGATATAACTCCTTATCATTCTTTATTCACCCTGAAGAATGGAAAAGTTTTGCCCATAAAAGGAGATGCGTTGCAAACAGGCGCTTCTGTTGTTGTGCCCAAAACCTGGCCGGAGGTTAAGGATTTGACCAAGGAAATCAATTTGATAGATGAATTTTTAAAACTCTCGCCCGAAAAAACCAAAAGCATACATCTTTATAATGTGAAAAATTTATTGGGCAAGAAGGTTTATGGCCAGTTGAAAGTCGCTCTCAAGGGAAAAGCCGGCGAAACAGCTTCCCAGCATCCCTCTAATATTTTTTATGATTACAAAAGATGGGATTATTTGCCGTTCAACCTCCTGCGGGAGTTATCGCAAGGAGAGATTCAAAAGTTTAAAGGACAAGCCCTAATTGGAGTTCGCAATAATTCAAAAGTTCGCTTGAATCCGAAATTAAAAATTACCCGCCCATTAATAGAGCTTTTGGGGCTCTTCGCTGCCGAGGGCACGATTGTTGAAAATAATAAGGTGGCAAACCGGATAGTATTCAGCTTAGGGGCGCATGAATATGATTTAATCAAATATGCCTGTCGTTTGATAGAGAAGGTCGTAGG
The DNA here is from genome assembly GCA_018817645.1 of Patescibacteria group bacterium. Lineage (GTDB taxonomy): Bacteria > Patescibacteriota > Minisyncoccia > Minisyncoccales > PEYH01 > PEYH01. The sequence goes on along the minus strand of JAHITK010000008.1, from coordinate 18,086 downwards.
GATAGAAGTGGCGCCGCACTATGTTCACGATACCGCTCGAACAATTGCCATTGATTCTCACTTAATGGCTTTGATTTTTAAAGAAATTATTAAAACGGGAGAGAATAGTTCCAATAAGAATGTTCCGGACTTAATCTTTAATCTGAGTGAAAAACTAAGAAAGAGGTATTTAATTGCTTATTTATCTGGCGATGGGAACCCGACTAAGATCTGGATTAAGCATTTGGTAAACAATACTGCTCCGAATAATTCAGAAAGAACAAAATTTAATGCGGTGAGCAAAAGCAAAGATTTGATAAGCGAGTTATCTTATCTTCTTTCTTCTCTAAATAAAACTTATTCCTACGGTGAAAGGGTGAAATTACCAAAGAAGAGATTTATTAGTATCACATATAAAGGGAGAAAAAAAACAATAGAAATTAAGGCGCAGACAAAATTTTTTACATTGGATTTCTATTGGGGGACAAATTCTTCCTACATCAATTATCTCCCATTTAATGAGGTGGTCAGTGAATGTTTTGATAGAACTGTTTCAAGCCGTATTATTCATGGGCAGAATGGCATCTCGGGGCAAACGATTCTATCTTTGTTGGAAAGAGAAAAGGTTATCTTAAAAGAGGGAGGGCTGAAGTTCTTGAATTCAGATTTAGGGTTTTTGCGGGTTAAAAAGGTTGAAAAGATTAATTACGGAAAACCTTGGGTTTATGATGTCTCTGTTCCTAACGGGGAAAATTTTGTCGCCGGATTGGCTCCAGTTTGTGCTCATAATTCAATCGACGAGGCCATGGTCGGTTATGCCGACGATATAGGAGTGCTTCTTCTGCCGGATAATCAGGTCAGGGTGACGGATAACGGCAGGGGAATCCCGGTTGATATTCATCCCCAGACGAAAGTGTCTGCCCTGGAAACCGTATTAACCACTCTTCATGCCGGCGCCAAGTTCGGCAAAAAGGTTTATCAGGTATCCGGCGGGCTTCACGGGGTCGGGGTTTCGGTTGTGTGCGCCCTTTCTTCTTTTATGAGGGTGGAAGTTTGCCGGGACGATTTTTTGTATACCCAGGAGTATTCTAAAGGCACGCCGAAAGCAAAAGTAAAAAAAGAAGGGAAGTGCAGTCAAAGCGGAACAACTGTCATCTTTCAACCAGATAAAGAAATCTTCCGAACCATTGCCTTTGATAGAAAAACCGTTTTAAATCATTTGAGGCGCCAGGCCTATCTGACCAAAGGCGTAAGATTGAGGTTTGAGGACCGGAGAACGGACGAAAAATTCGTTTATACCTTCTGTTTTGAAGGCGGCTTGAGAACTTATACCAGATATTTGGCTGGAAGCAATAATTTGATTCATGAAACGCCGTTTTACACATCCAAAGAAAAGGAGGGCATTTTAGTGGAAGCGGCTTTCCAATACACGGAGGAGCAAGAAGGATATGAGGAGAGTTTTGCCAATAACATTTTTACCCTTGAAGGCGGGAGTCATTTGACCGGTTTTCGGAGCGCTTTGACCCGGGTCCTTAACGATTATGCCAAGAAGAACGGCTATCTTAAAGAAGACGAAGAGAATTTAAACGGCCGGGATGTGAGAGTCGGGCTTAATGCCGCGATTTCGGTGAAAATAAAGGAGCCGCAGTTTGAAGGCCAGACCAAAACCAAACTCGGCAACCCGGAGGCGAAAACAGCGGTTGAAATGGCCATCAATGAGGCCTTTACCGAATATTTGGAGCAGTATCCCCAGGACGCTCGGGCCATTCTTCAGTATTGCCTTTTGGCTGCCAAAGCCAGGAAGGCAGCAACAGCAGCGCGCCAGACAGTCCTTAGAAAGGGCGCTTTAGAGGGATTGAGTTTGCCTGGGAAATTAGCCGATTGTTCTTCTAAAGATCCGGCAGAATCAGAAATATTTATCGTAGAAGGCCAAAGTGCCGGAGGATGTTTTTCTGGCAATACCAAGATAGCCTTAACAGATGGCAGAGACATAAGTTTCAAAGAATTGATAAGTGAATGGCAGAGCGGGAAAGATAATTATTGTTATACTATTAAGGAAGATGGGAATATAGGTATCGAAAAAATAATCAACCCCCGACTTACCAAAAAGAATGAAAAGGTATTAAAAATTATTTTAGATAATAACGAGGAGATTGTTTGCACAATAGATCATAAATTTATGCTTCGCAATGGAGAATATAAAGAAGCAAAAAAAATAAAATCAGGAGAGAGCCTAATGCCATTTAGGAGAAAAATATCTCAGATTGGAGGAAAAATTACAATTGACGGTTACGAAATGATTTTTGACCCAGCGAAACATTCCTATATTTTCACGCATTTATTAGCTGATAAATATAATACGGAAAATAATGTTTATGCCGAAGACGCAGGATTATATCGCCACCACATAGATTTTGACAAGAAAAATAATAATCCAAATAATTTAAATAGGTTGAGCAAAGAGAAGCACTTAAGGATACATAGGGATTTTGCACGGCTTACCCTTCATCGACCAGAGGTGATAGAGAAATGCAGAAAACTCAAGCAAGAAGAGGGGTATAGAAAAAGGATGTCAGTCAAAATGAAGTCAATGCGAGATGTATTGAGCGAACGAGCAAAAAAACAGTGGGAGAATCCAGATTATAAGGAATATATGCGAAATAGATATTTAGAATTTTATTATTCTAATGAAGAATATAGAAAAAATAATCTTAAAAGATTGTATGAGGCCCAAAGAAAATATTGGGCAGACGAGAAGAATCTAAAAATAATGTCCGAAAAGACAAAAAATTATTTTAAAAATTATCCTGAAAAGAAAAAAGAACTTTCTTTGTTAGCAAAAGAGCAATGGGACAATGAAGCGTTGCGGAAATGGCGATCAGATAAAACAAAGGCACAATGGACAAAAGATTTTAGAGAAAAGCGAAAATTAGCTTATAATAAAGTTTATTTTCGTGAGAGTATGAATTTTTTAAAAGAGGTTTATGACAAATATGGAGATATAAATCATTATGATAAAGCAAGGAGAAATGCCCTTAAAAAGAATACCAATTTATTAAAAATGGACACCTTGATTCAAAGATTTTTTGACAGTGATAAAGAGAGATTATCGGGAGCTATAGAAAATTTTAATCACAAAGTAAAAAGGATAGAATTTCTCAAGCAAAGAGTGGATGTTTATGATATTGAGGTTCCTAAAACCCATAATTTCGCTTTGGCTGGCGGGGTTTTTGTTCACAATAGCGCCAAATCAGGGAGAGACAGGAGGTTTCAAGCCATATTGCCTTTGCGGGGGAAAATTCTCAATGTGGAGAGAGCTAAACTTAACAGGATGTTGAGCTCGGATGAAATAAAGGCGCTGGTCATCGCTTTAGGCACTGCCATTGCCCAGGATTTTGACATTTCCAAACTGCGTTATCACCGGGTAGTCATTATGACTGATGCCGATGTGGACGGCGCGCACATAAGAACGCTCTTGTTAACCTTATTTTACAGGCACCTTAGGCCCGTGATTGAGCAGGGTTATTTATATATCGCCCAACCGCCTCTTTACAAAATTCAAGACGGCAAGAGAATGGAGTACGCTTACAATGAGGCGGATAAAACAGAGATTGTGGAAGATATGCGCAAATCAGGAGCCAAGAATTTAAATGTCCAGCGGTATAAGGGCTTGGGCGAAATGAACGCAGACCAGCTTTGGGAGACAACGATGAATCCGGCGAACAGAAGTTTATTAAGAGTGTCGATAGCAGATGCCAAGGAGGCAGACAACATTTTTGATATTTTGATGGGAGAAGAGGTTCTGGCAAGGAAGAAATTTATCCAGACCCATGCCAAGTATGTTAAAAATTTGGACATCTGAACTTGACACCGGACTCGCGTATGATAATATGAGGGAATCCCCCTCAAGGGGGTTTTAAAGACCTTTTTAATAATGAAAACTTATGAATATAATTTCATTTCCTCATAAGCTTTTTCTTTACTTAAAGCAGGTAAAGACAGAGGTTAAAAAAATCAATTGGCCTACCAGAAAAGAGACAATTCGGTACGCCTTGACAGTTATCGTCATATCAGCGGCGGTGGCTATTTTCTTGGGCGGCTTGGATTTTGTATTCGGGTCTCTTTTGAGGAAATTAATCGTCCTATAAATTTTTATGCCAAAACAAAAAATTCCTAAAACCAAGCAATGGTATGTGCTTCATACTTATTCGGGATATGAGGACTCGGTGGCGAAAAACCTTAAGCACCGGGTTGAGTCGCTCGGCATGGAAGACAAGATATTCAATGTTTTGGTGCCCAAGGAGAAGAAAATTAAGATAAAAGGCGGGAAAAGGAAAATGATTGAAGAGAAGATTTATCCGGGGTATGTGCTAGTGGAAATGATAGTAACCGATGATTCTTGGTATGTGGTCAGGAACACTCCGAATGTTACGGGATTTGTCGGCGCTGGCACCACGCCCGTGCCGGTTTCCTCCGGTGAAATATCAGAGATAAGTCAGAGAGTGGAAACTGAAACGCCCAAATATACAATTAATATTAAGGTCGGAGACACAGTAAAAATTACGGACGGGCCGTTTAAAGAGTACGAAGGAAAAGTGTCCGAGCTTGATCAAGAGCAGGGGAAAGTGAAGGTAATGATAAATTTGTTCGGAAGAGACACGCCCGTTGAATTGGATTCCCTGCAAATAAAGAAGATTTAGTCCTTGTCCAAAATCGCAAGGTGAGTCATAGCGATTTTGGGCACAAGGACTTAACCCCGCCCCCTGAGCAGGTGCGCTCATACAGAAATAATACAGCATTATACAATATAAGAGAGACAGGGGGCGGGGGGGCTCATGGTTGTAGTGTTCATGCTGCGCTGTGGGCTTGTTTCCTTAAATAGTTATAAATTTATCAGGCGAGCTCAGTAGAAAGATATTGTGTATTATCTAATCGGGTTTGCCTTCACAAACAACCATGACAAAAAAAGTTAAAGCCATTGTTAAGCTCCAGATTCCGGCGGGGCAAGCCAATCCCGCTCCTCCGATTGGGCCGGCCTTAGCGTCCCAGGGGTTGAATATAGGAGAGTTTTGCCAGAAATTCAATGAGGCAACCAAGAATCAGATGGGTTCAATCATCCCTGTTGAAGTTACGGTGTACGAGGACAGGAGATATAATTTTCGGCTAAAACAACCCCTGGCCTCTGATTTGATTAAAAAGGCGGTTGGAGTAGATAAGGGTTCGGGCGTTCCTAACCGCAAGAAAGTAGGCAAACTTACCCAAAACCAGCTTAGAGAAATTGCCCAAAAGAAAATGGCGGACTTAAATACCGAAGAGGTGGAGCAGGCAATGAAAGTGATTGCCGGTACGGCCCGGTCAATGGGCGTTGAGATAGAAGAAGCTTAAGTATGGCCAAAAGACCATCAAAAGACCAATATTACTTGAATTTTGCCCGTGCCATATCAAAGCGGGCTACTTGTTTGCGGAGAAGATTTGGAGCAGTAATTGTCAGGGATGATCAGATTATATCTTGCGGCTATTGCGGGGCACCTAGAGGAGCGCCCAATTGCATTGATATAGGGAGGTGCAAAAGAGAAGAGTTGAACATTCCATCTGGAGAAAGATATGAGCTTTGCCGGTCAGTTCACGCCGAGGCCAATGCGGTTATTAATGCTGCTCGGGCAGGGGTTTCGATTTTGGGCGGCACGATGTATCTTTATGGAGAAAATGTTAAAGATGACACTCCGCTTGTAGATTTTTTACCTTGCCAAATGTGCAGAAGAGTGATAATAAACAGCGGGATAGAAAAAGTTGTCATTATGAAGGACAATATGATCAAGGAGCTTTATCCAAAGGACTGGATAAACTCGAACGATATTTCCATAAAGGGCTATTAGAAAAACGGAGAGAAGCAGTTCGTCCCCAATCAGCGAAAAAGGAGGCAAGAGATGATAGTCAGGATTTTGGAAGAGCAGGGGTATGATCGGGCTTTACTCGGGCTTTCCCTGTCATATAGCGCATTGGCGCAAAGGCAGGGATTCTTCTTTTACTTTCCTTCAAAATCTGATAAAGTGATTAAATACATAAAATAGATGAAATACATTCCCACAATCGGGTTGGAAATTCATACAGAGCTGAAGACAAACTCCAAGATGTTTTGTTCCTGTAAAAACAATTCCCTTGAGCCGAAGGCGAATGTTAATGTTTGTCCTGTTTGTATGGGCCACCCCGGAGTTTTGCCGGTTATTAACAGCGAGGCGATTAAGAAAGTGGTTAAAACAGGCCTTGCTTTGAATTGTAAAATCGCCAAGAATTCGCAATTTGAACGGAAAAACTATTTTTATCCTGACCTGCCCAAGGGCTACCAGATTTCGCAATACGTCTTGCCTTTATGTAAAAACGGATTTTTGGAAATAAACAGGAAAAAGATAGGCATTACCAGAGTTCATTTAGAAGAAGAAGCAGCGAAGCTGATTCATCAAAAAGATAGCTCTTTAATTGATTATAACCGAGCGGGAATTCCTTTAATGGAATTGGTGACCGAGCCCGATATAACCAGCGCGGAAGAAGCGTATAATTTTGCCCGAGAGCTTCAACTTATTCTTCGCTATTTAGGGGTCTCCTCGGCTGATATGGAAAAAGGGCAGTTGCGTGTTGAAGCGAACATCTCGCTTCAACACAAATCCCGAATCACAAATCCCAAATCCCAAACAAATTCAAAATTCAAAATTCAAAATTCAAAATTAGGGGTAAAGGTTGAGATTAAAAATTTAAATTCTTTTCGCGCGGTTAAAAAGGCGATAGAATACGAAATTGAGCGTCAGGCCGGGATTCTGGATTCAGGCGCTGATGTTGTCCCTGAAACAAGGGGATGGGACGATAAAAAACAAATTACGGTGAGTCAAAGAGGGAAAGAAGAAGCTCATGATTACCGGTATTTTCCGGAGCCGGATCTGCCGCCTCTGGCGCTTTCCGACGACTATATTTCAATAATCAAGAGCGAGATTCCCGAACTGCCTCATATTAAAAGAATCAGATTTAAAGACGAATATTCTTTGAAAGACGAAGACATTGAAATTTTCGTTTTCAACAAGGATTTGGGCGAGTATTTTGAGCAGGTGGTTTCTGAATTCCGGGCTTGGGTTGAAGATAAGGATAATAAAGAGGTGGGGGAGAAGGAATACAAGGACTTAGCCCAAGTCGCCTCAAATTATATTCTTACCGATTTAGCAGGTCTTTTAAACGGAATGTCTGTGGAGGACAAGAAGTTCCGCGTCAGTGCGGAAAACTTTGCGGAATTTATCTCCCTGCTTTACAAAAAAGAAATAACCAGCAAAATTGCCAAAATTGTTTTAAAAGAAATGTTTGACAAGGGGGCTGACCCCTCGGATGTCATTGAAGAAAAGAGCTTGAGCCAAGTCAAAAACGAACAAGAGCTTGAAGCGGTCGTTATCGAGGTTATTGCCGCTAATTTGCGGGCAGTAGATGATTACAAAAAGGGCAAAGACAATGCCTTGCAATTCCTGATTGGCCAGGCAATGGCGAAGACAAAAGGCCGGGCAAACCCGGAAATCTTGGAGAAACTCTTTACAAAATCACTAAGTTAAGGTATAATATAAGCACAAAAAAACTGCTCTTTGTCAATTTCATATTAAATGAGCGCTAAACAAAGGAGGTGAGTCCTAATGGACCCTAAAAGGCCCGAAGTCCTTGTCACCGATTTTGATGGCACATTGGCGTGGCTATCTTTGCCATACTGTATTTATCACTGGATGTCGGAGCATAGGAACGGACTCATTCCCTTGATTCCGTTTCTACCATTAGTTTTTGTCGTTTATCTTTTGCGCCCCCCAAAGAGAAGCGCGAAAGAAACCATCCTTCAACACAAAATAAGAAGAGGAGGCCGCGTAGTGGTCTTTTCTTCAACCGAAAATCTTTGGGTAGCCAGATTAGTCATCTGGTCCTGGCTTAAGTTGTGGCGGGTGCCGTGCGACCGGTTAGCGCTCCGTCCTCACGGAGCACTTACCGATAACTTTAAGGCGAAAATTCTCTTGGAAGAGAACTGTTCTGTGTTGTTGGAGAATAAAACCTCGGTAATCAATCAATTCATCGGGGAAATGCTGGATTCCGGTTTTCGGGACATCAGCATAATAATACAACAGCGCTATTCTATGGTTTCTTTTCAGAGAGGAGGTGATGTCGCTTGATTGAGTTTCAATCGCGTGGTTAGGTGATGGGGGCTACATTAACACATCGTAAGTTAGGAGTATTTCGTATGACGAAACAAAAAGTAGCAGCAAGCGGTGAAGCATGGCAAATGGGCGGAGGAGGACGGCTTCCGAATAGGGAGCAAGTACATCTTACCGCCGAACAGCGGCAAGCACTGATGGATGAATATCAATCGTCCGAGATTAGTCCGCAGAGACGGATTAATTCAAGGATGGATCGTCCGTCGAAAGCGGACGTTCATGACCTTTTCGTTTTCTTTGGCGGAGGAGGCGCTCAAAGAAGCGCGGGCGCATAGCGCTCGCATTACAGGGAAGTAATGGAGAGCCAGCAAGCAAAACTTGCTTGCTGGCTCTCCTGCAAATTTTTACTATTTATTCATTGATAAATTTTTTGGCCAGCGTTTCCGCTGTTTTTTTATTTCCAATCCAACGAATCCGCTTGTCTTTTCTGAACCAAGTCATTTGCCTTTTGGCATAATATTCAATCTCTTTTTGCAGTTTTTCAATCATCTCTTCGTAATTTATTTTATTTTGGAGATAAAAAGCGATAAACCGGTATTCCAAGCCGAATTCCTCGAGTCGCTTCCAGGATAAACCGGATTTTTTAAGATTTTCTACTTCTTCAACCATTCCTTGCTTAAGCCGTTTCAGCAGACGGGCGCGGATTTTGTCCTGGAGTTCTTTCTTTTCTGTTTTAATACCAATAATCAGAACATTGTATTTTTGTTTCTTTTTAACAGGGGCTATCGGTTTTTTGGTTTTAAGGACAATTTCAATAGCCCGAATCAGGCGCCTTTTGTTATGCCTGTCAATATTTTTTGCCCTTTTGGAATCCAGTTTTTCTAATCGCCGGAACAATTCTTCCGCCGGGTGTTTTTCCAGCTTTCTCCTCAAGGCCCAATCCGGTTTAACTTCTGGAATAGTAATTCCGTCAATCAGGGCTTGGATATAAAAACCAGTGCCTCCGCAAATAATAGGCAATTTTCCCTTTGCCCGAATTTTTTCAATTGCCTTTTCCGCTTTTTTAACATATTGAGTGACGGTGAATCTTGTTTTCGGCGAAACCACATCCAAAAGATGATGAGGGATTCCCCTCATCTCCTTTTTGGTTATTTTTCCTGTCCCGACATCCATTCCTTTATAGGCCTGCCTTGAATCGGCAGAAATCACCTCGCCATTGAATTCTTTAGCAAGATACACAGCCAAATCGCTTTTGCCGGAACTTGTCGGTCCCACAATGACCAAGACCTTATTATTAATATTTTTCTCCTTCAAGACCATAAGCAGTCGCTTTTAATATTTTTACTTTTATGAACTTTCCGATAAGATTTTTATTTGAAGGAAATTTTATTGTCTGGTGGTGGCGGGTTTTGCCGAGGAAAAAATCTTTTCTTTTTTCCAGCGCCAACACCTTTACTTTTTTACCTACGAATTGCTTGTTAAAATCCAAGGCGCTTTTTTCTATTATTTTTACCAATTTTTTTTCTCTTTTTCGTTTTTCAGACGGCGATACATCGTCCTTCAACTTAAAGGCAGCCGAATTGGGGCGGGGAGAGTAGCGAGAGACATATCCGGCCGAAAAACCGATTTCTTGAAATGTTTTCTTTGTGTTCTGGAATTGTTTCTTGGTTTCTCCGGGAAAACCGACTATAACATCCGTTGAAAGAGCGAGATAACTCTCCAACCCCTTGCGGTATTTTTTAAAGGCAGCCCTCACTTTTTTAGTCAGTTTTTTATAATCTTCAGTAGAATAGGGTCGATTCATTGCTTTCAGGATTTTGTTGTCGCCTGATTGGATAGGCAAATTTAAATAGGGAGTAATTTTTTTACATTTCGCAAATGCCTCAATCATTTCATCAGTCAAATCCTTTGGGTGCGAAGAAGTGAACCTCACCCAAAAATCTCCCTCAATGTCATTTACCATTTTCAACAATTCCGTAAAATCCACGTTTTTTATTTTTTGGATTTTGGATTTTGCTCGCCCGCAACGCTTCGCATAGCGATGCGAGCGGGAGCTTGATTTGACATTTGTCATTTGGATTTTGGATTTATAGGAATTTACATTCTGCCCCAGCAGCCAGATCTCTTGCGCCCCCATTTTAACCCCGTTAAAGAAATTACTTTTTTTGGAACAGCCCATTCCCTTAGATTCTCTAACGGGGTGAACCAGAGTTTTTATTTCGCGCAAAATGTCTTCTGCTGGCCGGGAGATCTCTCTCCCGCGAGTATAAGGGACCACGCAATAAGAACAGAAATTATCGCATCCGGTCATTATTGGAATATAAGCAATCGGGCTGGAGCCGTAATCGGGCTTTATATCAAGATAATGCCCGACTTTTGCCTCTCTCCTGCCCGCCACTTTAAATCCAAGTTTTTCTAAAATAGATGGCAGTTCCGCCAGTTCGTCTATTCTGAAAACTCCATCGCAATTTTTTTCGAGCCTTCTTTTATCTTTGTTTAAAATACATCCGGTTAGGAGGATTTTGGATTTTGGATTTGATTTGACATTCCCGCCTACAACCCGCCCAGGGCGGGTAGCAATGCGGGCAGGTGATATTTGGATTTTGGATTTAGCAAAATTTTTAATTTTGCTAGTCGCCCTATCTATCGCCGACTGCCTTACCGAGCATAAATTAAAGACAATTAAATCAGCCCTTTCGGGGTTGGCAATCATTCGAAAGCCAAGCTTATTCAGCGCGCCGGCTATCCTTTCACTGTCTGACTTATTCATTTGGCACCCATAAGTGATGATATGATATTTCATAATCTTTCGATGAGTAAAAACAATCATTGTTCTTCCAATCTTAAAACAAAAAAGCGCTCCAGTAAACCCCGTTAATCCCGCCTTAGGGAGATTAACGGGGTAAAGCGCTAATAAACAGCGATTATTTATTCTCCTATTGCTTGTAACTGGATTTGTCTTTTTCTGGAGCGGTCTAATTCAATAAATAAAATGCTTTGCCATTGTCCCAACCGAAGTTTTTTATCAATTATGTTGAGGCATATGTTGGTTGGCAGATGCAGCGCCTTGCAGTGAGAATGTCCGTTCCGGCATTCATCCTCGCACACATTTATTGTCCTGATTTCAAAGTTGTCGTGGTGATAATTTTCCGTTTCCGGGGCAATTTTTTCCAAATGGTTTTTAAAATCCTTTAAAAGTTCTGGTTCGTTTTCGTTAATAAAAACCGTCGCGGTAGTGTGCAGGGTTTGGATGTTTATAATCCCGTCTTTAATTCCCGTCTGAGCAATATAATCTTTGATATTATCCGTAATATCTGTGATATCAAACTTTCCTTTGGTTTGAAGAAAGATTGTATTATGGCTAATCATCATCTCTACTTCTTTTTTTCTACTTCTGATTTAAGTTTTTTGACAAGAGAGGGGAGCGATGATTCGCCGATATCCCCCTTGCTCCTTTGTCTTACCCTGATGGTTTTGTTTTTTATTTCTTTGTCTCCGACCACTAAAATATACGGGATTTTTTGAATTTCGCCGTTTCTGATTTTTTTACTGATGGTTGCGTTCTCGTTTTTAATCTCTGTCCTGAATCCTGCCTCCTGCAATTCGTCAGTTATTTTCTGGGCGTATTTTTCGTGTTTTTTGCCGATAGGTAAAACCCACAATTGGATAGGGGAAAGCCAGAGCGGGAAAGCGCCCGCGGTATGCTCGATTAGCACGGCGATAAATCTTTCCATCGCTCCCAAGAGGGCGCGGTGTATCATAATGGGCTCTCTCTTTTTGCCTTTCTCGTCAATATACGACATTTTGAACCTTTGAGGCAGGTTAAAATCAACCTGGATAGTGGTGCACTGCCAAGGCCGGCCCAAGCTGTCTTTTATTTTGATGTCGATTTTGGGGCCGTAGAATGCTCCGCCTCCCTTATCCACTTCATAATTTATTTTCAGGGTATCAAGGGCGTATTTCAGCGCTTTGGTCGCTTTATTCCAGATTTTGTCGGTGCCAATATATTTTTCCGGCTGAGTGGAAAGATAAATCTGGTAATCCTTAAAGCCGAAGTCGCCCAACATTTTCATCGCCAGCTTTATGGTTCTCAAAAGCTCTTCTGATAATTGTTCCGGGGTGCAGAATATGTGGGCATCATCCTGGGTGAAGCCCCTGACGCGCGCCAAGCCGTGCAAGACCCCTGATTTTTCATACCGATAAACCGTTCCGAGTTCGGCAAACCTGATAGGCAGGTCTTTGTAGCTTCTGATTTTAGAGTTATAGACCTTAATATGGAAGGGGCAACTCATCGGCTTGAGCATATATTCCTCTTCATCAACCTTAATGGGGGCATACATATTTTCGCGGTAAAATCCCCAGTGACCCGAGGTTTTCCAAAGATTAAGATTAGCGATATGGAAAGAGGTCAGCCATTGGTATCCGGCTTTATATAATTGTTCGTATAAATAGCCCTCAATAATATGCCTTAACATTGCTCCCTTAGGCATCCAGATTGGGAGTCCGGCTCCGACCTCATCGTCAAACATAAAAAGTTCCAGCTTACTGCCTAAAACCCTGTGGTCCCTTTGTTCCGCTTTTTCAATGTTTTTCAGATATTTATTTAACTCATTTTTTGTTGCCCAACCGGTTCCATAAATCCTGGTGAGCATTTTATTCCTTTCTTGCCCGCGCCAGTATGCGCCGGCAATTTTGATTAACTTGAAGCTGTCCGGAGAAACCTCTTTGGTTGACTTCAGATGGGGACCCTTGCATAAATCAATGAAATTGCCAACCTGATAAATGCTGATTTTGGACTTGCCTTTAGCCAATTCTTCTATTAGTTCCAATTTGTACGGCTGATTCTTAAATATCTTATTCGCTTTTGCCTTGCTTATTTGTTTCTTTTTGAAAGCAAGCTCTTGTTTAATAATCTCCCGCATCTTTTTCTCAATCTCCGGCAAATCATTTATATTCAGATTCAGATTTTGGTTTTTGCGTTGTTGTTTTGCGTTTTGCGTTTTGCGTTTTGCGTTTATGATTTTGACTTCATCGAAGTCAAAATCATAATAGAATCCGTCGGCTATCGCCGGGCCAATGCCAAACTTGGTTCCGGGATATAATTCCTGGACCGCGGTTGCCATTATGTGCGACAAAGAATGTCTTAAGGTTTCTAATTTCATAATTTTATGCCTAATCTTTCATTGTACTCAAATTTACGGGAAGTTCAATATGATGAAGATTATTCTTCGATGATTTCTTCAATGCCCTCGACAATCATTTTGGGGGAGTCGTCTTTAAAGTCAACTCTGCCCGAAACGAGCACGATTTTGTTTTCCCGCAGAACATTAGCATATTGCTCCGCGCTGTTAGGGAAAATAATCGCTTCAATTTCGCCTGTCAAGTCCTGTATTTTCACGAAAAACATCGGGCGTCCGCTTTTGGTAATAATTTTTTTAATCCGCGAAATCAATCCGCATATTTTGAGCCGGGTTCCGGGCGTTATTTTTTTAAATATTTTGTCAGGCACATTGAGGGGAAAGCCCGGCTGGTCTTCCGTTTTGGTAAGCTCTTGAAGAATTTTTAATATCGGAACCGCTTTCTTGGCAATCGATTTTTGATATGTTTCCAAAGGATGTCCTGATACGAAAAGTCCTAATAATTCTTTTTCCCATTGCAGTTTTTCCGCTGCGCTGGCCGGCTCCATTGGCTCTAAATTAATGGTTGTTTTAATCCGCGACCCGTCAAAAAGCCCTTTTTGGCCGTTTTTTTTGTTATTTTGGATTTCCCTTGAACAACTCAACAATCGTTCCAGATTTCCAAGCAGCATATTCCTTTCCTCTAATTTGTCGAAAGCCCCGGCTTTAATCAGCGCCTCCATTGATTTTTTGTTTAAGTCCTTTGAATGGATTTTGTTCACAAAATCACCGATTGACTGGTATTTTCCGTTGGCCGCCCTTTCATCCACGATTGTCTGGACAATATTGTGACCGACATTTTTGATGGCCAAAAGCCCGAACCTGATTTTGTTTTTGTCCACCACAGTGAAGTATTTGAAGCTTTCATTTATGTCCGGAGGGAGAACATCAATATTCATTCTTTTGCATTCCTCCAGAAGAAAGGCGATTCTTTCCACATCTTGTTTTTCAGAGGCCAGCACTGCGGCCATAAACTCCACAGGAAAATTTGCCTTCAGGTATGCGGTCTGGTAGGCGATAATTCCATAGCCCGTTGAATGAGAATTGTGAACGATGAATCCATTAGCTACAAAATTATGACTCTCTCTAATAGTCAGATCATACGTTTGCTCTTTGCCTATGTATTTAATAGATTTTATTTTATCCCAATAAATATCTGATTCAGCTATATTTTTTAATCTTTCAGAATTTAAGATATTAGCAATTTTATATAGTGTCTCTCTTTGCAAACCTTTTTTGCGGCAATCTATCTGAAAAAGCCTATAAGAAACTCCCGCCCAGTCAGCTACTGTTTTCATAGGAATATTTGCGCGCTGGCATTCATTTCTTATTTCTATAATCACTTCTGCGGGCACTGTGTCTAAGGTGCCTCGGGCGAATAACATGGAACTTTTACCATTTTTTAAAATTGAATGAGTATCTAAAAGTCGTTTAAGGTCCCTTTTTCTTTTAGCAATAAGGTGAGGCCCTATATTCTCAGCAAATTTCAGGAGATTATCATATCGGCTCAAAGAAATCGTCCATCCCGTCTTAACCGTATTGCGATAATTAAATTTCTTTTTATGTAATTTAGACAATATGCCAAATCTCAAAAGAAGAGCTTGAATCTGTTTAGCGAGATTTTCAGAAGATGTAGCATAGTATATAAATCCTTGATTAGGACTAATACAGCCGTCTCCATTCCACATACTGCCGAGCAAGACGCTTAGCCCATTATTATTAAGCCTGAACGCTTCAAGGGGAATAACTTTTTGAGTAGTCTTTTTATATTTTAAATTGAGATTATTCATTATCCACTCTACTGCTTCAGATTTTTGTTTTAAATCAATTCTCCCAGCATATACGGCATATCCTCCGTTCCTGTCCATCCTTCTGGACACAGTCGCCTTAGTATTATTAAATTTTTCTAAGATTTTTACATATTCTTTCATCTCTTCTTCGGAATTTGTATAAAGATAAAAGCCGTTAGGCTGACAAGTGTTGCCCTCACTTAAAACATATCCCAGAAGAGTAATTTTATGCCATGGCCATTCGATTTTATGCATTTTATTTATTGGCCAGAAGCGGGCGATAGCAAGACGATCTCCTTTGTTAAGCTCTTTTAGCTTTTTCCAACCCGAGAAGAGCAAAAATCGATGCTCTTTCGTTGCTCTGATTTTTCGACCAGATAAGGTTTCAATTTCATAAACCGCCTTTTTACCATTTTGGATTATTCGTAAGATTTTACCACTGTCAAATTTAAAATTTTTACCAAGAGATATTGTTGATTTACCAATATTGCGATAGGCACGTTTCAGTTTACTTTCTTGGTAAATATTTTCGATAGTTCTAATATTGCCTGTTGCGGAAATTATTTCTGTATCGCCAGTTAAGCATTTATTAAAGCCGTATTGGGCGAAGGGCAGGAACCAGCCCCAAATCTTTTGGGCGATTCCTTTTTCAATGCCTTGTTTAATGGCGCCGGAAATAAATTTTTCTTTCTGTTCATGCAGAAGGGAGGGGATTTTTTTGCCGATGGCTTTCCGCAGGGTATCCGCTTCGCTAAGAGAGAAACCGGCAATCTCCCGGGCAATCTGCATCATCTGCTCCTGGAAGACCGGGAGCCCGTAGGTTGACTCTAAGATTGGCTTTAGTTTTGGATGCAGATATGCAATTTTTTTTCTTTTTTGCTTTCGGGCGACATATTCGGGAATAAATTGCATCGGGCCGGGCCGGTAAAGAGCAAGCATAGTGGAAATGTCCTCAAAATTTGAGGGCTGGAGTTGGCGCAGCCACTTTTTCATCCCCGAACTTTCCAGTTGAAAAATAGAGGTTGTTTCCGCTTTTTGCAGAAGTTTATAGGTTTTTTTGTCATCCTGGGGGATTTCGTTAATTTCTATTTTCTTGCCCCGGGTTATCCCTACAAGTTTGATAGTATCTTCAATCATGGTAAGGTTCTTGAGTCCCAGAAAATCCATTTTTAACAGACCCAGGTCCTCAATAGAATGCATTTCGTACTGGGTGATAATGTTGTCGTCGTTTTGGGTCGGGCGCTGAACCGGCACCAGAGTATCAAGCGGCTCCGCGGATATAACAACGCCGCAGGCATGAGTTGAGGCATGGCGGGCCACCCCTTCCAATTTTTTAGACAAGTCGACCAACCGCTTAATTTGTTCGTCGCTTTCGTAGGCTTCGCGGAATTCCGGAATCTGTTTAAGCGTTTGGTCAAGATTAAATCCAAAAGGAATCATCTTGGCGATTTTATCGCAGACACTGTAAGGATATTTCAGCACTCTGCCGACATCTCTTATGGCGGCCCGGGCAGCCATTGTCCCGAAAGTGATAATCTGCGCCACTCGGTCTTGTCCGTATTTTTGGGAAACATATTCTATCACTTCGTCTCTTCTGGTGTCGGCAAAATCAAGGTCAATGTCAGGGGGAGAGATTCTTTCTGAAGTGAGGAACCTCTCAAAGAGAAGGTTATGCTGGAGAGGATTGATGTTGGTGATGTTGGTCAGATAGGCGACGAGAGAACTGCCAACGCTGCCCCGGCCGGGACCTACCACTATTTTATTTTCCTTGGCCCACTCAACAAAATCAGCCACGATCAGGAAGTAAGAAGCAAAACCCGTTTTTTTAACCACTCCCAGCTCGTATGCCATTCTCTCTTTTGCTTCCTTTTCGTTTTTGAATTCTTTTTTTCTCTTCTCAAATCTTTTTTCGCAGACATCTCTCAGATATTCATCAGGGTCGCCTTGATTAGGCATTGGGAAATGGGGGAGTTTTATTTCCCCTAATTTGAATTCAAAATTGCAGGCCTGAACTATTTTCTGGGTATTGGCAAGCGCTTCGGGAACATCTTTAAAATTTTCTATCATTTCTTTCGGCGGAGTCATAGAAAAATCGTCCTGCCTCATAGTGAGGCGGTCCGGGTCATCCGGTTTGGCTCCGGTGTTAATGAGCATTAATATATCCTGCGCCTCTGCGTCCTCGGGCCGGAGATAATGGCAGTCATTGGTGGCCACTAAGGGAATGCCGTGTTTTTTGGATAATTCTATAAGAATTTTATTCGCTTTGATTTGTTCCGAAATATTCGGGTGATGCTGGATTTCCAAATAAAAATTACCCTTGCCAAAGGCCTCCTGGTATTTCAGGGCGGTTTTTTCCGCTTCCTCAATGCGGCCGGATATTATGAGGCGGGGGATTTTCCCCTGCAAACAGGCGGAAAGAGCGATTAGTCCTTCGGTATGCTGGAACAATAATTCTTCGTCTATCCTTGGTTTGTAATAAAAGCCCTCTAAATGGGCTTTGGTTACCAGTTTTACCAGGTTGCGGTAACCGGTTTCGTTTTTGACAAGCAAGACCAGATGATAGCGCTTATTGTCAATATTCGGCCTTTTTTGAGTCATACCCTCAAGGGCCGTATAAATTTCACTGCCAATTATCGGCTTGATTCCCGCTTGCTTCGCTTTTTTGTAAAATTCCACTGCGCCGTAAAGAACGCCGTGGTCGGTGATGGCCACGCTCTCCATATCATTTTCCTTAACATAATTTAAAAGTTCCTCGATTTTTGGCAATCCATCAAGGAGAGAGTACTGGCTGTGGACGTGAAGGTGGGTGAACCTCGGAATCATAAATTTAGAAAATCCCAATGTCAAAATCCAAATGTCAAATCCCTTCAACAGGTTCAGGACAGGCAAGTCCAAATGACAAATGTCAAAAGAATACATTTCTTCAATTTGGATTTTGGATTTTGAGCTTGATTTGACATTTGAGCTTTGGA
>JAHITK010000007.1 GCA_018817645.1 Patescibacteria group bacterium | reverse complement strand
ACTTGCGAGCATTAAATTTCCAACCTTTTGGTGTGATAACACTGGTCAAGGTAAATTTATGCTCAATATGGCTTTCGGGCAAAGCAAATACTATGTAGATTCTCTTTCCGAAAATACGAAACGCGGACTTCGCCAAAAAGTGAGAATGGGTATATTTCCTAGCCAAGCGCCAGTCGGTTATCTAAATGATTCTCGGACAAAGACGATTGTGGTGGAAAAGAAAAAATCTAAAATTGTTCGCTTGGCTTTTGAGAAATATGTAAAAGGAAATATGCGACTGGAAGATGTATCAAACTTTTTGGCGAAATCCGGCATTACCACAAGAACCGGAAAGAGAATCTCCAAAACCAAAGCGTCTTTTATTTTGTCCAATCCGTTTTATATCGGACTATTTAAATATGGTGGTGAAATCCACGAAGGAAAGCACGAGCCAATCATTTCAAAGAAACTTTTTGATGAAGCACAGGAAATGTTGAAGTTTCGTGGTCAGCCAGAACGCAAACCACAAAATGAACCTCAACCTTTTTGCGGTCTCATTTCCTGTGCTTCATGCGGAATGATGATAACTGCTGAAAACAAAACGAAGCGACAGAAAAATGGTAATGTTCACCACTATGTTTATTATCGTTGTACGAAAAAATCTAAAGTAACGAAGTGTAAAGAAATGTCGCTTCGTTCCGAAAAACTTGATGAGCAGTTATCATCTCTAATCAAAAAAGTTTCTTTGCCCAAAGACTGGGCGGAGGAATTAAATCGTCTTGCTTTGCAAGACTACAAAAACTCCGCCCCGTCTTTGACTGCTTGTGTGGAAGAAAAAAAGAAAAAGATTTCTTCTTTGTCGGAAAAATTAGAGCGACTTCTCACTGGCTATTTAGACCAAGTGATTGACCAACCAGACTACTGTTTACAAAAAGCAAAGTTGTTATCTGAAAAGAAGTCGCTTGAAGAAGAAATCTTTAACTTTTCACACAAGCAGAATGATTGGCTCGCACCTTTCCAAAATTGGTTAAAAGACGCTCAATCCTTGGACAAAATTGCTTCTGATTCAGACCTTTTTGCGAAAAAGGTCTGTGCCAAAGAAATCTTTGGCTCGCACCTGCTTCTTGGCGAAAAAACAATCCGTCCCGCCGAAGGCGGGAATCCGAATTCATTTCCGAATTCATTGGCGAAAACGGGCGAAACAGCGTGGGCGTGCCTTCGGCACGCCCACTCCTTGGTTGGTTTACAACCGCTAAGTTCCATTCTGGTGCCGAGGGAGGGAGTTGAACCCTCAAGCCCTTGCGGGCAATGGATTTTGAATCCATCGTGTTTGCCAGTTTCACCACCCCGGCATATTTATCTATTTACCAAATTTAGCGTTATTTTTCAACCTTTTTGACATTATCCGTACACTCGGGATTTGAGCATTTTGTTTGCTTTCTTTTGGTGATTATCATCAAGGCCCCGCATTTTTCGCATTTTTCTCCAGTCGGCTTGTCCCACAAAGCGAAATCGCATTTCGGGAATTTGTTGCAACCGTAAAATATTTTTCCTTTTTTGGTCCGTTTTTCAACAATTTCTCCCTGCCCGAAGCTGCTGCATCGCTGCAGGCGGGCTTGTTGGCATTTCGGGCAAGGGATTCCAAGTTTGTTGTCTTTCAATGATTCCGTGTATCGGCATTTCGGAAAATTAGTGCAGGCGTAAAATTTGCCGAACCTCCCTAATTTTATAATCAGCTCCGCCCCGCATTCCGGGCAGATTTTATCGGTCTTTTCTTCTGCGATTTCCTGTTTGGAAAGCTCCTTTTCTTTTTTAGACAAGGTCTCGGCAAACGGATAGTAAAAATCGCCTGTCACTTTTTGCCACTTTTCTTTTCCTTCCGCAATTTCATCCAAATCCGCCTCCATTTTGGCCGTGAATTCAATGTCAACAATTTTAGGAAAATTTTCAACCAGCAAATCATTTACCACTATCCCGATTTCCGACGGCTGGAATTTTTTCTGCTCATTTTTAAAAACATAATTTCGTTTTTGGATAGTAAAGATAATCGGGGCATAAGTAGACGGCCGGCCGATGCCGTGTTGTTCCAACGCTTTAATCAAAGACGGTTCATTATAGCGGGCCGGGGGCTGGGTAAAATGCTGGGAAGGAGTTAGTTTGATTAATTCCAAAATTTCTTTTTCTTGAACTTCCGGTATGTCATTTTCTCCGAATTGCAATAGATAAATTTTTAAGAATCCGTCAAATTTTAATGTTTGCCCTTTGGCCTGAAAGAGATATTTACGGGACTCCGGATTTTTTGCCTCGATTTTGACATCCGTAGAATCAAAAATCGCTTCGCTCATTTGGCTGGCCATAAATCTTGACCAGATTAACTGATAAAGCTTTGCCTGCGGTTTTTCTAAATTGAGTTTTTGGGGGTCATTTTGGGGATTAGAAGGCCTGATGGCTTCGTGGGCCTCCTGCGCTCCTTTGCTTTTTGTTTTGTATTTACGAGAAAAACCAGGCCAGTATTTTTCTCCCAAATTTTCCATAATATATTTTTTGGCCGCCAAAGTCGATTCAGCAGAAAGATTCAAAGAATCGGTCCGGTGGTAGGTGATGGCCCCTCTTTCATAAAGGTTTTGCGCCAAGGACATTGTCTTGTATGAACTTAACCGCAATCGCTGTCCGGCGGTTTGTTGGAGGGTGCTGGTGGTGAACGGAGGAAGCGGATTTCTTTTTATCGCCTTCTGGTCAATCGTTTTTACTTCAAAAACCGCATTCTTTAAATCATCAATGATCTTTTTCGCTTCGCTTTCCGCCTTAATCCCCAATTTCGGAATCTTTTTCCCGTCTTTTTCTATCAAAGAAGCCAAAAGTTGCCCCTTTTCTTTATTTGGATTTTGGGCTTTGGATTTGGTTTGGATTTTGGATTTTGAAATTTGGATTTTAGCCAGCAGGGCTTCAATGCTCCAATATTCTTCTGCCTTGAATTTTTCGATTTCCCTTTCCCGCTCCACAATCAGCCGGACTGTGGCTGACTGAACCCGGCCGGCCGAAAGCCCGCGGGCCACTTTTTTCCATAAAAGGGGCGATAGTTTGTAGCCCACGATTCTGTCCAGCACTCTTCGCGCCGTTTGAGCGTCCACCAAGCTCATAGAGAGTTGGCGAGGATTTTTCAGCGCTTCTTTGATTGCCTTTTCAGTTATTTCGTGAAAGACGATTCTTTGATAATCTTTTAAGCCCAGGATTTCTTTAAGATGATAGGCAATGGCTTCTCCTTCCCGGTCCTCGTCAGTTGCCAAAATGACGCCCGAAGAGTTGTTAACTAATTTTTTCAAAGAATTGACCGTTTTCCTTGATTTTGTGGGAATGACATACTGGGGAGCAAAATTATTTTCAATATCAATGCCTAATTTTGATTTGGGCAAATCCCTTATATGACCAAAACTAGCAGCAACTTGGTACCCATTGCCTAAAAATTTCTCTAATGTTTTTGATTTGATGGGACTCTCTACTATTAAAAGGCGCATATTTTTTGTTTTGGGATTTTTACAAGATTTATTTTAGTAAGCACGACCCTGAATAGATGACCGTCAATCCATATAAACTCCCGATGAGGGATAAAGTGTTGGCAGATAGACCATCCTTTTTTGGTATAAATTTTTTGGCCTTGATTTTATTGTTATTTTCGAAACTTTTTGCGCTAATGTAAACTTTCTTTCAAGATAAATATTAGCATTCTTATAGAGATAGTTTATCAGCGTTTTGGCAGTATTGCATCTGTAAGCAATAAAAAAGAGATTATAGTGATTACCATTGTGTTTTGCTTGAGAAATTTTAGAGTAAAGATTAAATTTAGATAAGAAATGATTCCTTACAAAAGTGACTATTTCTTTCTTCCCGCAAAATCTTAAGGTTGGGCGTTCTTTTTTATCTATACTAATCCCGCCATCTCCATCTATTAATCCCCTAATGAAGTCCCATATATATTTTTTAGGGATATCCGGAATTCTCCCACGACTTTTAAGAAAGCTTTTTCTATAAGATATTCCTAATTTTTTTAAATCGTCAACGATTACCTGACTATAGATAGAAAAATATACGGCGTTGCCCGATACTGACAGTTTTTGTTTTGCAGAAAGTTCTCGCCTTATTTTTTGTAATACATCGGCATCTCTCTGATTTACCCCAAAGCCCAATTTATCACTGTAACCGTTTTTGGTTACCTTAACAATTCCGCCATCAGCAAAAGTGAAACCAAGCACATAGGCCATATTTGGAGACCATTTTCTGAAATAAAATTCATTGACATAAAGAGTGGGTTTATTTGTTTTACGCCTTAGGCCCAACCTTTCTCCTTGAGCCAATATCGCTGCCCAAGACCTCCTCGGTAGCAGCTTTGAGAGTTTTTTTCTCGATGATTCGACGAAATATTTGCGGAGTATATTATTTTCACTAGATTGCCATAATTTAGCGGAGGGAATGCCCAAATTTTTTGCTTTCGCTGTAATAGTAGCATTGGTGCGATCTGGAAATAGCACTATTAAATCCTTAACCCACAATTTAGGATAATTCTTTTTTAGAAGAGAGATTTCTTGTAGAGACCAGTATTTATACATGATAAATTAATTTAGTATTGATTTTTGTTTTTTATAATAAAGACATTGCCTCCCAGATTCTTTATTATCCCGGCTATCTCCAGATTAATCAAACCGGAATTTATTTTTGCCGAAGACAGTTTGGTTGCTTCAATTATTTGATTGATATGCAGGGATTGATTTTTCAGGGCGTCTAAGATCGATTTTTCTTCATCAGTCGCGCTTACCGCGGTTCGGCTCATTGCTTTTGGAGTGATGCCAAAGTCCTTCAAGATATCTTCCGCGCTTTCCACTAATTTCGCCCCGCCTTTAATAAGACGGTTGCATCCTTTGGAATTTGGGGCATAAATGGAGCCGGGCAGGGCAAAAACCGTTTTTTTCTGTCGGAGAGCGTGGCGAGCGGTAATCAAGGCGCCTGACTTTTCTTTTGCTTCAATTATCAATACCGCCTTGCTCATTCCGGAAATTATCCTGTTTCTCTCCGGGAAATTGCTTTTATGGCCCGGTGTGTTTGGCGGATATTCTGAAATGACAGCCCCATTGCTTTCAATGATTTTTTTAGATAAGCCAAGATTTTCTTGAGGGTAAATACTTTTGTCGTCAACCCCGGTCCCCAACACGGCGATTGTTTTGGAATTATAATCCAATGCGGTTTGATGAGCAATAGCATCAATGCCTTTCGCCATTCCGCTTACGATTACCAATCCGGCCTGAGCCAATTTGGAAACGATTTCTACGGCCGCTTGCTTGCCATAATCAGAACACCGCCTGGTGCCGACCACGGCTATTGCCGGATTTTTGCCGAAATCCAAGTTTCCTTTATAATACAAGACCCTTGGCGGGTCAATTATTTCTTTCAACAGCAAGGGATAAAGAGAGTCATCTATGTTGATTGTTTTTATGTCTTCCATCAGAGGCGGAGGTTTTGCTAAAAAGAAGAAGTTAAAGAGATTATCGCTTCTTCTTTTAGGTCTTTCAGCTTTTTTAATTCTTCTTTGGCGAATTTCTGCAAAACAAATTTCTTGGCATCTATTTTGTTTTTTGTCTTGTTCAGCACGCCTATTTTGAGTTGTTTAAAGTTTTTACTTCCAAGAGAAGAGATAATGGACTCAATCCCTTTATGTCCCCCAGAGCCGGAATCCTCCTTAATTCTTATTTTCCCGAATTTCAAATCAAGGTCATCATGCACCACCCAAAGTCCGCTCAAGGGTAGTTTATAAAAAGCGGTGAGCAGTTTTACGGATTCGCCGGAATTATTCATAAATGTCCGGGGTTTTGCCAGAATTAACTTTTTGTCCCCAGATTGCCCGACAGAGACCCTTGCCTTTAACCGTTTTTTGTTCTCCCAAACAGAAAAATCGCCATTTTTTCTTATTTGGTCCAGGATTTCAAACCCAATATTATGGCGGGTGTTTTTAAATTTTAGGCCCGGGTTTCCAAGCCCGACTATCAAAATCATTCTTTCATTATATACTCATTTCAAAAAAACAAGCAATTAAATTGTTAAGGTGCGACCCTAACTGAATTGTTAGGGTGCGACCCTAACTGAAATTACGAGGCCCGGCCTCGTAATAATTCAAGGGTGATTTTTTGACTTTTTGGAAGGTTCGGGTATATAATAAAACCACTATTCACAAATCTCCTATAGGAGGCAGGAGGGTACAGTACATTCCAAAATTAACAGAAACCGTCCAAGGGAACGGTGAAGGGGGTAACGGTGGCACGCCGCGATAGCTCGGACGAACCGATTTCGACGACTGACGAGGGCGACGATCTCACGCCAGAGGAATTGGCGTGGATACATAACGCGGAAAGGAACGCGACTCTTCGTGAATGTGTAGCAAGAGATGAGTTGCACATTTGCGGGGGGTTGCGTCTCGACACGATAAACAAGATTCATTGCCATATGGCCAGAATGGAGGTCAAGGAGTTCTTCTGATTCCTCCAACCGAAGCCGGACCCGCGGGGACTGCCAGCCAGCCCCCGCTTCTTTTGTTGTCAAAATATCGCTTTTGGTCTACAATTATTAAATTATCACTAAATCACATTCGGGTTATGAAAAAAATTATCCTTTTTATTTGGGAGATAGTCAAGATAAGCATTATCGCCTTGATAATAGTTGTGCCTATCAGAGCTTTTGTTTTTCAGCCATTTTTTGTCAGCGGCGCCAGCATGGAGCCGAATTTTCATGATTATGACTATCTTATAGTTGATGAAATTTCTTATCGCTTAGGCGATCCCCATCAAGGAGATGTGGTCATCTTTTATAACCCGAAAGATTTGAGTAAAAGATTGATAAAAAGGGTAGTCGCCTTGCCCGGAGAGACGATAAAAATTACCGAGGGTCAGGTTCTTATAAAAAGCGATGAGGATGAGGAATTCTCTATTCTGGACGAATCAGAATATTTGTCCCCTGATCTCAAAACCGCCGGGCATCTTGAAACAACTCTCGGAGACAATCAATATTTTTGTTTAGGCGATAACCGCAATGTTTCTTTGGACTCAAGGTCGTTCGGTCCAGTGGACAGAGATTTAATTATCGGCAGAAGCGTCTTCCGATTATGGCCTTTAACCGTTTTTGCCGGCAAGTGATAACATGACAGGCAAACAAGCGAGCAATAAAATCCAGGCGCCTCAAGGGATGTTTGATATCCTTCCGGAGGACCAGCCGTTTTATAAGAAAATTTACGGAACCGGGGAGAAAATTTCCTCATTTTACGGTTTTAAAGAAATTACCCCTCCGATTTTAGAGTCAACCGAGCTTTTTGAGAAAGGCACCGGTGAAACAACGGAGATAGTGGAAAAACAGATGTATTCGCTTAAGACCAAAGGCGGTGATTCCCTAACCATGAGGCCGGAGTTCACCCCGTCTTTAGCCAGGGCTTATCTTGAACAAGGGATGATAAGTTTGCCCCAGCCGGTCAAAATGTTTTCTTTCGGCCCGGTCTTCAGGCACGAAAAACCGCAGGCCGGCCGGTATCGCCAATTTCACCAATTCAATCTGGAGGCCTTCGGCTCCAAGCGCCCGATAGTGGAGGTAGAGATTATTTATGTCTTCTATAATATTCTCCAAGCGCTGGGGATTAAGAAATTGATTATTGAGCTTAACAGCATCGGAGACAAGGAATGCATCGGGGATTACAAAAAACTTTTAGTGAGATATTTGAAGAAAAATGAAAGCCATCTTTGCTCTGATTGCAAGAGACGCCTTAAAATAAATCCTTTAAGAATAATGGATTGCAAACAGGAAAGGTGCAAACAGATAGTTCTTGGCGCTCCCCAGATTATTGACCATCTTTGCAAAGAATGCCATAATCATTTCAAAAAGGTTCTGGAATTTTTAGATGAGTTGGGTCTGCCTTACAGCTTAAACCCTTGTTTGGTAAGGGGATTAGATTATTACACCAGAACAGTTTTCGAAATTATTGCCGAGGACGAGCTTGGCCGGCGGCTTGGAAGTTTAGTAGGCGGGGGGAGGTATGATGATCTTGTTAAGCTTTTTTCAAGAAAAAGCGTTCCCGCTTGCGGCGGAGCGGGAGGGGTGGAAAGAATTATTGCTATAATGAAAGAGCGCAATTTGAATCCCGGCGAAACCCCGGAACCGCGAGTATTTTTAGCCCAGCTCGGCGATGCGGCCAAAATTAAGTCGCTTAAGCTTATGGAGGATTTCCGGAAAGCAGGCATATTAGTGGCCGAGTCGTTTGATAGGGATTCTTTGTCTGCCCAGCTTAAGAACGCTGATAAATTAAAAGTATTGTATTCCCTCATTATCGGTGAAGAAGAGGCAAGCAGAGATATGATTATTATCAGGGATATGATTAACGGCAGACAGACATCGGTAAAAACAGACAAGGTTGTCGGAGAATTAAAGAAAAAATTAAAGCAACAATAAATTAATTAAATTATATGTCAGGGCTTTTTGTTGAAAAAGAAGAAAGGGAAAACAGTCGGCAATTGGTAAGCCGGTTTGTGCGAGGGCTCCGCCGAAGCGGTTTGGTTTACCGGGCTAAAGCGTCTCGATACATTAGCCGCCCGATGAGCCAGAAGCTTAAGAAAGAGGCGGCCCTTAGAAAACAAGCGACCAAAGAGCGATACCAGAAGATGGAAAAAATGGGTAAGCTTTAATAATTAAATTACCTTAAAAAATTATATATGATGATTTTAATTTCAAGCGTTCTTGAGCGAAGCGAAAGGTTCTTATAATTAAATTACCTTAAAAAATTATATATGATGATTTTAATTTCAAGCGTTCTTGAGCGAAGCGAAAGGTTCTTATAATTAAATTACCTTAAAAAATTATATATGATGATTTTAATTTCAAGCGTTCTT
>JAHITK010000028.1 GCA_018817645.1 Patescibacteria group bacterium | reverse complement strand
TATATTTACTACCACTGCACCAAGAAAAATAAATCAATCAAATGTCCCGAACCCTGTATTCGCCAAGAGGAATTGGACAAGCAAATTTCCTCTCTGCTTCAAAAATTTTCTTTGCGTGCAGTTTGGGCGGAAAAACTTCTAGAAATGACAGAGGCGGACAAAGAAAAATCCGCCCAATCCGTTTCTGCTTTTGTTCTTGAATCTCAAAATCAAATCCGCGCCATTCAAACGAAGCTCCAGCGACTTTTGGACGGCTATCTAGAGCAGGATATTGAGCGAGAAACCTACCGAGAACAAAAAACAATCTTGTTATCTGAAAAGAAGTCGCTGGACGAGAAAATGGCACGGATTGAACAAAAGCAGAATGATTGGCTCGAACCGATGGAAGAATGGATAAAAGTCGCTTCAAACCTCGTCAAAATCGCAAGGGATAGCAACCTTCAAGAGAAGAAGGTTGCTGCCAAAGAAATCTTTGGCTCGAACCTGCGCTTGGCGAGCCGCGCCGTGCGCGGCGAGCCAGTGTTTCCGTTCTCTGCCGCGCTTCGCGCGGCCGAATCAATCGGCAAAATTCCTGAAAGTTTAATTGTGGTGCCCGGAGTGGGAGTTGAACCCACATGGGATAAATCCCACGACATTTTAAGTGTCGCATGTATGCCGATTCCATCACCCGGGCATGATAAACAAATTATTAATGTCTTTTTCTTCCTCTATGTGTATCCGTCAAACTATGACAATTCGGACAAAGCACCCTAAGATTTGTTAATCGATGGTCAGAAGAATCCCCATTAATATGATCTAATTCTAGGGGTAAATAACCGCTCTTAGTTTTCTCGTCCCAGCCACATTTTTCACAATATCGTGGTTTTAACCCCGCAGCAAAAAGTCTTTTCTTTAATTTATAACTTTGATACGTGCTACCTTTAATTAAAATCTTTTCTAATGGTATGCGTGGAATGCCAATATTTCTTAATCCTTTATTCCAACCACGCCCTTTAAAATGTCTTATATCAAATCCGTATTCTTTGATGTATTTTTTAATTTGGGCATAATTCCCACCCGCCTCTTTAAGATTCAAAAAATGTAAAACTTGTCGATAACTCCTTGACTTAGCTATGGCCTCTTTTAACTGATCTTTTGTCCAAGTTCTCTTGCTCATTATTTTAATTATAGCATTCGGTTCAGGCAATTACAAGTGATTCCTAGGCGTTTACCTATTAATACCTTTTGAGGCCAGGGCGGGAGTTGCACCCACGTATAGCGGTTTTGTCCCAGAACTATCTTATCGCCTTTTAGGCGATTTAGAAGTTCAGGATCCCGCACCACTAAAATTTTGGGAGGTCAGGGCGGGATTTGCACCCGCGTATAGTGCTTTTGCAGAGCACTGCCTTGCTACTTGGCTACCTGACCAAAAATAATCAATAATCAATTATCATTTTTATGGATTTTTGACAACAATTCCTCAATTCTGCCCGCTTCTTCCACTCGCTTTTCCTCGCAAAAGATTATTTTAGGGACCTTTTTTAGGCGCAGTTTTCGGTCCAATATTTTCTGGATGTTATAAACATCGCCCTTAAGGGAGTTTATTATTTCCGGCCTCCTCTCCGCAGGCAGGACGCTTACAAAGACTTTCGCCTCGCTCAAATCGCCTGAAATCTCCACTTTAGTTATGGTGACTAAAATATTCCTGCCAAACTCTTCCTCTCTCAAAATAATGTCTCCTATTTCTCTTTTTAAAAGCTCGTTAAGCCGGTCTATCCTTGAAAACATTTGTAATTCAGAATTACGTTTAAATATCTACTTGCTTTTTTTCTTCTACATAAAAAGACAAAATGTCGTCCTCCTCAATCTCGGTTGTCCCATGGTAAAGTATTCCTATTTCGTCGTCCAGAACCCCTCTCTCCACCGCCTTTTTTTCTTTCTGGATTCCCGAAATTGTGCCCTTGCCGATTAATTCATTGTTCCTAAATATCTCTAATTTAGAATTCTTTACAATCTCTCCCTCTACCACTCTGCCTCCGACAATCTGGCTGTCTTTCTCGGTCATAAAAATCTTTAATATCTGCATTTTCCCGATGTCTCGGCGCACTATTTCCTGCTCCGCTTCCTGTTTCATCAAGCGCCGAAGATTCTGAATCAGCTCGTATATCACATCGTAATATAAGATAGCTACTCTTTTCTGATCAGCAAATCTTTTGGTTTGAGCGGCTGGCTTTGTCCTAAAAGCGAATATTTTCGCTTTTCCGGAAACCGCTGTTTGGATATCGTCTTCGGTAATCATCCCTGCTCCTGATTTAAGGATGCGGACTGCCATTTCCTGCTGCGGGATGGCCTGAATCATTCCTTCCAGGGCTTCTAACGAGCCCAGAACATCTGTTTTTAAGATAATATTCAGGGATTTCTGCCCCTCTTTTATTTGGGCACCGCTTTCCGGCTTTTCCCTGCCTTCTTTTATAGCATATTCTCTTGCCTTTTCAATATCAGGAAAGGTCTTGAAAATTTCCCCCACAAAAGGCATTGTTTCAAATCCCAAGACCGAAACCGGCTGGGAGGGAACCGCTTGTTTAAGATTTTTGCCCTGAAAGTCCTCCATATTTTTTATCTTACCAATAGCTGACGGCGTAGCCACAAAATCCTGGGTCTCCAAAATTCCGTTTTTAACTAAAAGTGTTGCCATAAACCCTTTTTTCTCGTCTAAATAAGTTTCAATGACCACTCCTTCGGCCGGCTTTTCGTGTCTGCCTCTAATCCCCTGCATCTCGGCGAGCAGCAATATCATTTCCAACAAATCGTCAATCCCTGTTTTTTGAACAGCAGAAGTAAGTACGCAAGGAACATTGCCTCCCATATCCTCTGTGGTTATGCCTGCTTTTGCCAATTCGCCCTTTACTTTCTGGGGATTGGCTTCCGGCTTGTCCATTTTATTAATCGCCACGACAACCTGGATGCCTGTTTCCTGAATGCAGTTTATCGCTTCCTTGGTTTGCGGTTTCACGCCCTCTTCGGCCGCCACCACCAAAACAGCGATATCGGCAACCTGGGCGCCTCTTGAACGCATAGCGCAAAACGCTTCGTGCCCGGGCGTATCAATAAAAGTAATCTTCTTTCCTTTGTATTCTACCTCATAAGCTCCAATGTGCTGGGTAATCCCGCCTGATTCTTTTTGGGTAATGCGGAAATCCTTAATCGCTTCCAAAAGCGAGGACTTGCCATGATCAACATGGCCGATAACTACCACTACCGGCGCCCGTTCTTTTAAATTGTCTTGTTTGACTTTCTTCATGGTGCGAAATAAGAACCTGCCTTCGGCAGAACCTTGATTCCTCGCTTTGCTCGGAAATAAACCGAGTAATAAGAATAATACACCTGATTCCGCTATTTTTCAAGCAAAAACCGCCTTTCGCGGTATTTTGTTTTGTCTTATGTGACGTATATTTCCCCTTAACTGTGAATCTGTTTGCCAGAATATAGAAATATAATTATAAAAGATTTGATTGGATTATGCTTCCTTTTCGATATTTTCCGGTATTCCCATTACCATTTTTTCTATCCATAAATGTTTTTTCTACAATATGCTTAGATATTTCTTCATCTACTATTTTTTTATAGTTTAGATAATTTTTTAATCTATTCTCCGCGTCCTTTACATATTTTTTTGAGATATCTATACCAATATAATTTGAGCCTAATAATTTTGCGGCCAAACAAGTTGTTCCGCTGCCAACATATGGATCCAAAACCATTCCTTTCTTATCGTCTAAAATAGAATAAATTATTCTCGCTGGTAAAACTAATGGGAATGGGGCGGGATGCCCATTTTTTCTTTCGGGAGGAAATCGCCAAATCGAAGTTAGCAGCGCGTGTTTAGATTTTAATTCCTTTCCAATTTTATTATTGTCTATTGGTTTATAAAGCCAATAAATTCTTTCATCAATCTGCCAGAACCGCCAACCCCTTATATTCGCCGCGATCATTCTATCCCAAATTATCTCCTGTCTGATTGTCCATTTTGTTTTCTGAAGCCATTCAATGGGATGCAACATTTTACCCCGTGTCCATCTCGTTTTATGATTATAGAAAAAAGAGCCACCGGGTCTTGTAACTCTAAAAATCTCATCTAATACTTTAATCTGCTGCTCTTGATAGATTTCTTCAGAAATATTGTCGCTCGCTATATTATATTTAACATTCTTGACCAACCATCCTTTATGTTTTTCGCCTTTATTATAAGGCGGCGAAGTAATGCTTAAATCTACAAAATCATCATCAAATTTTTTTAAAATACGAAAGGTATCTCCTTGAATAATCTTATTTTTTGGTTTCATTGTTTATTTTTTTCAATAAAAAATCGGAATATTTTTTAGCAAAATGTTTTTTATTCTTCTCTAATTTTCCTTTTGCAAGATAAACTACCTTTAATCCTTTACAATTTTTATAATGTTCAAAAGTAAAATTCGCACTACGCAAAAATTCTCCAGATTTATCTCCGTTTGGAAATCTCTTCATGAGTTGAATTTTTAATCTCTTAACAAAAGAGGGGCAATTAAAGGGAAATTCTAAAACATAAATTAATTCTCCATCAACAAAACCGCTAATTAGCATATTAAGATTTCCTTTTTTGTCTTTTGCTAATCGTTTATGCGTATAATCGGTAAAATTACCACCGCCATTCAAGTGGCGGGGATTTTTTCTTTTACTGTTATCTTCTGTATTTAAATTTTGAGGTTTCGCTTCGCACGCTATAGTTTCGCCCCCAATCTGAGTTGATTGCTTGAAACCATTATAGCTGATCTTGGTATCAGTCGGGACATAACCAGCAAGAGAAACAGTAACATATTCTCTAAGAAGAGACGAGTTTCTATCATTAATATAAATGGTAACTAGACCGTTCAAAAGTGCAATTAATTGATCTTTGGATTTATCTAAAAGCAAGGAGTCTAATTCTTTATGAGATTGAGTAGTATATGTTTTTATCACTTCGTATAATTCATTATTCATAATTTCATTAGTCAAAAACTTCTATAATTATATTTTAACAAATTTTTGCATTAGCGGAAAGGAAAGAAAAAATCGTATTTTATATAACTTATTATTATATAAAATATTATAAAATATTTTGGAATTTGTGTGGGTAATCTGTGGTTAAGGGCAAGTGCGGTGCCTTTTGGTTAAAATCCGAACTTTTTTTGACGAAAATCCGGACTGCGAATTTTGAACGCTCCGCCCCGCCGCCGCTCGCTTCGCTCGCTGTCCAGCAAAAAAGTTTTCTTCACTTTTTTTAATTTGCGCGCGCCGGATTTTTTCTTCTAAAAGGAAAAGAAAACTTTTTTGCTGACCTCTGCTCTGAACGAGTAGGGTGGCGGGGCTTCGCTTCGGCTCGGGCGAGGCGGAATTCCCCCCACACCCCCCTTCCGCCTCGCCCTCGCTTGGGCTGGCGAAATTTTTTGCGACGGGCTTTATTTTTCAAACAATACTT
The DNA here is from genome assembly GCA_018817645.1 of Patescibacteria group bacterium. GTDB lineage: Bacteria > Patescibacteriota > Minisyncoccia > Minisyncoccales > PEYH01 > PEYH01. Next base: position 4,115 of record JAHITK010000028.1, on the reverse strand, counting down.
TTATGTCGGACAAGATGCTCTGTCCATTTATTATATCACCGTAAATCCGAAATTCATCTGGTAATTTTATCTTGGCATTTTCATTATACACCACATGTTCGTCTGCGTGAAAACCCATAATTTCACTATGACCTAAAAGTTTTAGGTTAGTGAGGACAACAGCGCTAATTTTCGAGTAATCTCTATTAAGTTTTTTTTGAATTTCGAAAGGCAATTTCGCCATAATTGCGCTTGAACGCTTTGGCGTCATTGAAGCAACATTTATGTCCACATAAACTACATTTGGTTTGTCTTCTTCAAGTTGCCCATAAGCATCGCCTAATGTTGAAATTATACTGTTAACTTTTTCTTCAATAAAATCAGAGGGAAAATAGGCGTTGATTTTCATTGATTCAGATATTATGCCCGTTCTTTTGTTAAATAGAATCCTGCTCATTCCCAAACTTGCATCATCAGAGAATCTTTCATGCTGTTCAAACGACTTTATTTTTTCTAACCTAACTTTATATTTGTTCAAAAAAGAAGTTTCCCCCTCAAAGTCAGCGCTAACCAGACGGTTAATTTCGTCTGCCATTTGATGAGTTTCTTTTCTTTCTGTATCTAAAGGCATATAAATCGCAACACCATAAGACTTTTTGGCGGACTTTAATTTTTCCATAACTAGGTGCTGAAATTCTTCCCACCAAAAAGTAAGTTTTTGTTCCTTCGGCGATGTCATGTCTTTTTTCTTACACTCAACCAAAATCGTATTCCCATTTTTATCTGCAACATAAAACTCGCCTGTTCGCTTACTGGAAGTTCGTCGTATAAAACTTGGTTTATAACCCATGCGCGCATACCCAGCCGCAACGGCCAGCTCATACTCTGCTTTTGGAAATTCGTCTTTATTTCTTAAACGTTTTTGTAAATCAGCTACATCAAGAAGTGGGTCCAGTATTGTTAAATTTTCATGTAGCAAATTTTGTAGAAGTTCATCTCTGCCGAGTGCGATTGGTGTTTTGCCTGCCTGTTTTGATCTTTGCAGTTTTATCTGCGTGCCGACTATCGCTTTTATTAAGGGGTGCATATCTATGCGTGCCAAATTCATCGGATTCATATTGTTATATCCGTCTAATTTAACTTTTCCAAGTTCTGCTTCTATCCAATCGTTGCCGATAAATTTTGCTATCGTTTCATGTGGTTTCCGCTCGTCACGCATAAGGCAACATTTTTTATATTTTTTACCACTACCACACGGGCAGGGGTCATTTCTTCCTATTTTCATACTGTGGATAACTCTGTTATTGATTTTCTACTTTTTTTCTATTATACTTTAAGTATAAAAATAAAACAAGCCTATGATTACCAAAAAGCAAAAAGAGGTCTTGGACTTCGTTAAAAGCTACTCAAAGTCGAAAGGCTATTCCCCCTCTCTTGAGGAAATACAGAAAAAGTTTAAGTTTGCTTCTGTTTCAACGGCTCATTTTCATATTTCTAAATTGAAAAAAGCTGGATATTTGGAAAAGTTAGAAAACAGAGCGCGCTCAATTAGTATTTCTAAAAAAGAGCAGTTAGTAAAAATTCCCCTCTTGGGAGTTATTGCCGCCGGTCAACCAATTGAAACTATTGAAAACAAAGAATCAATCGCCGTCCCAAAAAGCAAATTACCAAGAGCAACCGAAGTATATGCGTTGCGCGTGCAGGGCGACAGCATGATTGATGAGAATATCAATGACGGAGATACAATTTTAATCAAAAAGCAAAGTGTAGCTGAAAATGGAGAAAAAGTAGTTGCCATTATTAACGGAAATGAAGCAACACTCAAAACTTTTTACAAAGAAAAAAATCAAATAAGATTACAACCAGCAAATAAAAATTATCAACCAATTATAATAAAAGGAGGTCAAGATTTTTCTTTGCAAGGAGTTTTGTTTGATGTAATCAAAACTAGCGAAACAATTCAGTCGCTCCAAACCCTTGTTTTGCCTTCTAAAAATGATTTTCAAGAAAGAGGTAATGTTCGTGATTATCTAAATAAAGTTTATAACGGAGATATAATGCATGTCTTAAAAGATTTGCCGAATAATAGCGTTGATATGATTTTTGGCGATCCTGATTATAACGTCGGCATTAAATACGGAAGCAACAATTATACGAGAAATTTTGATGATTATATAAATTGGTATATAGAACTTACTAGAGAATCAATGCGTGTTCTTAAAAATGACGGCAATCTTTTCATGATGAATTATCCTCGACAGAACGCTCATCTCCGTGTTAAGTATTTAGATTTACAATTTCCGTATATCAACGAATATGTTTGGGTTTATAATACGAATGTAGGACATACGCCAAAAAGATTTACAACAGCACACCGAAGCATACTTCATGTTAGAAAAAGTGATGATAATAAATTTTTCAAAGACGAGGTCGCTCTACCATACAAAAATCCGACAGACAGAAGAATCCGCCAAAATTTAGCAAACGGATCAAAAGGAAGAATGCCCTATTCTTGGTTTGAGTTTAATCTCGTAAAAAATGTCAGCAAAGAAAAAACTTATCACGCTTGTCAAATTCCGCAAAAACTAACAGAAATGTTAATTAAAGCGACGACTAAGCCAAAAGACATAGTGTTGGTTCTTTTTGGCGGGAGCGGTGCGGAAATAGATGTATGTAGAAACTTAAATCGTCAATTTATTTCCGCCGAGATAGACAAAAAATACTGCGATATTATAAACACTCGCTTGGCAAATGGCTTTATTGCGCCGGAGCATAAATTGTTTAGAGGGCGAAAAAGAATTGAGAATTAACGAAAATCCGGCGACAAAAGAGGATAAGTTTCAAAAAGCCCTTTAATCTTTGGAAGCGGGGCCATACCGGAAGGTGGCCGAGCAAACGCGCCGGCAAATTTTGCAAGAGATCGACGGTTTAATAAAACCGCTACCAAATGGGCAAAAGTCAGTAAAGTATTCACTCGTCCGTAATCATGTTGCGCGTTTTCGTGTCCCAATGTATGCATTTTTACATCTTCATTAAGAGCTAAAACATCTAGAAAATATAGAAACACATCAACGGGAACACCGCCAACTTCGGGAAGGCGTTTTTTAAGAACGGATAAAGATAATTTTGGCGGAGCATACCTCCATTTATTTTCTTGGTTTCGGTTGTGATCCAACATAAAAGCCATTCGGAATATAAGCATACCTAAAAGCTCCAACCCAAACATATCCGCTCGCATAAGATGTTCAATTTGTTCAAATAATGCCCCAAAAGTTAAGTCATTACCAACTTTTTTCCCATTCGTCATTATAAAAGGATTCATATCGTTTTTATTATTAGTGGTTTCTCCCGTTATATAATGTTTCCGTTTGAAATCGGGCGCAGCTTCTTTCCCGGGTTTACCAACGGCAATTACAAAATTACCGCTTTTGTAAATTTCGGTTATTTTTCTCTTTTCTTGATTTTTACCTTTCGGAAATGCTATTGCTTCTTTTAACATTTCTGCACGACGAGATCTAGCAAATGGACTCAACTTAAACCCCGCGCTAAGTGCCAGCTCTTTATTGATAGCCAAAATATCTTTTTCAGATATACCCAATTTCAGATAAAATTTTTTCGTTATTGTTTCCATACTATTTAATAAAATATGAAACCTCTTTTTTATAAATTTCCGCAAACTTTTTTACTTCGGCAACATCAAGCCGTCTTTCGCCGGATTCAATTTTTGAAACATAAGATTGCGGTTTGCCGAGTTTATCGGCTACCGCTTGTTGCGAAAGACCAACGTCAATTCTCGCCTGTTTTAGGCGATTTATTATTTCTTTATAATCTTTTGTGAATACAGATTTACTCATACCTATTTGTATTGTATATCCTAACATGGTATAATCCCAAAATGGGATTATGTATTTTAGGGAGTTCCTTAAACTTTTCCGCGTCGGGAGGGAGGGACAAGGAAAAGAATGAAAAGCCCGCCGCAAAAAAATTCGCCAGCCCAAGCGAGGGCGCGGCGGAAGGGGGGTGTGGGGGGAATTCCGCCTCGCCCGAGCCGAAACGAAGCCCCGCCGTCCTGCTCGTTCAGAGCAGAACCCCGCACAAAAGTTTTCTTTTCCTTTTAGAAGAAAAAAATCGGCGCG
>JAHITK010000027.1 GCA_018817645.1 Patescibacteria group bacterium | reverse complement strand
CACCTTATCGTTTTCTCTAACATAATCTCTTATTTGGTCATTCCGCTGACGCAAATTTCCATCGACTCCAGAGCCATCCAAATGACCGGTCATATAAATAAAAGTAACATCAGGATATTGCTGTTCAAAGTCAGTCATTGGTTGTAAGTATTGACTAATCATTGTCTGTTCAGTTTTTGATGAAGCCTGTCCGCACCAGGACCACATAATCATATTGAAATGAGCGTTAGACGGATCCTGTAAAAATTCGTTAGTCTCGTTAACCCAGGTTGGATAATAACCCACGTCAAGCTCAAGCCAGCCACTGCCATAGGAGGCGCCTTCAAAATAGTAAAGCGCGTCACCCTCTCCATTTCGATCATAGTTATATAAATTACCGTATTCCGTCCGAACCATGGACATACCAGTGGAAATTTGACTCCCGTGAGAAGTGTGTCCATACCCAATCACAAAATTCTGCTTGGCTTGATCTATCCAATAATCTGGAATTTGATCAAATTCCCTCACGGCATCATGGTCAACAACCAAAGCCGAAAGCTGTTGCGCAGAAGCAAGGGAAAGGGAAAGGAAAATGAAAAAGGATACACTGATAGTCACTTTTAATATCTTCTGCATGTTTACTAATTAATCGTAGCATCGCCCCTGCACAGACACAAATTTCATCTTTGCCTCTTAAATTCCCTCCTCCTCAATCTTTCTAAATAACGGCTCCGGTTCTATTCCCGTATCAATCTGCGGAATCAACTTCTCAACAAGTTCAACCTCATCACCAAATTCAGGCCAGCAGGCGGGAGCTTCGAGACCCAGCAAATTCAAAATTTTAGCCGCGCTTTCCGGCATTAAGGGCAAAGCCAGATAACCCAACACCATGACCAGTGCATAAAGGGATTTTAGAGAATATGCATAAGCTTTAATATCCTCCTTCTTGAGCCTCCAAACTCCCTTTTGATCAAATAGTTTGTTCGCAAAATTAGATAGAGTAATAATCGTGTCCAAGTATTTGCGAAACTCACATCTATCAAGCAAGTCTCTTGATTGAATGAAACTCCTGGCAATTCTATCTCCCACCTCACCCTCCAATTTAACCTGACTCACTCTTTGAATATCTACCTTGCGGGCAATTGATAAAGTGCGATGAATAAAGTTCCCAAAACTGCCAATCAGAACACTATTTACCTTTTCCTGAAAATCTGTCAAATAAAAACTTGATTGCCGGGTCTCCGGCATAATATAAGTCAAGTAGAATCGCACCGGATCATGTCCATATTTCTTAACAATATCGCTGATAGAAATGGAAATTCCGCGGCTTTTGGAAAATGCCCGCCCTTCGAGATTCAAAAACTTATTGATGGAAACCACATCCGGTAAATGCAATTTGGAGTTATACGCTTTTAATTTTCCCGGCCAGAAGAGCGTATGGAAAACTAAATTGTCTTGGCCCATGAAGTAATAATGCTTGGAGGATTTATTCAGCCACCAGTCAGCTAGTTCGTTCTCCAATAAATCGGTTTCCAGCGTTCCCTTCGCAGAGACAAGTCCCGCCAGAGGCCTGCCCGTCCGGCAGGTGGGCGGGCAGGCGCGACCTTGTCTGCCAAAAGGCAGGCTGTTTCCACCATCAATATCAGTTTTTGATTCCGCCTCTTCCTGATTCAACCCAAACCTCTGCATCTTAGCCCATAAAAGCGAGGCCGAATAATAACCAATTACCGCATCAAACCAAACATAAATACGCTTATTTTCAATATTCTCGATCCTTTTGTCCGGTGGAATTTTTTCAACAGGTAAAGGGACCCCCCAGTCCAAGTCGCGAGTGATCGCCCGCGGCTTAAGACCTTCTTTAAGCCAACCTAAGGATTCTTTATAGACCCATTCCCTCCAATCGTTCTTATGGTTCTCAACATAATCTGACAGTTTCAAATCTTTCTGAATTTTTCCCCAGTCCACAAAATAATGCTCTGTGTTCTTTAGTTCCACTGGAAAATTAGTCAATTTGCTTTTCGGTTCTAAAATGTCCCCCTGATCCAAAATTTTATTGCATGTTTCGCAGTAGTCTGACCGAGTATCAACAGAACCGCAAAATGAACATTTCCCTTCAATATAACGATCTGGCAAGAATCGCTTCTCAGCAGGAGAGTAATATTGCCGCGTAGTATCAATAAAAATGTAATCTTGTTCCAATAATTTAAGAAAGAAGTTTTGAGTAACTCTGATATGATGCGGCGT
>JAHITK010000006.1 GCA_018817645.1 Patescibacteria group bacterium | reverse complement strand
TTTAATTTCAAGCGTTCTTGAGCGAAGCGAAAGGTTCTTATAATTAAATTACCTTAAAAAATTATATATGATGATTTTAATTTCAAGCGTTCTTGAGCGAAGCGAAAGGTTCTTATAATTGAATTACGTTAATTTAAATATATGACAAATTCAATTTCAAGGTTCTGCCGAGCGTTAGCGAGGCGGGTTCTTATCTTATGGACTTAAGAGAAAAAGTTCAAAAGGACTTGCAGGAATCTCTCAAGAACAAGCAAGAGAGGAAGCTTTCTATCCTGCGCCTTCTTTTAGACGGCATTATCAAAAAGGAGAAAGAAAAAAGAGCCGGGCTAAAAGAGGCCAAAGACGAAGCGGAACTTATTGAAAAGAGCCGGCTTACAGACCAGGAAGTTCTTCCAGTGATTTCTTCTTTGGTCAAAAAGTCCAAAGAAGCGATTGAGCAATTTGAGGCCGGCGGGAGGCCGGAGTCAGCTGATAAGGAAAAACAAGAAATGGAAATTCTGAATCAATATTTGCCTGAACAGATGCCGGCAGAGGAAATCAGGAGATTAGCCGAAGAAGCGATAAAGGAAGTTAAAGCGGAGTCGCTGAAAGATATGGGCAAAATAATGAGTGTTTTGATGCCGAAAATCCAGGGCCGGGCAGACGGGGCAATTGTGAGCGCGATGGTGAAAGAGTTATTGACCAAATAGTTCTATTATATGATTGAAATTAATAACCTTACCAAATCTTCTATCATAGATAAAAGGTTATTAAGAAGAATAGGAGAAAAGGTTTTGAAAACAGAAAGACCGGCAGAGGAATGGAATGTTTCTGTGGTTTTTGCAAATAAAGCCAGGATGGCGGAATTAAACCGCATTTATCGGGGGAAAGATGAGTCCACAGATGTGTTGTCTTTTGCGAGCGACAATTATCCGGAGGAACTGGCCGGTCTGCCAAGGAGCTTGGGAGAAATAATAATTTGCCCTTCGGAAATCCGTTTTGATAAAAAAACCGGTTTGCCGCATATTTTCATCCACGGCCTTTTGCATCTTTTGGGCTATGACCATAAAGACCAAAAAGAGGCAAAAATTATGCAGGCCAAAGAGCAAGAATATTTAACTTTTTTTAAAAAATAACAACATGGCTCGGACTCATAACATAGTAAGCGCGCTTGACATTGGTTCTGGGTATATCAAAGGAATGGTTGCCCAGAGAAAAAGAGAGGGGGAAAAGGTGGCGGTGCTTTCGATTGCGAGCGTGCTGTCCGACGGCATGAAAAGAGGAGTGGTGATAGACGCTGATGTGGTTTCTGACAAAATCAATCATGTTTTAACGAAACTCAATAACGAGGTCAGGCCCCATCGCATCAAAGATGTTTTTATTAATATCGGAGGCGCTCATATTATCTCCGAACACGGGCATGGCGCAGTGGCAATTTCCAGAGCGGACCAAAGGGTTTCGCCAGACGATATGGATAGGGTGACGGAAGAGGCGAAAACAAATATTCTGGCCAATCTCACTTCCAATCAGGAGATTCTGGACACTTTTCCCAAGGAGTTTATCGTGGACAGCGAAGCCGGACTTAAAGATGTTGTCGGGATGAAAGGAATCAAGCTGGAAGTAAATGCTTTGGCAGTGTGCGCCTTCTCCCCCTATTTGAATAAGCTCGTTGAGGCCGTAATGGCAGCCGGAGTCGAGAGAATCGCTGAAGTTATTCCCTCTCCTTTGGCGTCTGCCAGGGCGCTTTTGACTCCCCAGCAGAAGGAGTTAGGCACAGCCCTTATAGATATTGGAGCCGAGACAACGGGATTGGCGGTGTTTGAGGATAGAAACCTGATTCATTTGGCTGTTTTGCCGGTCGGGTCCGCTCATATTACCCGGGATATAGCGATTGCCCTGCAGGCGGATATAAACGTCGCCGAAGAGATTAAGAGCAAGTTTGGTTCATATATTTTCCAAAATAAGACGAAAAAGGAGAAAATCAGCATAAATAAAGAGGAAGAGTTTGTTTTTGATACTAAAAAAATGATTAAAGCCGGTCGGGCCAGAGTGACAGAAATTTTTGATTTAATAAACAAAGAATTGAAAAAGATAGGCAAACAAAAGGCGCTTCCGGCTGGCGTGATTTTGGCCGGCGGCGGCGCTAAATTGCCGGGAATCGTTAATTTCGCGAAAAGCGAATTGGAATTGCCGGTGCGGAAGGGCGTTATCAAAAATTTCTTCGGCTTGGAAGAAAATCTTAGTTACAGTGTTTTATGCGGGCTGATATTAAGCGGATTGGGAGAAGGGGGAGGAGATAATTCTTTCTTTAGCAATGGATTTGGTTCGAAAATTAAAAAGCTTTTCAGGGTTTTTATCCCCTGATTGCTGAATAATGAAAACAGGCGCGAGAATAAAAGTAGTGGGCGTGGGCGGTTCGGGAGGAAATGCCATCTCCCGGATGGCTAAATGCAAAGTTCAGGGCGTGGAATTGATCGCCCTTAATTGCGATGCGCAGGATATAAAGAAAACAAAAGCCCATAAGAAAATTCAAATCGGGGAAAAATTGACCCGGGGGCTCGGGGCCGGAATGAACCCAAGGATAGGGAAGGAGGCGGCAGAGGAAAGCCGGGGACTGATAGAGGGGGCGCTGAAAGGGAGCGATATTGTTTTTGTTGTCTGCGGTCTGGGAGGCGGGACCGGAACCGGAGCGGCTCCCTTGGTGGCAGAAATTGCCAAAGGACTTGGTGCTTTGACAATCGGGGCGGTCACTTTGCCCTTTTCTTTTGAAGGAGCCCAAAGAAGAGCGATTGCCAAAATGGGTCAGGGGAGAATAAAAAGCAGGGTGGATACCCTTTTCGTCATACCTAATGACAAACTTCTCGCCCAAATAGACGAGAAGACCACGCTTCTTTCCGCTTTCTGGATTTGCGACGAGGTTTTAAGGCAGGCGGTGCAGGGTATCTCCGACTTGATAGTCAGGCCGGGCATTATCAATGTGGATTTTGCGGATGTTAAGGCAATAATGAGCAATTCGGGCAATGCCCTTTTCGGAGTAGGCAAGGCAGAGGGAGACGATAAGATTGTGAAAGCCGCTGATATGGCAATTCACTCTTCTTTTTTGGATTTCGGCATTCAAGGCGCAAGAAAAGTTTTGTTCAATATTACCGGCGGGAAGAATTTATCTTTAACAGAAGTCCAGCAGGCCGCTAAGATTATCACCAAAAATTCTTCTGCCACCCGCGTTATTTTCGGCGCCATAGAAGACCGAAAACTCAAACCCAATGAAGTGAAAATCACCTTGATTGCGGCCGGAGTGGAATAATCAATAATCAATAATCAATAATCAATAATCATTAATCACTTGCCCGCCTCGGGCGGGTTAATCAATATGGGTATTGGATGGAGAAATCAAAAACGGCTTATTAGAAAATTAAAGAAAAGAGGCATCGTGAAAAGACGGCCGAAGAAGAAATAAATGTTAAACTTATAAAAATAATTAATTATAACAATTATTATGGATGAACAAGGATTTTCTAATAATCAAATCACAACGCCTTCAACCCCTTTTCGGCCACGGGAAACACGAAAACTATCTGGGGTTGGGGAACTTTTTAAGGAAAGTTTTAGGGTTTGTAAAGATAGGATAAGGACCTTTTTAGGCGTAGCGGTTATTTCAATCTTGGGTTATATTGTTATCGCTTTTATGTCTATAGCCGGCTTTTTGTCTTTAGCGTTCGCTCTATCATTAGGAAAATGGTTTATACCAATCCTTATAGCAATTATCCTTTTACTGGTGCTTGTATTTGTTGAGCTTTGGCCTCTACTTGCAATAGTTTATGCCGTAGAAGGAAGAAAGCAGAGAAGAGGGGTTAAAGAATCATTAAAAAAGGGATGGAAGAAAATCCACTCTCTATTTTGGATTCTTTTATTACAGAGCATCCTTGCTGAATTGGGCTTCATAATAGTTTTATTAATGAGCATTGTTTCTGCGCCAACATTGCTTTTTATCCCTCTTCTTATCGCCGCCGCAGTATGGTCTCTTATAGTTTGGACATGGTTTGTATTAGCCATACCTATTTTAGTAGCAGAAAATTTGAAGGGCACGGTGGCCCTTGTGAGAAGCAAACAATTATTAAAAGGAAATTGGGGAAGCGTTTTTTGGCGGTTATTTGTGATGAGCATATTTATCGGAGGAATCGCTTGGTTAGGAGGCGCAGCGTTTGGTTTAGTGCCTTATGGCTATATCCCTGATGGGATTTTAAACATTTTTCTGCTTTTCTTTATATTAACCTTTCTGTTTTTACTTTATGAAGATTTGAAAAAAATAGAGATAGAAAGCATTTTGCCTGGCGAAAGATCGGATACAAATTAAAGAAGGTTTCAAAAAAGATCCTTCCTCGACTATGAAGATTTTGCTGGGAGATAGATTGCGATGTTAGTATTTTTTATGGCAGGACTTTTGTCAAAGGTTTAACCTTTGACAGATTTGACACAGAAATTAAAAGCGGCCTATAACGGGAGCTCAGACATTGACCACTTTATTTGGATTTGTTAATATTAAGAATAATGAACAAAGTCATTGCTATTCCAAGAGATTTATCAAAGACAGGAGATTTAGTGGTAATGCCCCGAGATGAATACGAGGAGTTTTTGCGCTTGAAAAAAATTATTTCTTTGGTGGAGTCGACTTTATCTGAAAAGAAAGCGATCAAAGCCGGACGAAAAGAAATTCGAGAAGGAAAATATTTAACTCTCTCTCAATTAAAGAATGAGATGGAAGGTTAAAATTGCCCACAGTGCCTTAAAATCAATGAAGCGATTCCCCAAACAAGACGCAAACCGTCTTTTGTTTGTTTTGGAAGAATTTCAAACAAACCCCTATCAGGGAGACATTGAGAAGATTAAAGGAGAAGATAATGTCTGGCGAATAAGAGTTGGCACATACAGGATTCTTTATGAAGTATTTCCGAGTGAAAAATCTGTTGAGGTTTTTAGGGTTGAGAGACGCTCTACCAATACTTATAAAAAAAGATAATTTACCTTAAAGTTTTTTGGTTGCCAGTTTTTATCAAAGGTTAAATTTGCCAAAGGTTAACTCCTTGACAGGATATCGGGCTTTAGTTCGGATAAATAATTATTAATTTTTACAATATGGGAATCGGATGGAGAAATCAAAAACGACTTATTAGAAAATTAAAGAAAAGAGGCATTATTAAAAAGAAGAGGAAGAAAAAATAGCGAGATAGCAAAAATCGCCGATTTTTGGAATAAGATTGGAATAAAGAGGCGATTTTTTGGTAAAGAACCGGGGAAAAAAGAGTTATGGCAGCAGAATTAAAAAATTTTTGTATGAAAATCGCTTATTTTATCGGCACTCTCAAAAAAGAAGACGGCGTGACCCGCGTGCTTTTATCTCTTATAAATGAAGGCCTTAAAAAAGGCGTCCAATCCATTATTATTACTGGCTGGGCAGAGGATGTTTCTCTGTCTCCGGTCCCGGTTATCAAGATTCCTTCAATAGTATTCCCGCTTTATAGGGCTTATCGTCTTTCTTTGCCCGGCACCAGGAAGTTTCAAAAGCAACTGGACGAATTTAAGCCGGACATCATCCACCTTCACAGTCCGGATACTATTGCCTGGTCCGCTTTAAAATACGCCAAGAGACGCCGTATTCCGATTGTCGCCACTCATAATACCGATTTTTGTAAATATTTCGTCTACTATAATCTCGGTTTTCTTAGACCATTCGCTTGGTTTTTGTTGAGGAGGTTGTATAAACAGATGAGTTTTACCACCACCCCTTCGCAAGTTATGGCGCAGGAACTTATTGACCATCGGATACCAAATGTCCTAACCATTCCTTGGGGAGTGGATTTTGTCAATTTTGACATTTCTTTCCGTTCGCCAGATTGGAGACAAAAAATTATTCAAAATGAAAATAAATTAATTTTATTGTGCGTTTGTCGCCTTACTTGGGAGAAAGACCTGCGTACTTTAGCGGAAGCATACAAATTATTAAAGGCAAAAAGGAATGATTTTGTAATGGTCGTTGCGGGCGAAGGGCCGGTGCGCAAAGAATTAGAGCAACTTATGCCCGGTGTCATCTTCCTTGGCCATATTGAAGGAATTGAACTTTCGCAGGCATACGCTTCTTCAGATATATTCGTTTTTCCGTCAACCACAGAGACATTCGGGAATGTCACCATTGAAGCCATGGCCTCCGGGCTTGTTCCAGTGGTGGCTGATGCCGGCGGTTCAAAATCGCTGGTAAAAGACGGAGAAAACGGCTTTTTGACCAGGCCAAAAGAGGCGCCGGATATTTTTCAGAAAGTGAATATCTTGTTAGACGAGGCGGAGATTAGGGAAAGAATAAGGAGTGCATCTTTGGAATTTTCCAAAAATTTTGCCTGGGAAAAAGTTTTTAACAAACTTTTCCAAATGTATCTGCCATTACGAGGCCCGGCCTCGTAATTTCTGTTAAACGTCGGAAGCCACACCAGTATTGAGGATTCTCACTACGAGGCCCGGCCTCGTAATTTTTCCTGGTAATTTTTTAGTGGTTCGCCCAAGGCGGGCAAGCCCGCCTTGGGCGGGTTAAGTAAAAGTTTTCCACAAGAGACCCCTTTTTGACCGAAATCAGGAGTTAAGGTAATATAAAGACATTAAACACAATACTTGCTCCTTCACCGGGCAAGTTTATCCTATCAAGCCAATGACAAAGATTGTTAAAGTTAAAAAAAGGGACGGGAGTATTGTTGATTTTGAACAGGAAAAGATAGCCAAAGCCATTTATAAAGCCATCACTGCGACCGGCCAGGCGGATGGCGTTTTATCTAAAAAACTTTCCAAAAAAGTGTCGGATATTTTGGGCCGGCGCTTTAAGGAAGGCGAAATTCCGAATGTTGAGCAGGTTCAGGATATCGTGGAGGAGGTTTTAATCGCGGAAAATCTTACTGAAACAGCCCGGGCCTATATCCTTTACCGGGAGCAAAGGAGAATAACAAGGGAAGCGGTGGCGGCCAGCGAAGAAGCGGTTGACAGGGTTGACCAATATCTCGGAAAATTGGATTGGGAAGTTCGGGAAAATGCCAATATGACCTTTTCTTTGCAGGGCCTTAATCATTACGGCGTTTCATATATTGTCAAAAAGTATTGGCTCAATAAAATTTACCCGAAAGAAATCAGACAGGCAGTAGAGCATAATGATTTTCATATCCACAACCTGGATACCTTAGGGCTTTATTGCGCCGGATGGGACCTCTATGATCTTTTACTGCGCGGATTCGGCGGCGCGCCGGGAAAAGTGGAATCAAAACCGCCCAAACATTTCCGGGCTGTCTTGGGACAGGTGGTAAATTTTCTATACACTGTTCAAGGAGAAATCGCTGGAGCGGTGGCTTTTTCTAATTTTGACACCCTCTTGGCGCCTTTTATCCGTTATGACAATTTAAATTATGAGCAGGTCAAGCAATCCTTGCAGGAATTCTTGTTTAATATGGCGGTGCCGACGAGAGTGGGATTTCAGAATCCGTTTTCAAATATAACATTGGATTTAAAACCGTCGCCGGTCTTTTCCAGACAACCCGTTATCTGGGGAGGGAAGCCCCAAGAGGAAACATACGGCGAATTTGAGGAAGAGATGAGAATCTTTGATAAAGCGCTGTATGAAACGATGATTGAGGGGGACAAATACGGCCGGCCTTTCCATTTTCCGATTCCAACCATAAATATCACTAAAGATTTTCCCTGGGACGGTACGGTTTTTGATTTAATCTTTGAGGCCTCGGCAAAATACGGAATCAATTATTTCGCCAACTATATTAATTCCGATATGAGTCCAGAAGATGTCAGAAGTATGTGTTTAGAGGGAAGTCAGGAAATTTTAGTTAGGAATTCAAGAAAAATTAAAAGACTTTCCGTTAAAGAAGTAGCGGAGAATTATAAAGACGGAGAGTTTGACAAAGAAGGGTGGTCAGAATGTAAAAAAGAAGGGAGAATAGAAGGACTGTCCTTGAATCCAAAAACCTTAAAGTTAGAATGGGCTCCGATAAAGAGATTCTTAAAGATTAGCGATACCCGAGTAGTAGAAATTAGTAGCGTAGACGGCAGAAAAGCAATATTCTCATTAAACCACCCGGTGGCGGTTTATTGCCAACAAGGAATTGTGATGAAGTTCGCCAAAGATATTAAAAAAGGAGATTATCTCTTGGTTATTAAGAGAGCAGACGAGGGAGTTTTATCTAAAAAATATCAGAGCATTGAGGAATTCAGTTTCAATGAAGATTTGGCTAAAATATTAGGATATTTTGTGGCAGATGGAAATTATTTGTTTAAAAATAGGAAAAATTATGTTCATTTTGGAGAGCCGAGAGGCCTACAATTTACTTTTAAGACAGGGGATTTGGAAAATCTGAATTTAATAAGAGGACTAATTAAAAAAGTTTTTAATTTGGATTGTAAAGAGAAGCAAGACCCAAAATATAATACTTACTATCTTTATGTTTATAACACCAAATTAGCCAGAAAATTTTATAATGCAGGATTTAAAAAATATGGAAGATTGCCCCAGATTTTATTTAATTCTCCCCCCGATGTTATCAAAAGTTTTTTAGAATTTCACTTTAAGGGTGACGGCTATGATAGAAGGCAAGAAATCCATATAAATGATTTAGAATTATCTCGCGACCTTGTGTTGCTTTATTCTTTAATCGGGAAGCCCGTTACCTATAAATTAAGGAAAAAGAGCCAGATAATTTATTTGCAGCATGCTAAGTCAAAAATCAAACAAGGGAACGGATGCATTAATAATCCGATTTTGGCCGAAAGACTACCGGGGTGGATGGCAGTCTCTACCACCAAGGTGCCAGGACTGACTAAGTCTAGAACGACCGGGTCTAATACATTAGAAAAATACAGAGCTCATACTCAAGAGAGTTTAAAAATCAAGAATAGCAATATTTATTTGACTAGAGCGCAGGAAATTAAAATTAAAAAATATAAAAAACCAATAGAGTTTTACGATATAGAACTTCAAAAAAACCATCTTTTTCTGCATTCTTTGGGGCAAATTTCTTTTAATTGTTGCCGGCTTCGGTTGAACATGAAAGAACTTCATAACCGCGGGGGCGGGGGGTTGTTTGGCGCCGGCGCGCTCACGGGCAGCATCGGAGTAGTCACTATTAATCTTCCGAAAATCGGTTATCTTTCCAAAACCAAAAAAGATTTTCTTGAACAACTTGGCAAAGCCATGGATTTAGCCAAAGAAAGTTTGGAGATTAAAAGAAAAACCATAGAAAACTATATTGAAAAAGGGCTTTATCCTTATTCAAAGTATTACTTGAGTGGGGTTAAACAAGCCAGGGGAGCATATTATGCCAATCATTTTTCCACTATTGGTTTAATTGGAATGAACGAGGCGCTTGTTAACTTTCTGGGAGAGGGAGTGGCGTCAAATAATGGAAGGAAATTCTCACTGGAGATAATGGATTTTATGAGAGAACGGCTATTGCGATATCAGAAAGAAACAGACCATATGTATAATTTGGAAGCGACGCCCGGTGAGAGCACTGGATACCGCCTGGCTCAAAAAGACAAAGAAAAATATCCGGACATCGTTGCCGCCGGCACTCCGGAAGTTCCCTATTATACCAATTCCAGCCAATTGCCAGTCAATTATACTGACGATGTTTTTGAAGCGCTGAAACTTCAAGACGAATTGCAGTGCCGTTATACCGGCGGCACGGTCTTGCATATTTTTGCCGGGGAGCGGCTGTCCGGGGCGGAAGCGGTTAAAGCGCTGGTAAAAAATATTTTTACTAAATTTAAGCTTCCCTATATTACCTTGACTCCGACTTTTTCCATCTGCCCGGTTCATGGATATATCGCCGGCGAACATTTTAAGTGTCCGAAATGCGTGGTGGAGCAACCCTGCGAAGTTTATTCAAGGGTTGTCGGCTACATCCGCCCCGTGAAACAATGGAATGCGGGGAAACAGCAGGAATTCAAGGACAGGAAAGTGTTTAATCTCAAGATATGAGGATAGGAGGCATTCAAAAATCTACCCTTATTGATTATCCGGGGAAGGTTGCCGCTACCATATTTGTCAGCGGTTGTAATTTTAAATGTCCGTTCTGCTATAATCCCGAGCTTGTTTTGGCAGAGGAGATTAAAAAACATCCATTGATTCCCGAAGAAAAGATTTGGGAATTCCTTGAAGAAAGGAAAGGATTCTTAGACGGAGTGGTAATTTGCGGAGGCGAGCCGACCATCTATGACGACCTCCCGGATTTTATAGAAAAGATTCAGGAGATGGGGTTTTTGATAAAACTGGACACCAACGGGAGCCGTCCGGAAATGCTGCGGCAGCTGATTGAATTGAACTTGCTTGATTATGCGGCAATGGATGTTAAGGCGCCCAAAAAGAGATATAAGACAGTGGTTGGCGCGGATATTGATGTTGGACAGATAGACAAAAGCATAAAATTGTTAAAAAAAGGAGTGATTGATTTTGAATTCAGGACCACTCTTGTCCCGGGGTTGGTGGAAAAGAAAGATATCTTGGAAATCGTAAAATGGATTTCGCCTGCGCCCAAATATTTTTTGCAAAATTTCCAGTCGCAAGGCAAACTCCTGAACCCCAAACTTGCAAAAGCCAAGTCCTTCCCGGACGAATATCTGGAAAAACTGAAGGAAGAAATAACGCCTCATTTTGATGTTTGTCAAATCAGGTAATGCCTTTGCCGCTAAAATTATTTTCTGCTCCGGTCTCTCTTTTGTAATCGGAATTTTCTTTGGACTGATTCTGCGAAACGCTTTCTGGCTTATTGGAAGCGTTTTTCTTTTCCTGGTCTTGGTTTCATTTTTCTTGCTCAAGAAATCAAAATGGGTTTTTATTATTTCTTTGATTTTCTTCTCTATGGGATTTATGAGGGCGGAATGTTTCCAGAAGGATAATTTTGAAAAAGAGGTTGAAAAATTTTTTGGTGCGGAGGTGGAAATATCCGGGATAATTATTAAAGAGCCGGACATAAATCAAGGAAGCCAAAAGATAATCGTAAAATTGGAAGAAATAAACAACCAGAAAATCGCGACCCAGGAGAGGATTTTGGCTTTTGTCCCCTTTTATCCGCGATACGAATACGGGCAGAGCGTTGAAATTTCCGGAAAGATTGAAAAGCCGCCGGAATTTGAGGGATTTGATTACCGGGAATATTTATTCCGGCAGGGGATTTTTGCCGTCAGTTTTTCGCCGGAAATCAAGATAATTGGCAATGGAAATCATCTTTCTTTAAGCCAAAGATTTTTTCAGGGGATTTTGGCAATGAAAAATAAACTCAGGGAAAGCATTTATCGCAATTTTTCCGTTAACAGCAGTTTGCTTTTGGGAGCGATAATTTTAGGCGACAAGTCGCGATTGAGTCCGGAATTAGAGGAAACACTGAATAAAGCGGGAATCCGCCATCTTACCGCCATTTCCGGCATGCACGTAATGATTCTGATGAATATCCTGATGTTGGGGTTTCTGGGACTGGGGCTTTGGAGAAAGCAAGCTTTTTTTCTGACCATAATTTTCATTTTATTTTTCATTATTTTTACGGGCTTTCAGGCCTCAACCATCAGGGCCGGAATTATGGGCTTTTTATATCTATTCGGCCAGATTTTGGGGAGGCAAAGCGATTCTTCAAGGGCCATTGTTTTCGGGGCTGCGGTAATGCTTGCCTTTAACCCGTTTCTCTTAAACAACATTGGATTTCAGCTTTCTTTTCTGGCGGTGCTGGGCATAAATTATTTATTTCCCATATTTTCGCGATGGCTCAGGAGAATTCCAAATTTTTTGGAATTGAGAAATGTTTTGGCCATGAGCTTGGCTGCCCAGATTTTCACTTTGCCGATTTTAATCTCTAATTTCGGATATATTTCTTTAGTGGCCCCGATAACCAATGTTTTAATTCTTCCATTATTGCCGTTCATTCTTGTTTTTGGTTTTCTTTCCGCTCTTTTTGGACTCTTTGCCGGGATTTTCGCCCTAATATTTATTTTCCCTTGCTGGCTGATTCTTTCTTATCTCCAGATTATTTCTAATTTTTTCGCTTCTTTGGCTTTTTCGTCAATAAGTTTGAAAATTTCTTGGGTCTGGATTATCTTTTATTATCTCTTTTTGAGTTATTTAATCATCCGCTGGAAAAAAGACCACCGATTCCGGATCGCAGGGTTTTAGAAAGAATAATTTTTGAAGATAGATTTTAAGCATTTTTGAATTCTTTTGATATATTGGTTTACATTACCTTAATTCCCTGAATTCAAAAACCCAGTGATGGGTTTTCGGTTGTTGCTCGAAGAGGGGAAAATAGAGTTGACCCCATTTTTCCATCATTTTTCCATCATTTTTCCATTAGAAAGCATATTATTCCTTGATTCCCTGGTTAGATTCTACCCCTTTATCGTTTCAGGGTTGCAGACAGATAATCACGCCACATTCACCAATAGATATACCGGATATCCGAAGAGTTCTAACCCGATGAAACCCAGATTGCATCCTTTGGATATGGAATGTGAAAAGCTGGGCATCACTCATTATCTGATAGACAAGGACAAATGGGGTCAACTCTATTTTTATTACTTATCAAAAGGATTTAGAAATGTCAGGGTTTTAGAAAGTCGGAAAAAATGGTCAAAATGGGGTCAACTCTATTTTTATTACTTATCAAAAGGATTTAGAAATGTCAGGGTTTTAGAAAGTCGGAAAAAATGAGATAATAAAGAAATGAAACTCGCCTTTCTCATTATCATAATGACGATTTTGGCAATGACGATATTGCTGATTGGTCTTTCCGGCCAGTCCGATGATATCACAAAATTATCCGATAATTTTTTATGGGGTAACTTAAGCTTAAAGCAAAAAATAGGCCAAATTTTTATTATTGGCTTTGACGGCCAAGAACTTACTGAAGAGATAAAGTCAATGATAAAAGAACTTCATCCGGGAGGAATTTTGCTCTTGGGTTGGAATATAGGAAACGAGCTCCAGTTGCTGAAATTAGTAGACGGGCTTCAGCAAATAGCCCTGCAGGACACTGGCATCCCATTATTCATAGCCGTTGACCAGGAAGGAGGAGAAATCAACAGGATTGGTTTTCTTCAGGAGCAAATAGGCCAAAGCGTTATTAATGATCCGGAAATCGCTTTTGAAATCGGCCTTAAAAGAGGACAGGAACTGAAGCAATTCGGGGTTACGCTCAATCTTGCGCCGGTTTTGGATAAAGTCGAGCCAGACGATTTTATTTACAGCCGTTCCTTCCGAGAGAAGCAGTCAAACGCAGGAGATTTGGCAAGAAATTTAATTTCAGGCCAGAAGACCGCAGAAATTTTTACCGCAATCAAACATTTTCCCGGTTATGGGAACATTGATTTTAATCCAGAAGAAAAATTGGCGATAAAGGAGGAGGTTCCGGACATAGGTCTGTTTAAAGAAGCGATGTCTGCTAAGCCGGAGATGGTGATGATTGTTAATGTTATCTATAAAAACATAGACGAGGATGTGCCTTTTACTTTTTCCCCAAAAGGAATTGATTTTTTGAAATCAGAATTAGGAAATGAAGTTTTGGTAATTTCTGATGATTTGGACCAAAATTCTTTATTAAATAAGTATGAATTAGAAGACATTGTTTCTTTACCCGTAGAAGCGGGCATTGATATTTTGATTTTTTCCGGTTGGCGTTTGCCGGCCAGCGCTGGGGTAGAGGCACTTATTAAAGCAGTGGAAAATGGTAGAATAAGCGAAGAAAGGATAAATCAATCAGTGTCAAAAATTATCAGATTAAAATTAGGGATTTAATGGTTCTGAAGTTTCCAGACAATTTTTTATGGGGAAGCGCCACTTCCGCTTATCAGGTGGAAGGCGGAAATAAGCTTTCTGATTGGGAGATCAATCCGCCCAAAAGAGGACACGGTCCCGCCGGCCTTGCCTGCGACCATTACAACCGCTTTGAGCCGGATTTTGATTTGTTAAAAAAACTGAACCAAAACGCCCACCGTTTTTCAATTGAATGGGCGAAAATAGAACCGAGGCAGGGAGAATTTGATAAAATAGAAATTGAGCATTACCGGAGAGTGTTGTCAGCCCTGAAGCAGAGAGGAATCAAGACAATGGTCACTTTGCATCATTTTACTCTGCCCCAATGGCTGGCCGAAATCGGCGGGTTTGCCAATAACAAGTCAATAGAATATTTCACCAGGTACGCCGCCAAATTATTCGGAGAATATCAGGATTTGATTGATTTTTGGGCAACGATTAATGAGCCGATGGTTTTCGCTGGGCAGGGCTATCTTGCCAAAAGATGGCTGCCTCAAAAAAGGAATATCTTTTTATATATCCGCGTGGTCAATAATTTAATCAGAGCTCACCAGAGTGTTTACAGATTATTTAAAACATTCGGCCGAGACAAAGTTTTAGTAGGGATAGTGAAACATAATACTTATTTTGAGCCATCTAAGAATTTATTGGATAGATTTATCGTAGGGCTTCCTGATTGGTGGCAAAACAGATATTTTTTGAATAAGATTAAAAATCATTGCGATTTTATTGGGTTGAATTATTATTTCCATTTCAAAATTAAATTTCCGGGTTTAATCCGGAACGAAAACAAAAAGGTCTCTGATATGGGCTGGGAATTATATCCAGAGGGAATTTATTATTTATTAAAGGAGCTTAAAAGATACAATAAGCCGGTTTATATCACAGAAAATGGATTGGCTGATGCAGGGGATAAGAATAGAGAGTGGTATATAAGAGAGGTCTTGAGAAATGTCCACTGGGCAACTCAAGAAGGAATTGATGTCAGAGGATATTTTTATTGGTCTTTGATGGACAATTTTGAATGGGCCGATGGTTTTGGTCCCAGATTCGGATTGATTGAAATTGATTATAGCACCCTTGAAAGAAAACCCCGTCCGAGCGCCTATTTTTATTCTGAAATCTGTAAAAACAATCAGTTGTTTGTAGAAGGTTAGCAACAGCTCGGATATTTCATTTGAACTGACGCAACAATTTCCTCAGCGAGGAAATTATTACTCGACTCTCGGCTTCGTTCTTCCCCCGCTTGAGCGGGGGAAACCCTGCCCGCTCGGCCTCGAGACGCATTTCAAATAAAATATCCTCGCTGTAAAATAATAAAATATGCTTTGGATAATTTTTGCCATCATCGCTTATTTTCTTTTGGCAATATCAGCGGTTATTGACGACTTTTTATTGACCGGCCCTCTTGCCAAACCGAAACTTTACGCTTTTTATGTGAGTGTGCTTGGCATTCTTGTTTTTGTTTTGGCTCCGTTTGGTTTTACCATCCCCGATTCATTAACCTTATTGATTGCCTTGCTTTCCGGCGCTCTTTGGTTTTTTGCGCTTCTGGGCCTATTTGAATCGCTGCGATTATTTGAGGCCTCCAGGGTGATTCCGGCTATCGGCGGGATTCTGCCGATTTTCACTTTAATTTTGAGTTATATTTTCGCCTGGCAATCCAAAGATACGTTTGAACCGCTTAGTTCGGCAAAAATTTTAGCATTTTTATTATTGATAGTAGGGAGTGTGTTTATTAGTTCAGAGAAGAAGCGGGGAGTAACCCAAAAAAGTTTTATCTTATCCTCTTTGACCGCTTTTTTATTTGCCCTAAGTTTTTTAACCGCAAAGCTGGTTTATATTTCCCAGCCGTTTATTTCCGGCTTAATCTGGATTAAAGTTGGCGGCTTTTTAATTGCTCTTTTGTTTTTATTCTCCAAAGAAGTGAAGGGAGAGATTTTTAAGAAAAAGAAAGCGCCATGGTCGTCTTTTTTAAAGAAGCCCAAAATCGCTTTATTGTTTATTTCCAATCAAATTATCGGCGCCGGCGCCGGCATTTTGCAGAACCTTGCGATTTTCCTTGCGCCCTTATCCTATCTTGCTTTCATCAACGCGCTGGAAGGAACGAGATATGTCTTCCTTTTGATTTTTACCATTATTTTGTCTTATAAATTTCCGAAATTCTTGGCTGACGAGGTTTCCAAAAAAATTATCATCCAGAAAATTTTCGCGATCTTATTTATAATCGCAGGATTAGTATTATTAGCCGTTTGAAATGCCTAAAGTTTTTAAAATTATACTTTTCCTTTTCTTGATTTTCATCATCGGCCTCCTTGTTTTTTTATTTATTGGTAAAGCCACTCCCGCCGAGAACATCACCTGGGGAGCGGTGTTTTCCCAAAAACAAGCCGAGCTCTTAGGGCTGGATTGGAGAGCCAACTACCTGGCGATTTTAGACGATTTGCAGGTTAAAAATTTAAAACTGGTCGCCTACTGGGATTCAATAGAAAAAGAGCCGGGAGTGTTTGATTTTGCTGATTTGGATTGGCAGATTGAGCAGGCGGAAAAAAGAGGTGCGGAAGTCCTTTTGGTCATCGGCAGAAAAGTCCCGCGCTGGCCGGAATGCCATATCCCGGATTGGGCAAAAAATTTAAGTCAAGAAGATTTCAACAAGAAACTTTTAAATTATCTGGAACAGGTGGTTTTGAGGTATAGAGATTATTCCGCGATTAAAATGTGGCAAGTGGAAAACGAACCCTTTTTTCCTTTTGGAGACAATTGCCCCCTTATTTCCGGAAAGGACATAAAAAAAGAAATAGATTTGGTTAAATCCCTTGACCCTGAAAAAAGACCAGTGGTGGTGAGCGAGAGCGGAGAGTTTCCTTTCTGGTTCAAAGCGGCGAAATATGGCGATATGGTCGGGCATACTCTATACCGGGTGGTTTGGTCCAGTGATTTTAAATTTTACTTTAGGCCGCCGTTTCCCCCCGTTTTCTATCATAGAAAGGCCTGGTTAATAGGTAAGTTATTTAATAAAAAGGTTATTTGCGTTGAGCTCCAGGCGGAACCGTGGGGTCAGACCTTGTTATCTGATTCTCCTTTAGAAGAACAGGAAAAAACTATGGATCTTCAGAAAATAAGAAAAATAATCCAATATGCCAAGGATACCGGAACAGACACTTTTTATCTTTGGGGGTCGGAGTGGTGGTATTGGATGAAAGAAAAACAAAACCAACCCGAAATCTGGAACGAAATAAAAAATTTGCTGATGCAGTAAAATCCTTGGCATTTTTCATCGTAAATTTTTCTTGCGAGCCAGGCCCGCGGCTTTTATTTGACAACAATTTTAGAAAGTATCAAAATAGTAGATACTCTAAAAATTATGATTATCAACCCTAAGAAATTATTAAAGAGCTTTCAGGTTGCTTTTAACGGCCTGCGCATAGGCATTAAGGAGGAAAATACCGTAAGAATCGGGGTAATTATCGCTCTGATCGTGGTCTTTTTTATGCTTTATTTCCCCCTTGATTTGCAGGAAAGAGCGATAATAACCCTGTGTATTTTTTTGGTTTTGGGCATTGAGCTGATGAATACCCAAGTGGAAAGGGTTACTAATTTGATAGACAGCAATCACAACCAGGAAATCAGGAAAATAAAGGATTTGGCGGCTGGCGCGGTCTTAATGGCTGTTATCGGCGCGGCTGCTGTGGCCGGATTTATTTTCCTGCCCCACATCATCAGAGGCATATCATATTTATTTAATCGTTAATAAAATTAGCCATTGAAGGCAATTGCCAGCCGAAATGGTTGACTAACAAAATGGAGGAAAGTAGTAATTTTTGGCAAAACAGCAGTTCAATAAAAAATAGTTTCCGCTTTCCAAAGATAGACTTAGGCAAACTTAAGGTCATTGCTAAGAATAGGGGCAGAATAAAACATCGGCCGGGACTTTTGGCAGTGTTGATAATTTTGGTATCCATCACAGCCGGCGCAGCCGGCGCGATTCTCACCAACTATTATTGGCAGAATCAGGTTATTGATATTCTGGAGCAACAGGGAGTCCCTATTATTAGAAAAGACACGACCATCCAAAATAACTACATTCCCCAGACAACCCAGGAGCAGAGGATTATTCAGGCGGTTAAGGATTATTCGCCGGCCGTGGTAAGCATTGTTATCAGCAAAGATGTCCCGATTTTGGAGAAATACTATATTGACCCTTTCGGCGGTTTGAATTGGCCCTTTGGAAGCGATTTTCTTATTCCCCAATACCGCGAAAACGGAACAGAAAAACAGCAAGTGGGCGGGGGAACCGGATTCATTATTTCTTCAGACGGCATAATTTTAACAAACAAACATGTCACTTTGGAAGAGGGCGCGGAATACACGGTTTTTTTCGGCGACGGCTCGAAATACCCGGCTAAAATCTTGGCCAAGGATCCGTTCTATGATTTAGCTGTTCTCAAAGTTGACCAGTCAGATGCCCCTGAAGGGGAAAGAAAAACATTTCCCACCGTGAAGTTGGGCGATTCTTCCAGTTTGCAGATCGGCCAAACAGTGATAGCCATCGGTTACGCTTTGGGAGAATTCCAGAATACCGTGTCAGTGGGCGTTATTTCCGGATTAGGCCGGAACATTACGGCGACGGGCGAAGCGGGCTTTAGCGAGAATTTGGAAGGCATTATTCAAACAGACGCCGCCATTAATCCGGGCAATTCCGGCGGTCCGCTTTTAAATCTGGCCGGGGAAGTAATCGGGATTAATGCCGCCCGCTCTTCCAGCGGAGAGAATATCGGCTTTAGCTTGCCTATTAATATGGCGAAGAGAGACATTGACCAGGTAAAAAAGACGGGAACCATTGTTTATCCGTGGTTGGGTGTGTCTTACACGCTAATCACCGAAGAAATCAGCGAAGCCAATAATTTGTCTGTTGATTATGGGGCCTGGATTGGCAAGGATTCTTTGGGAAAAGACACGGAGACAGCCGTTGTGGCCGACAGTCCGGCGGCCAAAGCCGGGATTAAGAAGAATGATATTATTTTGGAATTCAATGGCGTTAAAATTACCTCCGAGAATCCCTTGGCCAAGATTATCTTGGATTATAATCCCAATGATTCGGTAAATCTCAAAATTTTAAGAGAGGGGAAGGAGATAACTCTTATAGTCGTTCTCGGTGAAAGGAAAAAGTAAAACAAAAAAATATTCAAGAGTTGGCCTTTTTGAGGTTGACTTTCGGTGTCTTTTGGGTTTAAATAAGAATAGGGAGAATTGTTTCATTGTTAAAGCGAAGCGCTTGTTTAATTGTTAATTTGTTAAATTGTTTATGTTTGCAAATCCTGGCGGAGATTTTACTCAAAAAGCCCAGCAAGCCATTTTGATGTCCCAGTCGCTGGCGCGGAAACAAAATCAGCAGCAGATTGACGCGCTGCATCTTTTGTATTCTTTGGTCAGCCAGGAAGACACGATTGTCTCCGCTATCTTGCGCAAGTTAAAGATTGTGGTGCCGGAATTGAAAAACAAAATGGTTAAGGCGATTAAATCAAGGGAGCATATTTCTAATCTTGATGATTTTGAAGATCAGCCGATGGGACTTCAATTTTATCTAACCCAAGATTTGGCAGGCGTTCTTGATCGGGCGAGAAAAGAATCAATCAGGATGAAAGACCAGTTTATTTCCGTGGAGCATCTTTTCCTGGCTCTGCTTGAAGTGCCTTCTGAAGCCAAGAAGATTTTATTCCCTTACGGTTCCGTTGGTCTTGATTATGAAAATGTTTTGAAACTTTTGTCAGAGATGAGGGGCGGAGAGAACATTACCGATCCGGATCCAGAGTCCAAGTATCAAGTGATTGAAAAATATTGCAAGAACCTCACCAAGTTGGCTGAGGAAGGAAAACTTGACCCGGTGATTGGCCGGGAGAATGAGATAAGAAGGGTGGTTCAGATTCTTTCCCGGCGGACGAAAAACAACCCGGTTTTAATCGGCGAGGCCGGTGTTGGCAAGACCGCCATTGTTGAGGGATTGGCCCAGAGGATTATCAAAGGGGATGCGCCGGAGAGCTTGAAGAATAAGGAGATTATTGCCCTTGATTTGGGTCTTTTGATTGCCGGAACAAAATTCCGCGGAGAGTTTGAGCAGAGGATAAAAGCGCTCTTAAAGGAAATTGAGCGCGCCAAAGACCACTATTTTCTTCTTATTGACGAGCTCCATACCGTGATGGGCGCCGGCGCGGCCGAGGGCGCGATTGATGCCTCTAATTTATTAAAACCGGCCCTGGCCCGCGGACAATTGAGAGCCATCGGAGCCACCACTCTGAAAGAATACCAAAAATACATTGAAAGAGACCCGGCTTTGGAGAGAAGATTTATGCCGGTATATGTTGTTGAGCCGAGCATAGAAGATACGATTGCGATTTTAAGGGGCATTAAGCAAAAATACGAACTTCATCATGGCGTAAAAATAAGGGATTCGGCTTTAATCGCTGCTGCCGAGCTTTCTGCCAGATATATCGCAGACAGATTTCTGCCTGATAAGGCCGTGGACTTGATGGATGAAGCGGCTTCCGGATTGCGTTTGGAAATGGAATCAGAACCAGCGGAAGTGGAGGAAGTGAAGAAAGAAATACAGCGGCTGACCATTGAAAGGGAGGCGCTAAAAAACGAGCAGGATCCTGCTTCAAAAAAGAGGTTGTCTGCCTGCTTAAGAACATTGGCTGATTTGAAAGAAAAAGCAAAAGGTTTGGAGATGAAATGGAAAACAGAGAAGGACTTAATTCAGGCGCTTAAGGTTTTGAAAACAGACAATGAAAGATTAAGTTTTGAGGCCGAAGTGGCTGAGCGCGAAGGCGATTTGGAAAAAGTAGCGCGTATCAAATACGGATTAGTTCCGAATATATTGAAAGACGTTCAGAAAAAAGAGCAGGAGCTTACTAATTTTAGAAAAAAACATCAGGTTTTGAAAGAGGAAGTCGGGGAGGAAGACATTGCCCGGGTGGTTTCGCATTGGACCGGAATTCCCGCCACTAATTTATTGGAAGAGGAAACAAAAAAATTGGTAAGAATGGAAAATTCCATTTCCCGCCGGGTCGTAGGCCAAGAACAGGCGATAGAAGCCATTTCCAATGCTATCAGGCGCAGCCGGGCCGGGATTGCCGAGGAAAACAAACCTCTCGGTTCCTTTATATTTTTAGGTCCCACCGGCGTTGGTAAAACCGAAACCGCCAAGGCCTTGGCAGAATTTCTGTTTAATGACGAGAATGCTTTGATTCGCTTAGATATGTCAGAGTATATGGAGTCCCACAGCGTGTCCAAGATGATTGGTTCGCCTCCGGGCTATGTGGGCTATGAGGAAGCTGGACAGCTTACCGAGAAAATCAGGAGAAGGCCTTACAACGTTGTGCTTTTGGATGAAATAGAAAAAGCCCATCCCGAGGTCTTTAACATCCTGCTTCAGATTTTAGATGACGGACGGCTCACTGATGCCAAAGGCCGGCCGGTTTCATTCAAAAACACCATTATTATTATGACTTCCAATCTTGGCTCGGAATTTATTGCCAAAATGGGCACAATGGGATTTATAGACAATGATAAAGAAGAATTTCAGACATTGAAAGACAGGGTGAACGAGGCGTTGAAAGAAAATTTTCGGCCGGAGTTTTTGAACCGGGTTGATGAGATTATAATCTTCAATTATTTGGCCAAAAAACAAATTCAGCAGATTGTTGAGCTTGAGCTTGTCAAGGTCTCTAAGCGGCTGGAAAGGAAGGGGATAAAATTGCGGGCTGACAAGGAAGCCAAAGAATTGCTGGCGGAAAAAGGTTTTGATATGAATTTGGGCGCCCGGCCGTTGAAAAGGGTCATCCAGAAATTCATTCTTGACCCGCTTTCCTTGAAAATTGTGATTGGGGAAATCAAACAAGGAGAAACGGTTAATTTGAGCGTTAAAGCAGGGGAAATCATTTTCAATTTTTTGAAAACCTTGTCTAAGAAAAGAGAAGGGGTTAAAATAAAATAATTGAGTTTGGACCAGAGGATCTGTCAGGACTCGGATTTTTTGGTCTGAACTCAAGATTTTTGAGTGAGGGAATCTCTGTAAAAGGAGGTGAATGGTTCGCGCCAAACTGTTGTGGTGAGCGATCGAAGCCCTGCTATTGCAGGTTCGGAAAAGGAGAGTCAGAGATGAAGAGGGCGTTGGTCCTTTCGTTGGCCGTGTTGTCGCTCGTTATCTCCGCTGTGGCTTTGGCTGTCGTGGTCTTCTAGAAGTACTTCTTCGATGACTAGTGGCAAGAACACAGGTAAGGGGTGACGCACAATGATCGTTGTGGCGCTTTCAGGATTTACGTAGTAGTACACAGACGGAGATTTGACCATCTTTTTCTCCGCACTTTCTTTTTCGCTTTTTCACACCCGGTCGGGGCGCCTGTGGCGCCCCGACCGGGAAAACTCAACCGCACTTTGACAACCTTATCTGCGCGCTTTCTCTTTGAGAAAGCGCGCCAACGCCAAGAGGCAGACCCCTGCCTCTGTTTTTTTTCAACGCAAAACAACAGTACGAGGCCCGGCCTCGTAATTTATGCTAAACGTCGAAACCCACGCCAGTATTAGGGATTGTCGCAACGAGGCCCGGCCTCGTAATTTTTTGGGAAAAGTTATCCACAGAGGATTATTTTACTTTAAAATATGTGAAATTTTAAAATATGCGAAATTTAAAAAGAAAACCCCAACGAGATCACTTTCATCCAAAGAAAGTTTGTTCCCGTCAGGGTGTTGCTATATCCAGGCAATCAAGATGGTGCCTGGACCGCTATAGGTTCCAAGGACTGGGGTTATCTCTGAAACAAAGAGGAGTTCAACCCTCATATCCCTTATGCCCATTATAAGCTTTTGCAGCTGCTTTTTTGAAACATCAGCATGAGCAATGGCAATTTTCATATCTGGACCGAGCTGTTGCCGAGCCCTCTTTATTTCCCCTAAGAGAGAGGCGACTACTCCTCTTGGAGAGAATTTCACGCCCTTTTTTCCTACTCCTTCCACTTTGCCGTGTTTCAGGGTGATCGCGGCCCGCATGCCAATCTTCTTGGCGATTTCTGCCTTGACAGCGTCTGCGTGTGAGATTCTTCCTCCGATTTCTAGCCACTTCGCGCTTTCCAGAAGGCCCAAGGAACCGATTTCCAGCGGTTCAAATCCAAGAATTTGCTCAGGGTTTTTGCCTTCGGCAATGAGCTCCTCGGCCTTTTTTATCGACTCAAGATATCCAACAATTTCGATGGTATCCTTGCCCGCCTTGATGAGTTCTTGGGCTTTCCAGCACACCAGGCCTTCGGCAACGCTTGCCAGGCGCGAGTCAATGATATGGACCTTTGCTTGTTCTTCTTCAGGCATTCTTCTCTTGGCCTGTTGAGATGACTGGAGGGCTCCCGAAAGATCACCGGTCATAATAATGACCAGGATTTGGTCAAACTTGTCCAGCGCCGCGCGGAAGGCCTTTAGGTATTGCCCAACAGGCGGCTGGGCGGTTTTTGGTATCTCTCCCTGCCTCATTCTTGCGTAGAAGTTCTTTCTGGGATTCCGGTCGGAAATGTCTTCAGGGAAATTCACTTCAAACTGCACTACTTCAATCCCGTTTTTTTGTGTAAAGGATTGAGGCAGATCCGCGGTCTCGCCAACAACCAGTCCCAATGGTTTCTTGTCAGACATTCTGCACCTCCCTTACCTGTTCTTCCAGGTCTTGTTCCTCAAATCGAGGAGTTGTATCGGCCTTACTGAAGGCAGTAATGATGATTTTCACCTCTTCAGGCGCATTGGTGTGGATGTGAATGACGGCTTTTTTGCCCGAATGGTTGACGTGGATATCTAAACTGTTGCCCAATTCACGAAGCTCTGTTGCAATCTGCTCTTTCCAGTCCCTTAACGGCATTGTTGTATTCCTGAAGATTCTTGCCACGATTTCATAGCGAGGTCTTGCTTTCTTTTTTTTCTTCTTCACTTTTGTCTCCTTACTCTCTTGCCGCTGATTGAAGCAGGTCTAAGAAGCGGCCGAGCATTATCACGAAGCCAAAGGCCCCGGCGTCAACGACTTTTTCCTTTTTCAATCGCTGGATTTCTTCTGGACTGAAATCTCCCTTTAGCAATGCCTCCAGTTCTTCTGTGGTTTTCTCAAGAGCTGTCTGCGCTTTTGCGCGCACTGCTTTTACCAGTTCTCTAAGATCTGCTTGGTTTTCTGAGGCTGCAAGAGCGGCTTTGCTTGAACTCGTGATGGGATCCAAGACAGTGCCTTTGCGGGGATTGTCCAAGACCTCATAGGCCGCCTTTTCTCCTTCCTTAAAGGCATGAGCCAAGGTTTTTGAGTTCAGCTCTTCTCCTTCTGACAATCGGACGAGGAATGCCGAAAGCCAGGCTGTCACAATAAGACCGATGTTTCCCCGCGCACTATCCAGCAGGATCTCCTCGGTGAGGTCTTCAATGAGTTCTCTCGCAGAAGGATATTCCTTGCTGCCTACAATTTCAGCGGCCTCACCAATGGTTTTGGCTAAATTGCTGCCTGTGTCTTTATCAGGCACTGGATAATAATTCCTTTTGTTGATTTCGTCTATCTTGTCAGCAACCGCCCGGCTCATATTGTGGAGCATGGTTTTCAGGAACTCTACTGAAAGAGTTGCTCTCTTTAAAACCTGAATACGAAGCCCCTTCTTTCTCTGCTTTGGCACTTTGTTCACCTCCTCTATGGGTTTTGTCAATGAACAACATTACCTGTGTGATTGTCATTTTTTACCATAATTGATTGACAAAGTCAAACTAAGATATAATATGAAAATAGCAATATTTGTCAACTTATAAGGAGGCCGAAATGGAAGGGGCAGATTTGGAAGGAGTGTATTTGGTTGCGATTATGTGTATCAGCTATCTAATAGGATCCATCCCTTTTAGTCATTTGGTGGCCAAAAGGCATGGGAAGGACTTATCCAAAGAGGGCTCCGGCAACATTGGAGCAATGAATGTCTGGCGGGCGACAAAAAAGATTGGGCCTCTGCTTACGGCCTTAATCGGAGATGTCGGGAAAGGAGTAGTTGTTATGGCAATTGCCTTCGGGGTTTCCAGGATTCAACACTTCTCCCCCTCTCTGACCCTTTGGCTGTTTGCTTTGGCCGCCGCCTTTGTGGTCATTGGTCACAACTGGCCAGTTTCTCTCGGTTTTAAAGGTGGAAAAGGCCTGGCCTGTCTTCTCGGCGCTGTCTTGTTTTTGAATCCCGGAGCTGGTTTCGCGGCAGTGGGTGTTGTCATTGCCACTGTTTGGCTCACTGAATTTGTGATGACCACTATGGAGTTCAAGGAGCCGATGCCCAGAAAGGCAGGATTCAAAGGATTGTTTAAGAAGGCCTTTTCTGTGCTTGGTTCGCAGGTCTTGGGAAGGATAATCGGTATCGCTGGCACTCTTCCTATAATATGGTTCTGTTTTGGGCATCAACTTTTCTGGATAGCCCTTGGAGCCACTATCATCGCCCTGCTCAAGCATGTGGGCAGAGTCAGAAGATATCTGTCAGATTTGGCAGTTGGAGTTTGAATTATGGAAAATGAGATGCGAGAGCGCTGGCTTTCCGGCGCTCTCTTTTTCTTTACAAAAAAAAGGTAAAAGCGGTAATATAAAAGTGGTTCTTTGAAAAGGAGGTGAAGAGAATGGAGCCAAAAGAGATTTTGATAAGAACTGACGGAGAGCAGGATGCTCTGGGCGCTTGGCTGTATCAAGGGGCAGGGAAGAGATTGATTGTTTATCTTTCTCCTATTTGCCTCCACGGAGGATGGTTCAAAGAGGCACTGAAAGAAATTGCTGTTCAACTTGAAGCAACTCTTATCGCTATTGACTTGCCGGGAATAGGGCAGAGCCGGGGAGGAGTCACAGTTGGCAATCGTAAGGGCCTGTTTAACAAACTTCGCAGTTGCTGCGATTTTGAACTGACAACTCTTTGTCAGCAGCTTCAGAGAGCAGTTTACTGGTTAAAACAGGAATTCCGACCAGAAATTGTTTATGGTTTGGGTTCCTCTATCGGAGGCATTGTCACCAGTTATCTTCTGGCCGAGGACAAAGGTGATGTCTTAGACGGCGCTATTTTCCAGGCTGGTTTTGCCAGTTCTGGAGCCGAGATCGGACAATATGTGAAGCCGAGAATTTTAAAGATTCCTCAATGGCGCTATTATGAGGAATTGAAGCGCAGATTTAAGCCGCCAATCCCTGTTTTTGTCTTTGTTAACTGGAGCATTCCTTCCACCGAGGCCGTTACCACCCAGTTCAAAGAAACAAGAAAACTAATCACAAGATTCCTGAAAGACCCGGATACAGTGATATCTTTTACCATCGAGAGTTTAGAATCCTTAATCAATGCTCCAGCAATAATTCTTCCGCCGAACGTGCCTGTTTTGCTTCTCAAGTCGGAAAATGACTTGATTCCAGCCAATCAGCAAGCAGAAGCGTTTCTTGAGCGGCATCCCTGCGACAAGACAATAGTTTCTTTAAGCGGCGCTCCTCATATAATTT
Organism: Patescibacteria group bacterium; assembly: GCA_018817645.1. GTDB lineage: Bacteria > Patescibacteriota > Minisyncoccia > Minisyncoccales > PEYH01 > PEYH01. The sequence goes on along the minus strand of JAHITK010000006.1, from coordinate 22,268 downwards.
TTGAGAGCAGGGAGCATACTCAAACAGCAATAAAAGCCATTCAAAAATGGCTTGAGAAAATTGAGAGCCAGAGGGTTGGGTAGAGCAATCTATCTCCTAACCCTTTGGCTTTTATTATTATGAGGTCATTACGAGGCCGGGCCTCGTAATTTTTGCATTTGGCGGAAACCGCGTCAAATCAACGGATTCTCACTACGAGGCCCGGCCTCGTAATTTTTTGGCCCGACCGGGGCGGGTATAAATAAAAGTTATCCAGAGGGTTTTTGATACTCCGTTTGGTTTTTAATCCAGAAAAGGAAAAAGGAGAAGTTGTGTTTCTCCTTTTCCTTTGCCTCGTCTTTATGGCGATTCTGTTTGGCGGTGGATGCGCCAGATGGCAGTAGCAAAAGCAATCAAAGTAAATCCAGCGCCTAAACCGCAGCCCAAACCCAGAACTTCCAAGAGTTTGGTTCCCGGGAATCCGCCCAGGATTATCCCGCACGCCATCACGACACAGAGGACAGAAATCTTGGCTGCCCTCTTCCATCCGATCATAGGCCAGTCCTTTTTTAGGACTTCGCGTAGAGTATTCATATGCCCTCCTTAACTTCAGCAAAGTAATAATATGATAACACTATATTTAATCCGTGTCAATGGCAATCTCGGTTATATTATCTTGAAACGGGAAAGGCGGGCCTTGGAAAGGTCCGCCTTGTTGATGTCTGGGTTTTACCCGAGAGTGCTATGTTTGTGCGGTTGTCCTGTGTTGTCCGACCAAAGGGGTCCCTTGGACAAAAGGGACGCTATCCTCTTTTGCGTCCCGAGAGGATAACGATGTACACCGTAACGAGGCACTACAGAACTATAGCGCTCGCTTCATTGCGGCGATCACCTCCTTGCAAGTTTTGGAGCCAAAACGCCCCGTTATTTTTTATAACCCTATTTTATTCAGATTGCAATAAACAGAATTAAGAGACAGAAATTACGAGGCCCGGCCTCGTAATTTCTGCTATCGCCGAAAACCCATGTCAGATATAAGGATTCTCACTACGAGGCCCGGCCTCGTAATTTTTTGGGGGCCGCTCGAGACGGATATAGATAAAAGTTTTCCACAGGGTGTTAACCCTTAAAAAGTTTTTGTTATAAGTTATTATAAATATGTGCCAAAAAGAAAAACCGAATTAATCAATGGTGAATTCTACCATATTATAGAGCGCGGAAATGATAAGCGTAAAATATTCTTAGACGATGAAGATCGCCTTCGTTTTATTAATAGTTTGTTAGTTTTTAACGATACAGCGCCTTCGCCGTGGCAATCCCGCGCTTTTTGGAAGCGACAAAAAGAGCTGGTGATGTCTTATCAGCCCAAGAATCCCTTGGTCGAAATTCACGCATTTGCTTTAATGGGCAACCATTTTCATCTTCTTATTCGGCAAATCACAGAAAATGGCATTACGAAATATACAAGGAAACTCGGCGGATATGCGTATTTTTTTAATAAAAAATATCAAAGAACAGGATCTCTTTTTGAGGGACGGTTTAGAGCTAAACTTATCCAGACAGAAACGCAGCTTAAAAATAATTTTGTTTATATAAACACAAATCCGATAGAACTCGTTGAGCCGCAGTGGAAAGAATGGAAAGTTCTTAATCCCCAGAAGGCCATTCAATTTTTAGGGAGCGAATATCGCTGGTCCAGTTATCAGGATTATTTAGGGAAAGATAATTTTCCTTCATTGATTAAAAAAGATTTTTTTGCGAAGTTATTTAACGGAAAACAAGAAATTAAGAACGAAATAAACTCTTGGATATTATCCAAATCAAGCATTTATTCTAAAGGAATAGATAAAACAGATTTTTTAGAATGATTTGGAATGATTTATTTTTTAATATTTTTTAGAGCAGTTTAGAGCAGTTTAGAGCAGTTTTGAGTCCAAAATTTAGTCGATTTTCAGAATTACGAGGCCGGGCCTCGTAATTTTCGTAAAACGTCGGAACCCACGCCAGATATAAGGATTCTCACTACGAGGCCCGGCCTCGTAATTTTTTGGGGAAAGTTTTCCACAGGTATTTTGTTATTTTTGTTTGGTTTAATTTTAAAAATGTTCTACAATCTTCAAATATTTTTATTTTTACTAAAATTATGAAGAAGAAATTTTATTTCTTTCTCGTGTTAGGTTTTTTTGTTTTGGTAATAGTAGGTGTTTTATTATGGTTAGGATTAAGCGAGGACACCGAAAGAGTGACGCCGGGCGTTAAATTTGAAGCGCCCAAATATTATGTCATAAAAGACGGGCCAGACGGAAAGATCGTGGAAAACAAGCATGCCGGAATAAATCTCAAAGCGCCGGCAGGATGGGAAGTAGAAAAAAGGGAAATAGGTCCTGACGAGTGGATTGTGAATTTTAATAGTCCAGACCTCACGACTGATGAGGCTGGATTTCTCGCTACAGGTTGTGGATTTAGTATTTGGATAGAATATGATAAAACCACAGCAGATATAGTAAGAAATAGTATCCAAGATCCTGAGAAATATTCTGCTTCAATATCTGGGAGATATGATGTTTTGGGGATAAGCGGGCATCAATCTCTAAGAACAATTTTTGATAAGAAGGGCTGGGGCAAGATAGTTGGTATAGAAATCCCCAAAGGTGAAATGATATATAGATTGGATACTGTATTTTTGCCAGATGAAGAGGGAAAATGCTCAGAGTTTTTTGATAAATTTTTAGATAACATTTTTATATATTAAAAAAGAGAGCATGAGAAGGCCCATCTTTTTATTGTTTTTACTAATTCTGTTACGGCTTTTTACATTAGGAGTCGGCTCTGTTAGTGCGGTAAGTAATAATGATTTTAGCGTCGAAGATTTAGATAAATTTATATATATTAATAATACAGACGCAAAGAATATTTTACGGACCATTCCACAAGTATTAACCGATACTTGGATAGAATCAGTGGTTTCAGTAGCCAGTGCAGAAAAGGAAGCGGCCTCTATGATTGTCCGAAAGTCAGTTAGGGACAATATAAGAGATTATTTATTAATAGAGGGTCCGAAAGAAGTAGGAATAGAGATTGCCAAATTAGGATATAAGGTTGGCAAAGTATTTTTTACCCAGAGTATTGGAGAGGTTATAAAAGAAATTGAAAAATTGACCGTTGAACAAGCGGTCAATTATCTTGGCCAGTGGTTAAAAGAGAACGAGGTCAAGGTAGCCACCGGGAATTTGGATTTTTCTTATAATAATTTTCAGGGCAAAAAAGAAAAACAGCAGTTTCAATATATTATTTTTTATTATCCAGAAACAGATAATCAAGGCGAGGCAGTAATCAAAATTTTTTCTTCCGAGCCAATAGGAGCGCCGGAGTCGCGAGGCTCCTGGGGATCTTTATTGGGAACTGGCTGGAATTACTCTACTGATTATGCGCAGGGCAAAAAGATCGCCCCTTTTGTTTTGACAATACGCGGAGAAATGGATAGAGAGCGCGCTGGCTACTGGCAGAGTGAAATTACCCACAGTTATTCTTGGAAATCTCAGCCCAATATTCAACTTGAATTTCCGGACAATGTCCCTTATTTTGATTTTCACGAAAAAGGATTTTTTGAAAAACTCGGGGATACAATAAAGAATTTTTTCGGAAGAATAGGCGATTTTTTCTCGGGAGCTTCAGTGGTAGATGTTCCTGATATAGAAAATAATCAAGATGGGACATTGGACATGTCCGCGGACAGCGCCTTAGGCCAATTTATTGCCAATATCTTAGAACAATTTCGCGCATTTAAATCATTTCTTAGTCAAGCCGAATACAATGCATTGGAAGAACAGGCGCAAGACATAGTTACAGAGGATGATTTGTTGGCTTTTATGGAAAAAATAGAGTCCTTGCAGGAACAATTAGATGCGTTGGGAGAGAGAATAAATCTTTTACAGGTCGGAGGAGGGATATCTTCGGGAACAGCAGAATTTGATCCCGGACAAGACCAACAAACCGGGCAGAATATTTTGATAAACGAGGTTTGCGCCGGTCTTAATAAAGCCCAAAATGAATTTATTGAAATTTATAACCCTAACAATGCGCCGATTGAATTAAGCGACGCCAATTTTCAACTTCAGTTGGTCAATTCAAGCAATAATATAACAAAAAAGAAAATTACTTGGAATAAAAATATCATCCCTGCCAAAGGGTATTTTCTTTTAATCGGCGGAGAATTAATAATTGATAATAAAAAAGTTCAAGGGGACGCGGTTTTCAGCGCTCAATTAAGCAGCGTGAGCGGGGTTATTGTTTCAGACAATGAGGGAAATATTTTAGATAAAGTGAGTTGGGGAAAACCGGAGCAGTCCGCGCCTCAATCGGCCGTAGAGGCGCAGGGAAAGATATTACAAAAAGGACTTGAAACCAATAAGAGTTTAGAGCGTTCTAATCATATTGACACTAATAATAATGCCGCGGATTTTTCGCTCAACGAGTCGCCTTCGCCCACGAATTCTAAGGGGGAGATAGGATTGTTTGCGCAAGAGCAAACAGGCAGCTTTTTAAATTCTGGCGCCATCGGGGATACTGGAGCTGGCAGCGCAAGCGGAAGCAGCGGAGGAAGTGGAGGTTCCGGCAGTGGCGGACATTCATCAATCCCTTCTCCAAAGATTCTAATTAGCGAGGTTCAGATTGAGGGAGAAACAAAAGGTCAGGACTTTATTGAACTCTATAACCCTTCAAGCAGTAGCGTAGATATTAGTGGTTGGCGTTTAAGAAAGAGGAATCAAAATGGGGCAGAGTCCTCAATCCGGATTTTCCCCGGAGGAAGTGCTATCCCTGGGGAAGGTTATTTCTTATGGGCCGGTTCCAAAGATGAGAATTATCCCTCTTCAGTCGGGGCCGATACTTTCAGTACTTCTTATCTCATCCAGGACGAAAGTGTTGCCTTGCTTGACCAGGGTCAAAACATCATTGACGCTGTAGCTTGGGGCACAGGTCATAACAGTCCGTTTGTTGAGGGCCAGGCCTTTGGCGATAATCCGAAAAGCAGAGATATGGTTGGGGAATGGCTTGACGGGCTTGGTTTTACTGGCGCAAGAACGCCTTATCCCCATTCTATCTTCTATCAATCCTTAGGAAGAAAGGCGATTGGTTCGGGGGGCTATCAAGACACTGATAACAATAGTGAGGATTTTGAGATTCAGGAGCCTACGTCTAAATCAAAAAACAAGAGTTTTATAGAGCCGGTTTTGGAGGATATTCTGAAAGAAATTGACGACACCTCCCCTGAAACCGAGATCACTTCCGGCCCACCCCTTTTAACCAATCAGACCCAAGCTATTTTTATCTTCCATGCGAATGAGGAAAATTGTAGTTTTGAATGTAAATTAGATAGTCAAGATTGGGAATCCTGCGAGTCTCCAAAAGTGTATCCGGGTTTATATAACGGTCAACATAAATTTTTATCCAAAGCAACAGATTTATTTTTAAATACCGATCTCACTCCTGCTGAATACGCTTGGGCTATTGACACTGCAATTGAAAGCCCGAATATTTCTTTGTTTGACATAGACACATATTCAGAATTTTACACCAATCAAAGAATTGTAGGAGTGACTGTCTCGGCCTCTAGCACCGAAGAGGGATCAGAATGGTTTTTGTCAGAAGACCCTGGAAAACCCAGCGTAGATGATCCTGATTGGCAAAACGAAAAACCAGAGATATTTGCTTTATCAGAGGCTGATGGTTCGAAAACTGTTTATGTCTGGAGCAAAGATATGGCTGGGAACATCAGTCCTCTCGGCAACTCATCTTCAATTATATTAGATACTTTAGCCCCTCTTTCTCAAGTATTGGAGTTAGACGTCTCCCAATCCTCGGCTAATTTCATCGTGACTTGGTCGGGCAGTGATGAGTCGGGCATTGCCGATTATGATATCCAATTTAAGGATGGCCTGGCAGGTTCTTGGCAGGACTGGCAAATCGCTGTCCAAGGGACAAGCGCGGATTTTAGCGGAGCTGACAGTCATGCTTATTATTTTAGGTCGCGAGCCGTTGATTTGGCAGGCAATATTGAGGCATGGTCCGAGGCAGAGGAAGGAGATACTTTTAGTTATGTTAATTTAAGCGGACCCCCTTTGCCGGAAATTATTTCTCCCAACGACGGGGATTCATTTAGTCCGAGCGATGATGTTGACAGTGAGGCCGGAGGAGTGCAGATACTTATTGAGGGTACAGCCCGGTCAGGCGATATTATTATTTTGGACAGTCAAGAAATCTTGGTTGACGAAAATAATGAGTGGCAGATTACGGTCACCCTGGTGTCCGGTCAAAACACTATCAATATTCGGGCGCAGGATGCCGATGGCGATCAGTCGGGCTTAGTGACAATTATTTTGACATTAACAGAATCACTTGAGGAAAATGTTTTTGCCCAAGATTTAATAATTTCTGAAGTGCGGTCTGCTGGCAGTGAAGAATTTGTTGAGCTCTATAACCCCCTTGAACAGGAGTTTTCCTTATCCGGGTTTTATTTCAGTTATTTTTCAGCGGGCCGTGATTGGAATAATCCATTTTTAAACAAAGAATTTCCCACGAGCACCTCCATAATTCAAGCAAAGGAATATTTTCTTGTAGGAATGGGCGATTATTCAGAAGAAGAATCGGATTGGAAGCCGTATCAAACTCATTTAAGCGACGAGGCAGGAGCGGCCGCGGTTTTTTCTTGCAATCCAGGCCAAGCAACCACCACGCAGGCAGCGATAGATTGCAAGATTGACGCTCTTGGTTGGGGCGAACCGCTTGTTTTTGAGACACAGGCAGCAACGAGTTCAAGTGATAAAAGTTTGGCACGGAAATTGTCCCCGGACAGAGATGGTTATTTGCGATATATAGACACAAACGATAATAGTAACGATTTTGAAGAGCAGGAACCCTCTCCGAAGCAAAGAAATTTTTCTTTGTATTCTGATTTGGACAACGATGGGATAATAGATGAATACGACCCCCTTACAGAGATTTCTCAAGACATAGCTCTTAGCGCAGGCGAATATGTTTTTAAAGATTTGGTGATTCTTGAAGGAATTAATTTATTTGTTAACTCTGATATTTCTTTAGAACCCTTTAAGGGAGTTAAGATAATAGCGGACAACATCACTATTGATAATAGCGCAGGGATTCTGGCTGACGGGAACGGTTATTTGTCTGATCAGGGACCGGGCGTAAGTTTTGCGAGCCAGACAGGCGCAAGCCATGGGGGCATTGGTGGAAGAAATGGAGGGGATCCGAGATTATTTATTTACGGCGATTTAGAATTCCCTGCAGATCTTGGGTCAGGCGCCTTAGGGAATCCCGAAGTCCCGGGCTTCAGCACGTATCGGCGAGGAGGAGCTGGCGGAGGAGCGATTATTTTAGATGTGCAAGGAGAATTATTAAATAACGGCCTTATCTCGGCCAATGGGGAGGACGGACTCCTGCATAGTTTTGGCGGGCCTGCTTCCACTGGCGCTGGGAGCGGCGGGTCTGTCTATATAACAACAAGCGTCTTATCAGGAACAGGCATCATCAGGGCAAATGGAGGAGGATCTTCGTCCGGTTCTGGGGCTGGCGGAGGAGGAAGAGTCGCGATTTATTATGATGCAAATAATTTTACTGGGAATATTCAAGCATTCGGCGGAGAGGACGCGGACAATGTTGTTAACGGAGGTCCGGGAACCGTCTTTATGAGCCAAGGGGAAACAGGAAATTTGGTTATTGATAATAACGGGCGCAATGGCGCAATAATTTTGAGCAATGATAGTTATATTTTCAGCGATATAGCCATTAAGGGAGGCGCGAATTTTTATTTGCCTAATCAATTGAGTTGCGCGAATCTTGATGTTCAAGATAGCGTGACTTTAATAGCATCAGACGATACGGCAATAAATATTGGCGATACGTTTGGTTTAAGTCAATCTCAACTTGTCGGCCAGAATCAAAAGATTGTGACTATGGAAGGGAATAATATTACTTTGGAAGATAGTGAAATCACGGCAAATATTTTGATTCAAAGCAACTCTTTGGCGATAGACAGCGGTTCTGCAATTTCGTCTGCAGGACTTGGCTATCTTGCCGAAGAAGGGCCGGGAGCCGGCATTATCGCATATGGCGGAAGTTATGGCGGTTTGGGCGGGAGGAATTATCCTTCATCCGGATTCGGTCAGCCGTATGGAGACGAGCAAATGCCGGATGATTTCGGTTCTGGCGGAGGCAATTCAACCGAGACAAGGAAAGGAGGAAACGGCGGTGGGAAAATTAAGATAACTATTGCGGGCGAGATTATTATTAACGGAGTAATTTCATCTAATGGCGATAATGGTATCCCGCACACCAGTGGTTATCCTGCAAGTGGCGCCGGGAGTGGTGGGACCATTTATCTCTCGGCCGGCGCTATTGAGGGAGCGGGGACCATATCGGCGAATGGAGGATCAGCGTCTTCTATCAGCGGTGGAGGCGGTGGAGGAAGAATTGCTATTTATGGGAATATGGGCGGATTCACAGGAGTGATAGCAGCACTTGGCGGAGCGAATTCAGACAACGCATCATATAGCGGCAAGGATGGAACCGTGTTTTTAAGTCCCTAATAAGTTCTTAAATTAGTTGGTTTATATTATAAATAATCATTGCAGTAAAAATTACCCGCCTGGGGCGGGTAATTTTTTGGGGAAAGTTTTCCACCGGTCCGCTAAATCCGCCAAGAATAGCGGATTTTGTCTTGACAAAGTTTTAATTAGATGCATAATAAAAATAAGACACCGTTCTGTTTATCCTCCTTGGCAGACGGGTTTGCGGACTAAGGTGGTTCAAGGTAACCTCCTTACACCTGAGCGGCAAGCGCGAGCGGTGGTTGCTCTTTGAGGGCTCAACGCTAATACGCGTTGACAAGAGCCCGGCGTAGTGACTGACAAACACTGCGCTCTCCTTCTCAGAGCAAGGGAGGTGGTCCGTTATTAAGCCGCCCCTCCCGCATACCACTTTCAGTGTTCTTTGTTTGTTCTTTCCAGCACCTTTCGAGCGTTATTCATTATCGCTCGCCGTTAACCCGAAGAGTCCTTGGCAATGCCGAGGACTTGTTTCTTTCTTAGAGCAATATATTTATCAAAAAGTTGACTTTAAATTATAGGTGAGTAAGATGAAATTAGAAACAGGATTTATTTAAATCTTTGCCGCGTAAAAATAAAGGAGGGAAAATGCCAGGAAAGAGAATTTTTTCAATGCCGGACGAAATGAGAGGAAGGTCGGATAAAATCATCACGCTCCGGTTTGATAGAAGTGATACTGTAGATCTTCCCTGCGCTTGCAACTATCCCATGGGGGTTTCAGTGGTTTGTGACAACATAGGGAGATTAAGGGTGCTTAGGACGGCAGAGGTAAGTGTTGGCGATGGTGGCCTCTGGCGCCCCTATCCAACCATAACTTGGCTTGACGGGGTTGAGGAGCCAGGCCAGTTGGTTACCAGGGTCGCGGCCTTAAACCGAGAAGGAGGCATCTCAATAGTCAACACTCCTAACGGAGTGTTTGACGAGAGATTGGTCAAAGAGGCAGAGAGGCGGAGAATATATGTGGAGTATATTGATGGGGCTGAAAATTCTGTCAGGAATTAGTTCTTTTGGGCGTTGTGTCTGGGTGTCCGCTTCGTTCGCGAGTCGCGAGGCGGACCTTTTTATAAATTGAAATTTTAAGGAAATTATGAGGGGTAATTACGAGGCCGGGCCTCGTAATTTTTGCATTTGGCGGAAACCGCGTCAAATCAATGGATTCTCACTACGAGGCCCGGCCTCGTAATTTTTGAGGGGGAGTTTTCCACAGGGCCTATCTGTTGATTCATTTGACAGGAGTTAATTTGAATGTACAATTGAAAATAGCAAGAGAACTGTGTCAGTCCTCCTTTTTTCGGGGGGACGGCATACCTCCAACCTCCGTGGTTGACGGACTAAAGGCGGGAGTTCTGCTAGTCGCTTTCTCCCCCTCGAGCGGTAAGTAGTGGCTACTCCACAGGCAAGAGAGTCGGCTGCGAGCGAGGGCTTTAAGTAGGCTTTCTCGAGTAACGCAACAGGCTAAGTTCGCAACAAAGATTCTCAAAAAGAGTCAGGGGAGGGAAGTCCGTATAAGCCGCCCTCCCCGCATGCCATTCTATTGTTCTTTGCTAAGCAGTTCTTTGGCAGAGATTTTCTGCCCCCTTAAATAGTAGTTCCCGACTTCCAGTTGGGAACTTTGACTTTTTGTCCGCATATTGTCCGACTCGCCAAAGAGGACAAAAGGGCTTTACAAAAATCTAAAATTGATTAAAGTAAAGAAAGATAATTTAATAATAAAAATATGGAGCTTACTATGTTTCAACATCGGAGGGGAATTTTTACTATGGTCCTGGTAGCAGTATTTGTATTAGCAGTGGCCTCTACTTTTGTTTTTCTCAAGTTTTCGGGAAAACTGGCAGAATACAAGATAAATATGTTCTCCAGTATAGGCACAGACAATCTTGCTTTTAACGAAAGCGAGCAAGCAGCCGAGAAAGAAGGGGCGTTGTCCATAGGCATTACTGACAGCGAGACGGAAGAAATCAGCAGCGCCGAGAGTAATAATGATAATTCCCTTATTATCTCTGCTGGAAAGAAATATGAGGAAGTTGCTGAAAACGGAGACGGCATTACCCATCTTGCCCGCCGGGCTTTAAGAGAGTATTTGAGCGGAAGTTCGGTCACTCTTAGCGCCGAGCAAAAGATTTTTTGCGAGGACTATATTCAGAATCGCATTGGCGAGAGAGAGATTAAAACAGGGGAAAGCATTGCCATTTCAGAGGATTTGATAGCAGAAGCGGTGAATAAATCATTAAACCTCAACGCGAGCCAGCTTGAAAACCTGAAGAATTTTACCGAATTGGTCTGGGATGCCGATTTCTGAAGTTGTTGAGCGCTTTTACTCTTTAACTATGTTCTGCAAGGAGGACGCTATAAGATTAACAGTTGCCGTGTATCAGGTGACTGGGAATTTCCCTGAAAACGAGCCCCTGCAAGCTCAAATCAGGCAAAAAGCTAATAATATTTTAGCTGATTTTATCTGTTCGGGGATAAACCCGGGCAATAAAAAGAATATCAGCAAGGGGATTGAAGTTCTTTTCGCTTATCTTTCCATAGCCGAAAAACAAAACTGGGTGAACAGCAAGAATTTTTTGGTTTTAAGGAGGGAATATGGTAAAATAATGGATTTTATAAGGAGTTTGCCGGAAAATCCGGTAAAAGCAGTGAAAAAAGAGGCAGAAATATTGGGGAAAATCAGTTTTCCCTCGGTTGCGGTGGATAAAAAACCGGAGGAAAATAGGACTGTTAACAGGGCCTCCTCCAATCCTTTTGTAAGGCAAAAACAGGTTTTAGAATTGTTAAAGGCGAAAAATCAGCTTTCCTTGTCAGAAATCAAAAGCATGTTTGCTTCTTTAAGTTCCAGAACTTTGCGTCGAGACCTAAGCGCATTGATTAATAAAGGGGCGATAGACAGAATCAGGGAGGGCAGAGATGATGTTTTATATGTTTTAAAATAAAATTGGATTGCGGACAGATGTCGGACATAAAATATTATTGTCCACAATATGTCCACAAGTTATCCACCTGTCCAGAAAAGAATCCGGACATTATTGTTTAAATAAATAATGGATAAAAAGCAAAAAAAATTCAGTAAGATATACGATAACTATGTGGAGAGCATCTATCGTTTTATTTCTATTAAAGTCAGTTCCCAGGAGATTGCCGAGGATTTGACTTCCGAGGTCTTTTTGAAAACCTGGAAGAGTTTTCAGCAGGAAGATAAAATAAAAAATCCAAGAGCTTATCTTTATACTACGGCCCGGCATTTAGTCATTGATTTTTACCGGACCAATAAAGAGATGAGGACAATATCGATTGAGGACACTAAAGAAATAGAGGATATGACCGCGCCTATTGAGGCGCAGGAGAAACAGGACGCTGCTTTGGAAATCGTAAAACAAGGGCTCAACGCCCTTAAAGAGGATTATCAGAATGTGGTTGTTTGGCGCTATGTGGACGGGTTGTCTATTGGCGAGATTGCCAAAATACTCGGAAAGTCCAAGGGAGCAACAAGAGTATTGCTTCACAGAGCGATGGAACAGCTGAAAGAAGGCGCGAGGTAGCTGACAAGGTCACTACGAGGCCGGGCCTCGTAATTTTCGTAAAACGTCGGAACCCACGCCAGATATAAGGATTCTCACTACGAGGCCCGGCCTCGTAATTTTTTGGGGAAAGTTATCCACAGGCGATAAGGTCAAGTTCTGACTTTCAACTGTAACGTTTGGCGGGTTTCTTCGTCTACTATATAGAAAGCCGAAATCCGATACCGCAGAATCCATCATCCGATACATATCGTGTAAAGCGCAAAGCGAAAAACGCAAAAGGCAAAATAAAAAAGAAAAGAAAAATGGAAAACAAGCAGATTATCGCACAATTAAAGGCATTAGGAGGAGTAAAGCCGGAGAGAGAATGGGTCGAGGACACCAAGTCCTTTATTTTGGATAGCTTTCAGCCAGAAGAAACCGCGCATAGCCGTGGCTTTTTGTTTTCTTTCCAGCCAGCCCGCTTAATCCCGATCGCTATCCCTGCTTTTATAGTAATGCTCGTGGCGGCCGGCATAACCGCATATTTATATCTACAGACATTGAATGGAAATAAGGTGGGAGTTATCCCGGCCAACGACACGCCAGCCACTTATTTGGTGTTAGCCCAGACCAAGCTTGATAGTTTGAAAAAGCCAGCGGATATAAAGGAAGTGGCAGATATGTTAGACAAGGCGGCGAGCGCTATTCCTTCCGCGTCTAAAGACCCGGCGGAAACCGCCAAAATTGTGGAATCAGTCGCAGATATTAATAAGAAAGTAGGGGCCTTGAGCGCGAACGAGGAAAATGTGGAAGAAATGGCTGAATTAAAAGACAAGGCGAGCGTTCTCTCCAGCAAAACAGCGGAAGCGCTTGAAGAGAATATCCAGAATACCACCAAAGAATTGGTTAAAAACCTCATAAACATAACAGAAAGCCAGACCTTGAGCGATGAGCAGGCACACCTGTTCAGCCAGGCGAAAGCCGATTATAATAATGGAAATTACAGCCAAGCGTTAGAAAAGATTTTAATGCTTACGAACAGCAAATAATTTGAAATCTGACGAGCCGTTGTTTGGATCACCAGCGGCGTTTGTCTTGTAGAAGCGGTCCAAGAGAAGTCAGCCCGATGCCATTCCGTAGCTTTAGCAAAGGATGGCGGAAGGGTAAAGGTCGAAACAAAAAAATTAAATGTATAAATGAATCCTTTTACGATCGTTGATAACCTAAAACGGCTATTACGAGAAATAAAAGGAAAGATAATCTAAAATGAGTATTAAAAGAATCGTTGCAGGAGTATCTACAGTGACTTGTGCTGTGATGATGCTCGGCGGTTCAATCGCGCCGGTCTATGGTTTGACTATGGCTGAGCTTGAAGCCCAAATTGCGGATTTACAAGCTCTGCTTCTTCAATACCAGGCTCAATTGGCCACCCTTGAAGGCGGCACAACCGCTACCCCTGCAGCTTACACAGGAATTCCCGATGGCTTTACCTTCCAGAATGCCCTGAAATACGGCATGACAAATGATGAGGTAAAGTACTTACAGATTATATTGAAAGCAGAGATTGGAGCGCCGACCTATCCAACCACTGTTGGAGCTACTGGTTATTTCGGCTCCATCACCAAGGCCTCTGTTATTGCTTTCCAGGAGAAGTTTGCTTCAGCAATTCTTGCTTCTTGGGGCTTAACAAAAGGCACTGGTTATGTGGGCCAGACAACCAGAGCCAAACTGAACAGCTTGTTATCTGCAAGCGTAGTGACCCCTCCAGTTACCCCAGTTGCCAGCGATTATACCACTGAAGCTGACTGCGTAGCAGCCGGATTTTATTGGTATAGCGATGTTTGCAACACTTTAGCCGAGGGTGTAACGCCTCCGGTGGTAGCTGGCGACCATTCAGTGGCTTTGGCCAGCACTAATCCCGCGGCGGCTACCTTGATGTCAAATTCAGCATACAACACGATGTTGGTGTTTGATGCAACAGCAGGTAGTACTGATTGGGATATCACTTCTATCACTGTTGAAAGATTTGGTATTTCCGTAGACAGCATGATAAGCGGTGTTTTGGTTCAAGACAAGGATGGTGTAAGACATGGCAATGTCTATACCTTCTCCAGCAAATTGGCTGCTATTACTTTCACCAGCAAGCCGATTACTATTGCCAAAGGAACTACGCAGAAGATTTCTATTTTGACCCACCTTGGTTCTACTGCCACTTCCGGAACTTTTGGAGTAAAAGTTACAGCCATTTCTGGCGACCCGAGCGGGTTGTCCTTGGTTGGCAATACTTTCTCTTTGGCTACCGGAGCGAGCGTATTGGGCGCTGTTGATGTTGACGTAGTGAGTTTAAGAACAACCACTGCATCAGTTGACATTGGCAATACAGACCAACTTCTGACAAGGTTCAAGTTCACCGAGACAACTTCTAATGAAGATGTCTATCTTGAAGAGTTGACCGTTTATAACAACGGCAGCGCGGCTGACGGGGACATTGCCAATTGGATATTGAAAGATGCTAATGGCAATACCCTGGCAACTGTGGCGCAAAGCGATGACAAGTATGTCACCTTTGATTTGACCAGCAGCCCGGGATATTTAGTTCCTAACGGCTCTTCCAAGACGCTTTCATTGTATGTTGATTTGGTTGACGGGGCCTCCAGAACCACCCAGGCCGTTATTTTGAACGACTATGATGTCGTTGTTCTTGGCAAGGATACTGGAACCAGAATTTTGGCAACCGCCACTGGAAACACTGTTGACACATCTTTCCCAATCGGAGATATTGCCGTCAATGTTAGTGGTTATAACCATATAACCGCTACCGCAGGTTCTTTGACAGTAGTCCTGTCAAATACTTCTCCAACCGGAACAGTGCCAGCAGGCGGAAACGAAGTGGTATTTGCTAAGTTTGACCTGAAGGCAAAAGGCGAAGATATTGAAGTGAGACGACTTAAATTCTATTTAGTGACCAGAGTTGCTCCTGACAATGGAGACAGCGGCACTACCGACAACGAGTCAGATGATATCTTTACCGGAACTGTCAATGTAAAGACCTCTGATGGCGCAAGCCATTATGCCTTGACCGTTGCCAGCGACGCTCCTTCTACCACCGGAACTAATTATACTCTGTCCAGTTATTTCACTATTCCTTCTGGAACAACAGAGACCATAAGTATTGTTGGTAATTTAAGGAGTGATTTGTCCAGCGCTGATTCCTTTAGATTTGCCATTGAGGATGTTTATGTAAAACGATTGACAACTGGTGACTTCGTGGAATATCAGACATCAGCGTTGAACGCCAATACTTTGACCGGCGCAGCCGGAACCTTAACAGTTGTTAAGGATGCCAGTTGGGGTAATAAGAGCATAATTGCCGGGGCGGCAAAGCAAATCGGACAATTTGTTCTTCAGACCGGGTCAAGCGAAGGCGTGTATATTTCCACCTTCAATATTGATGTTGTAAGCAGCGCTAGTCTTATTTCTGCTGTTAACGAACTCTGGATGCAGAAAGGAGCCGGAACCTGCAGTGAGACCAGCTCAACCTTAATCGGTTCAGTTGACTCTTCAGTGGCCGGCGCCAACGACAGTTTCTCAACAGGCGGGGTCTTTACTATCCCTGCTTCCAGTTCTCAAGTGGTTATTGTTTGCGCCAATTTTGACCAGAGCACAGCCAGCGGCACATATATCGCTGACTTTGACGCTGATGACATTTCCGGCACGGGCTCAACCTCTGGAGAGGCAGTGACAAACAGCGCAGCTGCAGGCGGACAGACAATGACTATTCAGACATCCGGAATTTTGACCCTTAAGAATGGTTCAAATCCGAATGCTGCTGTTTTGCACGCTAATGAAACAGGAGTAAAGGTATTAGATATGACTTTCGGTACATTATATGAGCCGATTACCATTGATACCTTTAGATTCACTGTTGAGACCGGAGGTAGCCAAGACAGGGACTTCACCAATTACACCTTAAAGCACGGAAGCGCTACTCTCGGCTCCGGCAAATCAGCTGTTTCAGGAGTAATCACCTTCTCTGGGCTGTCTGAAACCATTCCTTATTATGGTTCAGAAAGTTACAGTTTATGGATTGATACTTCTGATGCCCTGACAATGGGTTCAGGTGATAAAGCCAGAGCCAAATATGCTTCTGTTGAGGCCTTGGGCGATTGGTCAAACTCTGCCATTATGGCGAGCCACGATACCGGTTATTGCGGAGCAATAACAACCGAACCGGGTTCAGCTTCCAGTGTCGGACACTATATGGCAGGCGATTTAGTTGTCAGTATTGACAACTATGAGTTAAGGCCTGTGGTTGCCGCCAACAACGAAGCAGTTGACTTGGTTTCGACTGGTATAGATATCGGTGGTTCAGCTGCTGAAACCTTTGCCGCAACTGAAGAAGTTTCCAAGTTCGGAGCGATAGCGCAGGCAGCCAATATCGCAACCGCTACCGCAACTTCAACAACCGGAATTGCCGTCAATGATTATGTTGTTCTGCATGATGCTTCAGCCAATGATGTCTATGCTGGATTAGTAACAGCGGTTACTGCCGACACCAGCATTACTGTTGCTGATGTAACAGGTTCAAAAGCAGTAACATTAACTACCGGCGATATCAATGTTGAACTGACCGGAAGCAATGTTGCCCTCACGGGCGCGTTGCCAGTGGTTGGCGACTTGGTTGGTTTCTACGAGGCTTCTGCTGGAATGACCTACACAGGAATAGTCACCACTATGACAGATAATGCCAGTGGCGGCACCTTCAGCACCCTTGATACATTTGTAGTTAATGGCACCAGCACAACAGTAGATACGAGCGATAGTTATTTCGCTTTTGATTCTGATGTCAGCCAGGAGGCATACAGCACTGCATCCACCTATCAATATGGGGTTGGTGATGTTGTCTACCACTATGACGCTTCAGCTGCCTCAAACAGCGGATGGGCCGTAGTTAAAACTGGTATTGACGCAGGCGAAACAATGGCAAACTTGGTAACCAGTGTTGCCACTGCTGCTGCGAACGACAGGATTGTAAGAGTCAGCCCGGGAGTTATCGCGTCCAACAATATGACAATGCATGATGTTGAGCCGATTATAACCGCGTCTGCTACTACTTACGACGCTAGTATCGCTGGCGCAATGCAGACCATTGCCATGTATGATATTACAGCAGTTGGCGGAGCATTGTCGGTTGAAAGTTTAGCCGTGACCCTTGAGGGTTCCGGGACTGGACAACTACCAACTACTGCTGATGCATGGGAAGTATGGGAAGGGGGAGAAAGAATCCAGAGTGGTACTGACCTTGAAGCCACTGCTGCGGCGACATATACTCTTGATTTGACTACTCCTGAAGAAATCGCTTCTGGACAGACCAAGACCTTTACAATCAAACTTGATACTACCGGCACCTGGACATCCACAGAGGTTGGTATGAGTTTGAGAGTAAAAGTTAATGGAACCAAAGGCCAAATGGCTTCTGGACTTGACTGGTTCTATTCCAGTTCAGGACCGGGAACCGCGCCAACGGCTTCCCTCCCAGCGAGCATTTCTGACAGCGAATTCCCAGTGTATGGAAAGTATTCCCTGACTTACTAATCTTTTCCTTGTAGGATTAGTTAAGTTCCCAAAAACCCGCTTCCGCGGGTTTTTGGTTTCTAAGAGAAATGAAAAATTAAAAACTAAAAATGAAAAATAACAGATAAAAATTAAAAATTTTAAATTATTTTTTTGACATTTTAGATTTTAAATTGTCATTTTTATTTTTTCACTTTTCATTTTTATTTTTTCCGTGCTACAATATCCGAATACCAAATAACGATTATTAGTAATTAAAACTATGCCTAAAAAGAATTTTTTTAGTTTTCAAAATCTATTAGATTTCAAAATCAATTCCCTTGCGCTGATGCTGGTTTTTCTTCTGCCCCTTTTCGCTCTTCCCTTCACCGCTTCGCCGCTTTTCCTGAATAAGCAATTGTTCTTATCAATCGCTGTTTTTCTATTGCTGATTCTTTGGGCCGTGAAAGTCATCAGTTTGGGAAAATTTACTTTGGATTTTGGGAAAATCAGCAAAGCAATGATTCTGTTTCTGATTGTGATAGGGATATCCACCATTTTTTCCGTTTCCCGGAGTCAGAGTTTCGCAGTGGCCGACACGCCCGATACATTTTTAAACATACTGCTTTGCGGTTTAGTTTATTTCCTGTCAGCGAATTTATTTAGCAAAAAGGAAGCCATTGAAAAAAGGGGCTCAAAAGAGACAAAAAAATCAGAACTCGGCGCTCATAAATTCGTTTTCGGGTTTTTGGTAAGCGCATTTGTTTTGAGTATTATTTTCCTGTTTCAAGCAGCGCTCAGAAAAGCAATCTTCCCGTTATTCCTTACTAAGAATTTTATTTTCAACACTATTGGAAGCACTGAAGCATTGGGCGTATTTATCGGCTGCGCCTTCGTGTTGTTAATGTCTTTGTTTGGGAGTAAAGTTATTGCGGTCAAGGACAAGGCGGTCAGGCAATCAAAAATTATCTTTGGACTGTCCGCTATTACCGGAATCCTATTTTTCGCATCCATTATCTTAATCAATTACTGGCTGGTATGGCTTGGTATTATCTTGGGCATTATTTTTGTCCTTGCCCAGATGAGCAAAAATATGGGCCCGATTTTGACCCAAAAGGAAATCAGGCAATTTATCCTACCTCTTTTGATTCTGGCTGTTTCCCTGATATTTGTTTTTGTGCGCATTCCTACTGATAAGTTATATAGTTATTCTCCGGAAATCGGGCTCACTTTCAAATCCACTATTCAGATAGGGGCTGATACAATGAAAAGTTCTGTAAAAAACCTGATTATTGGTTCCGGACCAGCCACTTTTCCCGAGCAGTTTGACCTTTTTAAGCCCTTGGCAATAAATCTCGGGGCTTTCTGGCAAACGCGGTTTAATCAGGGTTTTTCTATCTTAACCACTTTGTTATCCACAGTCGGCATTCTGGGTATTTTGTCAGTCCTGTTGTTGATAGGCGTGGCTTTATGGCAGGGGATTAGGCCGTTGTTTAGGGCGAAAAATGACGACTCTATGGAGGCAAAATTATCGTCAAGCATTTTTATCGCCTGTTTGTATCTGTTTTTTACCTGGTTTTTCTACCCAGCCAACATCACATTATTATTTTTAGCGTTTTTAATGCTCGGCCTGTTCGTCGGTCTTGAAAGGAAGGGGAATATAAAGGAGATTTTGTTCTATCAATCGCCCCAAAAGGCCTTTGCTATTATGATGTTGGCAGTTGTGGTGATGGCTGGCGCGGGCATCGGGGCCTATAAAGTCAGCCAGAGATATGCGGGAGCAGTAATTTTTGCCAATGGCGTCAATCTTATCAATTCAGAAAATCCTGATTTGGAAAACGGAATTAAAGCGATTGTTTCTGCTTCCAATTTGGACCAAAATAAAGACGATTATTTGAGAAATCTGTCCCAGGCATTTGCGCTTCAGCTTAATGAATTAGTCGGCAATCAAGAATTGAGCCAAGAGGATAAGCAAAAACTTTTCCAGCAATATATTTCAAACGGAGAGAGCATAGTAATGGAGGTGACGCGCCTTAATCCGAAAAACAGCGAAAATTGGTTCCAACAGGGCAGTTTTTACCAGACGCTTGATGGTTTTGGGGTACAAAATGCTGAGCAATTAGCGCTGGCGAGTTTTCAAAAAGCGTATGAGTTTGCTCCCCGGGACCCGCAATTGCCGCTTGTTTTAGGGAACATATACTTAAAGTCGGCAAAGGCAAATTTAGCGCAGATAGATGAATTAGAGCAAGCCGACGAGAGAGACCTGGAGCAGATTAGTAAATTAAAAACATTGCAAGAGCAATTGATTGCGCAAACAGAAGAATCTTTACTGAAAGCAATTGAACTCAAGGGGAATTATGTTCCGGCCTTGTATTCATTAGGGCAGCTTTATGAGTTTAAGAACGACAAGAATCTTGCTTTACAGGCGTATTCGCTGATTTTGCAGTATGTTTCGAATTATGCGGACGTCAAGGCAAGGATAGAAGCGCTCAAACAATGAAAAATGTAAAACTAAAAATGAAAAATGACAAAGAAAAGTTTAAAAATGATTTTAAGAAGAAAGTATATTGTTTTATCCTTGAATTGATAAGGTTTATAGACAAATTGCCGAAAGATACCAGTTCACAGATATTTGCGAAACAAATATTGAGAAGCGGAACCAGTATTGGGGCGAACTATATTGAGGCACAGGCAGCAAGTTCCAAAAAGGATTTTATTAATTTCTTTCACCATTCTCTTAAATCAGCAAATGAAACTAAGTTTTGGCTGGCGTTATTAAAAGATTCGAAAAAAGCGAATCCGCGAGATGCGGAGAAATTATTAGACATATTGACGGAAATAGCGAATATCCTTGCCTCAAGCATATTGACATTGAAAGGGAAGAAATAATTTTTGATTTTAATCTGTCATTTTGATTTTTTCATTTTTCGTTTTTAATTTGAGCCCGCCCTGCGGGCGAAAAGTTTTCCACATCTTGACTTATAGTTTTATTCTTTTGTTTTGGTAGTATAATGGTATAATAAAATACAATAAACAAAATGGCTGACAATGTTCAACAAAATGTTACTTTGGAAGATTTGGCTGGAATGATAAAAAGGGGTTTTGATGAAAACACCAAAGAGCATCAAGAAATGCGTCAAGATAATAAAAAGATGCTCCAGTCCTTATTTGATTTACGCGGTGACCATGAAGAGATTGCCAAGAAAGTAAGCCAAGTGGCATACAGATTTGAAGTTCAAGATTTAGAAAAGCGAGTCAAGGCAGTAGAAGAAAAATTAGGAATAAAGTAATATAGAGTGATAAAGAAGAGATAAAAAAATAATAAAGGTCGGGATTTCTCCTTATTTCGTAGGGGATGAAATCCCCCACCAATCCTATGCTGCGCTTCGCGCAAATTCTAACGAAGTCAGGCATAGGATTGGTGGGGGAAAAGGTCGTCTTAAATTCGTTCGCCTTATTCACTGGTGCACGGTTAATAAGACGAGCACAAAAAATAATTAACAATTAATTTAGAATTACAATGAGTAAAAAATATTCTATTCTTAAAACAGGATTGACTGTCCTGCTCGCGACGTTGATGGTAGGAGCAGTTGTAAACGCTACCACGACTGTCGGAGACGATGTTTCGGTCGGAGACGCGCTTGGAGTAACAGGCGCAACAACCTTAAGTTCTACATTAGCCGTAACCGGCATAAGCACTTTGACTGGTCTGCTTAATGCTAATGGCGGCATCGCTGTTGACACATCTAATTTTACTGTAAGCGGAACCACAGGCGCGGTTTCTACTGCCAGCACTTTAGCTGTAACAGGCGCAACAACCCTGACTGGTGGTCTTATAGTCCCAACCCAGACATCAGTGGCTATTAATGGAACCAGCACCCTTACGGTGGGAACTGGAGCAACGGTTTTGGGCGGAACATTGGCTGTTACCGGAGCGACAGGCATAACAGGCGCACTAACAGCCACCGGAGGCATTGTTGTTCCAACTCAGACATCAGTGGCTATTAACGGAACCAGCACCCTTACGGTGGGAACCGGAGCAACAGTTTTAGGCGGAACATTGGCTGTTACCGGAGCGACAGGCATAACAGGCGCACTAACAGCCACCGGAGGCATTGTTGTTCCAACTCAGACATCAGTTGCTATTAACGGAACCAGCACCCTTACTGTGGGAACCGGAGCAACAGTTTTAGGCGGCACTTTGGCCGTCACCGGAGCAAGCACCTTAACAGGCGTTCTTTATGCTAATGGCGGTATTGACCTTTTAGCAGCTGGTGATTTGGCAATTGGTGCAAGTACTTCTACATCAGTAACTATTACACCCGATACTAGTATTACTGGTACATTAGATGTCACGGGCGCGGCTACTTTTGGCGATTTAACTGTTAGTGGCACTTTCAGCCCGGCTATAACTTCTTTATCTGGCACTTTGGCAGTCACAGGCGCAACAACTCTGACTGGCGGTCTTATTGTTCCAACCCAGACCTCTGTGGCTATTAATGGAACCAGCACCCTTACCGTAGGAACTGGAGCGACAGTTTTAGGCGGCACTTTAGATGTTACGGGCGCTACTGGTTTAGCAGATACATTAGCTGTTACCGGCACAACAGCCCTT
>JAHITK010000005.1 GCA_018817645.1 Patescibacteria group bacterium | reverse complement strand
GAACGCTTGCGACCTTCGGTCTAAAGAACCTGCTCGCTTCGCTCGCAGAACGCTTGCGACCTTCGGTCTAAAGAACCTGCTCGCTTCGCTCGCAGAACGCTTGCGACCTTCGGTCTAAAGAACCTGCTCGCTTCGCTCCTGCCCGCATTGCTACGCCAGCCCGCAGTAGATACAGCGTTTCTGGCGGGCAAAGCGTTGCAGGCGGGCGCAGAACGCTTGATTCGCTAAGGAATTAACATATAGTCTTGAATTTAAATACTATGGGAAACAAAATAATCGGCATCGTTCTCTTGGTCCTTGGCCTCTTGATCATCTTTTGGGGTCTGTATTCTTCGTATAATATTTTTAAGGGCAATCAGGCGCTCCCGCAGGTATTCCGCTCTGATGAAATAAATTTCGGATTAGATAAAGATAGTTCCTTAAGCCCAACAAGCGCGCCGGATGTCCAAAAACAAATGGAGCAGACAGTGAGCGACCAGCTGGCAAAAATTTTTCCGCCGGGAACCCTGTTTAAACTGATGAATTTGATAAGCTGGTCTATCTTTGCCTGGATTTTGATATTGGGCGGAGGCAAAATCGCCGGCCTTGGCATCAAACTAATGTCAAGCACGTAATGAATAAAAACGCAAAAGGGATTGACAATAGAGATTTTGGGTGTATAATAATAGCAGAACACCAGAGGCATATTCGGTATAATCCGGAAGGAGGTGAGTATCGTGGCGTTTTTTAAACCGTTATCTGTCGTTGTGACGGAAAAAGGTGTTGTCGTTAAGATGGAGGTTTACAAAGACCCCTGTCCTATAACCGTGACTTTCTGGAAATCGTGGAAAGAAAAGATTAGGCGCAGAGGGCCCATTACTACGAGCGCGGAGCACTTAAGTCCGGGATGGGACAAAATCCCTAAGGGCTTGTATAAGAAGCTCTTCAAGCAAGCGGCGGCGATTGCTGCCGAGCGAGAAAAGTGCGCCTCTCACCATCTCCGCCTCGACATTTAGCCGCTGACATTTCTGAATCTTCGGAAACAGAATAGTCGGCGGTTTTCTCTTTTTTAAAATCTGTGATAAGATATCCTAATAATTAACACCATTGATTATGGATTATTTTTTTACTATTATCGCCGGGTTCGGAGGGGGAGTAGTGCGCGGACTAATCGGCTATATCAAGTATCAGTACTCATATAAAAATGTGGGCTTTAATCTGCCTTATTTTTTTTCAATGATATTTCTTTCCGGAATAGTGGGGACGTTATGCGCTATGGCAATCAACAAAATCAGCAACGATGTTTTAACCATCGGATTCTCGTCTGCAATCGCTTTTGTGGTCGGCTATGCGGGCGGAGATTTTCTGGACAATATTTATAAAATCATCATCAAGAAAAAGGACTAATTTTTTGTTTCGGTTCCCGTTCCTTACTTTTAACTTTTAACTTTTAACTTGAAACGTGTCCCTACAGGAATTTAAAGAAAAAAACGGATATGAGATAGAGCATTATTGGCTGCCGAGAGTGACCAGCATTACGGATGTGGTTTTTAAACCCGGCTTATTGAGGTATTACGCCCAGCAGCCCAATTTTGCGGCCGCCCAGGAAACCCTGAATCACGCCGCTAATTGGGGGACCGCCACCCACGAAGCAGTGGAAAAGTTTTTAATCGGGGAAGAATGTGAAATTGACCCGATGATTATTCCGTCTATTCAAGTATTTAAAAAATGGAAAAAAGAATACAAAGCAAAAATTCTGGATATCCAGAATGACATAGAAAGAAAGGTCTATGATTTAGAGGACCGGTACGCAGGCACTCTTGACGCCTTGATTGAAATTAAGGGAGTGCTGGGGGTCTTGGACATTAAGACCGGCTCCGGCATCTGGGACGAGTATTCTTTACAGCTCGCCGCTTATATGAACGCCTACAATAAATCCGTGCCTTCAAAAAGAATGGCCAAAACAAGATGGATTCTCCGATTAGACCAATTTGAAGAATGCAAGTTTTGCGGAGCCAAGAAAAGGGCAAAAGGAGGAAAGGTTTTAATCAGGGGAGGCAAGTCAAACTGCTACCATAAATTTTTACCGGCCAGAGGGGAATTTGAATTCAAGGAATTAAAGGATTTCAATCATGACCTTGACGGATTTATCGGAGCCAAACGGCTTTGGGAATGGTATAACAAGAGCCAGCTTAAACAGATAGAGAATTATCCAAAAACAAAAATTATCCAGTCATTATTATGAATAGAGAGGAATCATATAAATTGTTAAAGGAAAATTTATTCAATAATAACCTGCTCAAGCATTGTCTGGCCGTTGAAGCGATTATGCGCGGGCTTGCCAAGCGGTTAGGCGGGGATTCGGAAATATGGGGAATAACCGGCTTGCTGCACGACATTGATTATGAAAAGACGAAAGATGACCCGCTTAAGCATTCATTGGTTGGCGCGGAAATACTTAAAGATATGGGCTTCAGCGATGAAATGGCGGAA
Source organism: Patescibacteria group bacterium (assembly GCA_018817645.1). GTDB lineage: Bacteria > Patescibacteriota > Minisyncoccia > Minisyncoccales > PEYH01 > PEYH01. Next base: position 56,421 of record JAHITK010000005.1, on the reverse strand, counting down.
GCAGTCAAAACGCATAATGAAGCGCACGCTATACAGCCGGAAGGACTTATGGCAAAATCATTGTTCGCCTGCGACCCGATGAGCGGTTTGATTGTCGCCGCCACTTTGGTTCTTCCCTCCAAAAGCATCAAAGAACTCACCGCGGAAAATGTGCTGAATAGATTTAAAGAGAAGGCGTTTGCCCGCGGCGCCAATCGAGAAATAATTAGTAAATGTCAAGAACTTCTCGGATTATCGTTGGAAGAATTCACCAAGATTTCGTTAGAGGCAATGCAGGGGATAAGCGGGGAACTCGAATTATAATTAAAAATCCAAAATCCAAAGCTCAAATGCCAAATCAAGCTCAAAATCCAAAATCCAAATTGAAGAAATATATTCTTTTGACATTTGTCATTTGGATTTGCCCGCCCTGAACCTGTCGAAGGGATTTGACATTTGGATTTTGACATTGGGATTTTTAATATGTTTATTGCCGATCTCCATATTCACTCAAAATACTCCCGCGCCACTTCTCCGGACGCGGATTTGGAGCATATCGCTGAATCAGCCAAGATAAAAGGGATAAAAGTTGTCGGCACCGGCGATTTTACTCATCCTCAATGGCTCCAGGAAATCGAGGACAAATTAGAGCCGGCAGAAACCGGGCTTTTTAGGTTGAAAAAATCCCGAGATGAAGTCAGGTTTTTATTAAGCGCGGAGATAAGCTGTATCTATTCCGCCAAGGGCAAAGTAAGAAAGATTCATATTGTGATATTAGCGCCGTCAATAGAAGCGGTTAAAAAGATTAATCAATCCCTTTCAAAAATCGGCAACCTTAAGGCGGACGGACGGCCGATTTTAGGCTTAGACGCCAAAGAGCTTTTGAAGATTACCCTGGAAGCGGACAAGGATTGCCTGTTTGTCCCAGCCCATTGTATGACGCCCTGGTTTGCCATTTTTGGCTCAAAATCAGGATTTGACTCCATAGAAGAATGTTTTGACGATTATTCACAACATATTTTTGCGTTAGAGACAGGTCTGTCTGCCGACTCTTCAATGATTTGGAGGATTCCGGATGGCCGGCGCGTGGCTTTAATTTCCAATTCTGACGCCCATTCGCCGGGCAAGTTGGGCCGAGAAGCCAATGTTTTTGACACGGATTTAAGCTATTCCGGAATCATTGAAGCGATTAAATCCAAGGACCCTAAAAAATTTCTCTACACCATTGAATTTTTCCCGGAGGAAGGGAAATACCATTATGACGGCCATCGGGTTTGCGAAATTTCTTTGTCTCCGACAGAATCAAGGAAATACAATAATATCTGCCCGGTCTGCGGCATGCCCCTTACCCTTGGGGTGGCAAACCGGATAAGCACATTATCTGACAGGGAAGAAGGATTCGTTCCCGAAGGAGCGGTGCCGTTCAAGAGCTTGATTCCATTGAAAGAAATTATTGCCGAGGCCTTTGGCTGCGGAGCAAGCGCAAAGAAAGTAGGCGCTGAATACGATAAATTGATAAGCGCATTTCAAAATGAATTCAATATTCTGCTTAATGTTCCGCCAAGCGATTTTAAAAATATTGCTTCAGAGCAGGTGATTGAAGGCATCATAAGAGCGAGGGAAGGAAAAGTAAATATTGAACCGGGCTACGACGGCGTGTTCGGCAAAGTAAGAATTTTCTCCGAACAGGAGAAGAAGAGCTTTATTAAGCAAAAGGTTCTTATTTAGTCTCCTTTAGACATTGACCGAATCGCTGTTCGGGGGTAAATTGAACAATATATGAATTTACAATTTACAATTTTCAATTTTCAATGAAAAAACAAGCTTCAATTTCCAAACATAAGGCAAAGAAAAAACAGAAGGACAAAGGCATTGGCGCTGTTCCTAAAAAGACGAAACAGGAAACTTTTTTCCAGCCCAAGATAGGCATCATTGGAATTGGCGGAGGAGGCGGTTCGATAGTCGGAGAAATCGCCAAAGTAATACACCGGAAAAGATTGCCCCATTTGAACAAGATTAAGTTCATGGTGGCTAACGTTGATTATCAGGCAATCAAAATGGTTCCTAAACAAGCCGGAGCTTTTTATTTCGGCAAGGAAATAACCCGGGGGCTTGGCTGCGGAATGAATACCGGACTCGGGGAAAAATCCGCTTTGCAGGATAAAAAATCAATAGAAAAACTTTTGAGAAATTGCGATTTTTGCATATTCATTTCCTGCTTAGGTGGGGGCACCGGCTCCGGCGCCACGCCAGTATTCGCGGAAACCGCCAAGAGCTTAGGAATTTTGTCGCTCGGAATAGTTACCTTGCCTTTCGCTTTTGAAGGCAGCGAAAGGGGAAGAATCGCCAGAATTTCGCTTAAAAAAATAGAACCCAATGTCAACGCTTTTGCCATCATTCCGAACCAGAGAATCTTTAAAATTATTGACCAAAAGACCCCGATTCACAAATCGTTGTCAGCGATGAATAATGTCTTGGTCAAGATTTTGGAGGGATTTATCGAGACCTTGTATCTGCCGGGCCTGATTAACCTTGATTTCTCGGATTTCAAAGCGATTTTGGAAAAAGAAAACCAATTGGCTTATCTGAATTCGCAGGAGTTCAGCGGGGCAAACCGCGCTAAGAAAGTGACAGAAGCGATTTTAAACAATCCTTTGATGAATTATGACATTTCCGGAGCCGAAAGGATGTTATTTAACATCGTGGGGTCTAAAGATATGAAAATGAGCGAAGTGGACGAAATCAGTAAAAAGATTGAAAGCTATAATCCGCGAGCAAAAATTATTTTCGGAGTAATGCAAGACGCCCAGCACCAGGGAAAACTAAAAATTACTTTAATCGCCGTGGGGTGCGGGGCAAAAGAAAAGCCAAAATCAAAAAGAAAAAAGACAAAAAAGCAGAAGCCAAAATTAATCAAGGAGAAACAAGAAGAACCCGAGACGAAAGAACTTGCTCCTAAAACGATTGGATTAAAGGACGGGGCCGCTAAAACAAAACAGATTAAACCAAATGAAGCAAGGGGGGAAAAAGAGGAAATGATAACCAACAAAAGTTTTGAGAAAAAAGAAGAAGAGCCGAAAACAATAAAAATAAAAAAGAAAAAGCAGGCAAAAAGGGTTGAAATTATCAAAAAGACGAATGTTCGGAGAAATGCCTTAGATTTGCACCGGCAGGCGGCAGAGGATGAAAAGAAAATGCTTGAAGAAGAGAATAAATGGGAAATTCCGGCCTTCCTCCGCCATAGCTAATAATCAATGATTAATTATCAATAAATCATCTGATATGAAAAGCGAAATTAAAAAAGCGATTCTGCCGATTGCCGGATTAGGCACCCGGTTTTTACCGCTGTCAACCATAATACCGAAGGAAATCTGGCCGGTTATTGATAAGCCGGCGATACAATTTATTATTGAAGAGGCAAAGGCCTCTGGCATTGAAGAGGTAATTTTTGTGACCAACGGGAAGAAAAAATTTGTTCTTGATTATTTCAAGGGTTCTCCCGCGCCTTTAAAAAAGATTCTTCACAGCCGGAAAAAAACAGAGGCGATTGATGCCCTGAAGGAATTAGAAGAATTGATTGAGGGCGTTTCTTTTTCCTCGGTCACGCAGGAAAAGCCGATGGGGGACGGCCATGCTATTTTGCAGGCAATGCCAAAATTAAAAAAAGAGCCGGTGGCCGTGCTTTTTGGTGATGACATAGTGGAATCAGGAGTTCCTTGCCTCCAGCAACTTATTAATATTTACGCTACCTGCCAAAGACCGGTTTTGGCGCTTTACCGACTGCCCAAAGAACTTCTTCCTTTATACGGAGTAGTCCAGGTGGAGAAAATCGCCAGCCGGGTCTATAAGGTGAAAAGAATTGTTGAAAAGCCCAAGCCGGGCGAAGAGCCGTCTGATTTGGCGGTTGTTGGCAAATACATATTAACCCCGGAGGTCTTTGACTTTTTGAAAACAGCCAAGCCCAACGAAAAACAGGAAATTGTTTTGGCTGATACTTTTGACAAAATGCTTCAGGCAGGCAAAAGCATATATGGCTACGAATTTGAGGGAAGATGGCTTGAATGCGGGAACAAAATGGCTTGGCTGAAAACCGACCTTTATCTGACTTTAAAAGATTCTCGCTACGGAGCGGAGCTTAGAAAATTCGCAAAGACGATAATCTAATTTAGATTATGGAAAATCAGGTCTTATATGATTTAATAATTATCGGCGCCGGGCCAGCGGGAATAACGGCTGGCATTTACGCTATCAGGAAAAAATTAAGGACATTGATTATTTCAAAGGATTTTCAGGGACAGGTAAAATGGGCGGTGTCGGTGGAAAACTATCCGGGCTTGCCCGACATTAAGGGAATGGATTTGGCGAAGAAATTTGAAGACCATCTAAAACAATACGGAGCGGAAATCGTCAATGACGAGGTTATCAAGATTGGGAAAGAGAACCAGATTTTTGAGCTTATCACTAAAAACGGCGACCGCTTTATTTCTCTCTCCGTGATTATCGCCAGCGGGGCAGACCCGAGACCCCTTGAGGTGCCGGGAGAAAAAGAATTTATCGCCAAGGGCGTAACTTACTGTACAACCTGCGACGCTCCGTTTTTTAAAGACAGGCCAGTGGCAGTAATCGGCGGAGGCAATTCCGGCGTAAAGGCGGCGATTGAATTGACTCATTACGCTTCCAAAGTTTATTTGCTGGAATTCCAGGAGAAACTGGCCGCTGACGAATTGGAGCAGGAAAGGGCACGCCATAATGAAAAAATAGAAATTATTAATTCCGCTGCCTTGAAAAGCATTGAAGGCAAAAACAAAGTTGAAAGGATAACTTACGAAGATGTAAAGAGCAAACAAAAAAAGAATCTTAAGGTGGAAGGGGTTTTCGTGTCAGTCGGCACCCAACCCGCCACTTCTTTTATTAAAGAAATGGTGGATTTTAACGAGAAAGACGAGATTGTTATTGACCCCAAAACCGGCCAGACAAAAACAGCCGGGCTGTTTTCCGCCGGGGATGTTACAGATGTAAAATACAATCAAATTGTTATTGCAGCAGGCGAAGGCGCCAAAGCCGCGCTTTCTGTTTATGATTATCTCCGCAATTTAAAAAAATAATCAATAATTGATAACTAATAATTAATCATTAATCATTAATCATTAATCATATTATGATTAAGCCCCTCTCTATTTTAATTATTTGCCTTTTTGTCGTAATAATCGGCGGAGTTTTAATCTGGCAATCCTGGTCAGGGGGAGAAACGCCTTCTCTAACGCCAACGCCAACATCACCCACCGACGAAACAGCGGATTGGCAAATATACACAAATGAAGAATATGGTTTTAGTTTTAAATATCCCAAATGGACTGACGCAAGCGGAGGAAAGACGCAAGAGTTAATCGTAACTCAAAAATATGATTCCCTGGATGACGAAATTGAACTTACGATTTCCGTGAATAAACCATCTATATTGACTTTCCTGGTCAAAAAACTCCCAGTTGAGTTTTCTACCTTAAGAAAATATGTCGAAATAAAGACTGAGGAACTAAACGAACTATCGGTCAGGCACCCTGAATTTTCTATGCTTACGAGCTTAAATGAATATATGATAGGTAGTTTAGAGGGTTTTGTGATTGAGACCACTCAAGGTTCTTCGCCGCTCAACAATACCACTGCGGAGATATTTTTTGAAAAGCCAAATCATCTGATTATTATTCACTATGATTACGAGAAGAAGGTTGTTGCAGAAGAATTAAATTACACCTCATTGTCAGAATACAGGATTATCCAAGAAATCCTTTCCACTTTTAAGTTTATTGATTAAAAAATATTTATGTGCAATAAGGATATCAAAAGAAATAAACAGGGGCTTGACAGGATTTTTGGTTTTGGTAAAATAAGAACATTAACCCCTCCTGCGCTTATTTTATAGGTGCAGGATTTTGTTTATGGAAGATAGAATATTTATAATTATCGATGGCAACAATTTTTACCACCGCCTAAAAGAAGTGGAAATTAAAAATCTCTTAGATTTTGATTATGAAAAATTCAGTCAATTTTTAAGCGGTAAAAGAGAGTTAGTGTTGAAAAAATATTATATTGGGGCGATTAGAGAAGAAACGAATAACCCAAAAAGCCGACAATTGATGAGCGCCCAACAAAAATTATTAGGTAAACTTAAAAAGAACAATTGGGCGTTAGGACTTGGCGAATTATTAAAAACTGACAAATATCATGAAAAAGGCGTTGATGTTTTAATGGCGGTCGATTTGTTAATCGGCGCTTATGAAAATACTTACGACACGGTAATTTTGGTTACCTCCGACACCGACCTTCTGCCAGCCATTGAGAAAGTCAGGTCTATGAATAAAAAAATTGAATATATCGGCTTCTCTCATAAACCGTCCCTTGCTCTTATAGCAAATTCTGATATACGGCGATTATTGATTAAAGACGAACTTGAGACATTCTTCATTAAGTAATTCTGATATAAAATAATATACAAGAAGTTTATTGATTAAAAATGGCGAAGATTAAATCAATTACAGCACAGAGCATCTTGGATTCACGAAAGAATCTGACCATAGAGGTTACGGCAAAAACCGCTGATTTTTCGGTTAAAGCAGGGGTTCCTTTCGGCGCTTCCACTGGAAAATTGGAAGCCAAGGTCATTGAGGTTCCGAAAGCGGTTAAAAATGTAAATGAAATTATTGCTCCGCAATTAATCGGCAAAGACCCGATAAACCAAAAAGAAATAGACGATTTAATGCTTGAGATTGACGGAACAACTGATAAGTCGGTATTGGGAGGCAATGCCATTGTTGGCGTCTCAATGGCAGTCGCGCGCTTAGGAGCAGCAGTAAAAAACATTCCTCTTTATCAGCACATTAGCCAAATTGGTCATTGGGATTTGGGAATTGGAAATTTCAAAATGCCTTTGCCTTGTTTTAATATTATCAACGGGGGAGCGCATGCGCAAAACGATTTAGATATTCAGGAGTTTATGATTGTTCCGCAGATGAATAGTTTTGCGGAAAATTTTCAAGCAGCGAAGGATATTTATCAATCGCTGGAAGGTATTTTAAGCAGGAAGTTTGATAATCTGCCTATTGGCGACGAGGGGGGCTTTGCTCCGGATATTTCATCTGCTGTCGAAGCGTTAAATTTCTTGCAAGAAGCGGCGGTTAAAGCCAGATTGAACAAAAAAGAAGTTGATTTTATCCTGGATTGCGCTGCTACCCATTTCCGAGAAGGGGAAACTTATCAACTTGAAGACCTGTTGTTCAGTAGAGATGCTTTGCTTGAATTTTACAGCGATTTAATTGTAAAATATCCTATTATTGGGTTGGAAGATCCTTTCGCAGAAGACGACTGGCAGGGATTTCAGGAGATTTATAGCAAAATGGGTAGTAAAATTATAATTATCGGAGATGATTTATTGGTTACGAATCCCTTAAGAATAAAAGAGGCGATTGAAAAAACCGCCTGCAACGGCGCTATTATTAAGGTAAACCAGATAGGAACAGTAAGCGAAGCAATGGAAGCGGTTAAATTGGCAAAAACACATCAATGGAAAATAATTGTCTCCCATCGTTCAGGCGAAACAATGGACGATTTCATCGCTGACTTTGCGGTCGGAGTCGGCGCTGACTTCATTAAATCAGGCGCGCCAGCTATGCCTGAACGGCTGACAAAATATAATAGATTATTATTAATTGAACAAGAATATGAAAAGTAAGAATATATTGTATCTTATTGTCGTTTTAGCGATTGCCGCAGTGGCGGTCCTCATGTGGATATTATGGCCCCAAGGGAGAAGTCCTTCTCCCTCGCCGAACCCTACCCCGCCTGTAGACGAAACCGAAAATTGGCAGACATACAATAACGAGGAATACGGCTTCGCCATGAAATATCCGGAGGGCTGGACAAATGATAGGTGCGCCAAGACCATAGTATTCGGGCCAAAAGAAAAAATTGAAGCCCTGAAAGCCAATGATTGCAGTATTAGTATGGCAAAGGATTTGATTTTAACAATCAACTTCCGCACTACCCAGCAATACGAGGAGATTATTGTTCCTTTTCGCAAAACAGACGAGGATAAAAATGTTGTTTTAGATAAAATTATGGTTGGCGGTTTGGAGGTTCCATATTACAAGATAGAATATTTGCGCGATGCGTCTATGGGATTTAAAGCAGGGGATATGATAACAGATGCTTTAGCGCCGATGAAGGATGGTTATCTGGAAATCACCTTGTTGGACAATCAATATATTGATATCTACAACCTGATGATTGATAATTTCCAATTTGTAACCGACTAAACCAAACTATGTATAAATTGGTTTTATTGAGGCACGGAGAGAGCGTTTGGAATAAAGAGGACCGCTTTACCGGCTGGACCGATGTTGATTTGACTGAAAAAGGCGAACAAGAAGCGATTGAAGCGGGGCGCCTCCTAAAAAAAGAAGGTTATGTTTTTGATATTGCTTTTACATCAGTTTTGAAAAAAGCCACAGACACGTTGGACTTATGCCTTAAGGAAATGGGCTTGGCCAGCATCCCAATCAAAAAAAGCTGGCGCTTGAATGAGAGGCACTATGGCGCGCTACAAGGTTTGAGTAAGGCGGAAATGGCGAAAGAAGTTGGCGAACATAATGTTTTTCTCTGGAGAAGAAGTTATGATGTCCGGCCGCCGCTTTTGGAAAAAAATGACGAGCGCTGGCCCGGAAACGACTCGTTATACAAAGATGTTCCCAAGGAGCTTTTGCCTTTGGGCGAATCTTTGAAAGACACGGAAGAAAGGGTCTTGCCTTATTGGAGAGAAGAAATTGCGCCCGCTATATTAGAAGGCAAAAAGGTTTTGATTTCCGCTCATGGCAATAGTTTGCGGGCTTTGGTAAAATATCTGGACAATATTCCGCCCGCTGAAATTTTAAAACTTAATATCCCGACCGGCGTGCCTCTGGTTTATGAGCTGGACGAAAACTTAAAGCCGATAAAACATTATTATCTGGGCGACCAAGAGGAAATAAAAAAAAGAACCAAAACCGTTGCTGAACAGGGAAAAGTGTGTTAAATTAGAAATATGAATAAAGATTTAGAAAAAATAAAAAAGCAGATTCTTCCTATTTTAAAAAAGCATGACATTAAGAAAGCGGCGATTTTTGGTTCTTTGGTAAGGGGCGAAGCTAAAAAGAATAGTGATGTTGATATCGTGATTCAAATTGAAAAAGATATTAGTTTATTAGATTTTATCGGCATTAAACTGGAAATAGAAGATACTCTCGGGAGAAAGATTGATTTAGTAGAATATGACACCCTTAAACCGATTATTAAAGAAAGAATATTAAGCGAACAATCACTTATATATGGATAAAGACCCTAGGCCATATTTGAACGATATTTTAGAAAGCATAGAAAGAATAGAAAACTATGTTGAGATGACTAGTGAGGAAAATTTTTTTCAAGATACCCAGTATCAAGATGCAATTATTAGGAGGTTAGAAATTATTGGCGAAGCTACTAAAAATTTACCTAAGGATTTTAAGAATGATTATCCCGAAGTGCCGTGGAGAAAGATAGCTGGAATAAGAGATATTCTTATCCATGAATATTTTGGTGTGAATTTAAAAAGAATTTGGAAAATTGCAGAAAAAGATTTGCCAGAATTGAAAAATCAAATTCTAAAATTATTAAATGACCAAAAAAGTTATGGTCAAAAATTGGTTTGATGAAGGCATTGTTGGCAAGGTTTCAAAAAATTAAGTATTATGCTAAAATTATCAATTATCATTAATCATTAAATATTATTATGGACAAGGCAAAAGGATCGTCAACTATCTTTTTGGGAGGAATTTCGGCAATCTTGTTAGCAATTTTGTTGTATCAGAATTTTGTTCCTGGCGCTTTCATATTTAATAAAAGCACGGGAGTGGGGGGAGAATTATCTAAGGATGACGCCGCCCAAAAGACCATTACCTATATCGAGGAAAATTTAGCTTCTCCGGACACGGAGTTCACTTTAACCGGCAGCGAAGAAAAAAGCGGTGTCTATGAGGTTAACTTTGATGTTATGGGCCAAAGCGAAAAAGTCTACGTTACCAAGGATGGAAAAATCTTATTTCTTAACTCTTTCGATATGACCCCGGTGGAAGAGCAAGGCATTCCGCAAACAGACAAACCGGAAGTGGGCTTATTTGTAATGGCTTTTTGCCCCTTTGGCAATCAAGCAGAGGACTTAATGAAGCCAGTGGCTGATTTGTTGGGCGATAAGGTGGATATAAAGCTCCACTATATCTTTTATGATGATTACGCTTCCGGTTATCCCGATTACTGCTTGGACCCGGAAAAAACCTATTGTTCAATGCACGGCATTCAGGAGCTTAATCAGGGCGTAAGAGAGCTTTGCGTGCAAAAATACCAACCGGATAAATTATGGGATTTTGTTATGGGCATTAATGAACAGACCAGCTCGGAGGATGTTGATAGCAAGTGGGAAGCCATTGCCCGCGAGCAGAACATTGACACGGAAAAGATTAAACAATGCCAAGCCAATGAAGCCATAGGCCTTATGGCTCAAGAAGTCAGCTTGGCTAATCAAGAATATCCGGTACAAAATCCCGCTTCTCATGGCGGCGCGGAAACCGCTAAAATAGCCGGCTCTCCAACCATAATCATCAACGGAATGAATTATGACGGAGCAAGGTCAGCCGAGTCCTACAAAGACGCTATTTGTTCTGCATTCAAAAATCCGCCGGAAGAATGCAATCAAACAATAGATGAAAGCGGGAACGCGGCGAATTCCGGAAGCTGCGAGTAAAGAAAATGTAAAACGCAAAGCGTAAAGCGTAAAACAAAATTCAAAATAAAGAAATACTATGGCGGTTGTAAAAATATATTCAAGCCCGAGCTGTCCTTATTGCGAGATATTAGAACAATTCCTTTATGAAAAAGGGGTAAAGTTTGAAGTTATTGATGTCACTGACAATGAGAATGCCCAGAACTATATTTTTGAAAAAACCGGTAAAATGGCGGTGCCGGTGATAGAGATTGACGATGAGATTGTGGTCGGTTTTGATAAGAAAAAAATAATGGAATTACTTAATCTTAAATAGTAAAATTAACTTAAAGTTATGGTCAAAATAGCGATAAACGGCTTTGGGAGAATTGGCCGGCTTACTTTGCGCCATATTCTCAAAAATCAACCAAACATTGAAGTTTTGGCGATTAATGATTTAGATTCAGCCGACACCTTGGCTCATCTTTTGAAGTACGATTCTTCTTACGGAATTTACGATAAGTCGGTGGAGGTGAAGGCCGGAAAAATGATAGTTGACAAGCATAGTATTGAAGTGTTTTCAGAGCCAGATCCGGAAAAACTGCCTTGGAAAAAATTGGAGATTGATGTGGTTTTGGAATGCACAGGCGCTTTCAGAACCAGAGAACTTGTCTTAAAACATTTGAAGGCAGGCGCTAAAAAGGTTGTCATTTCCGCGCCCAGCAAAGATGCGGACATCCCGAGTTTTGTTTTGGGAGTGAATGAGAACGACTACAATCCGGAGAAAGACGATATTGTGGATATGGGCTCCTGCACCACCAATTGTTTAGCCCCGGTGGCAAAGGTGATTGACGATAACTTCGGGATTGTGAACGGGTTTATGACCACGGTACACAGTTATACCAACGACCAAAAAATACTTGATTTGGTGCATAAGGATTTACGAAGGGCCAGAACCGCAGGCGCGAATATTATTCCAACAAGCACAGGCGCTACCGAGGCAATCGGGAAAATAATTCCAAAACTTAAAGGCAGGATGGACGGCTTGGCTATCAGGGTACCCACTCAAACAGTGTCTTTATTGGATTTAGTTTGCAATTTAGAAAAAGAAGCCTCGGTTGATGAAATTAATTCCGCTTTCAGAAACGCTTCAAAACAAAAAAACTTTCAACACATTTTGACTGTGGAAAATGCGCCCTTAGTTTCAATGGATTTTAAGGGGAATAATTTTTCCGCTGTTGTAGATACTTTATCCACAATGGCAAACGGCAAAACGATAAAAGTAATCGCCTGGTATGATAATGAATGGGCTTATGCCTGTCGTTTAGCCGAATTCGCGGAGTTTGTAGGGAAAAAACTATAAATTGACAAGGTAATTTAGAAAAATATAATTAAATTGAGACTAAACTATTAAAAGAATAGAATGCTTACTGAAGAAGATATTTTAAAATTGATAGAAGTATTCGTTACCAAGGATGATTTGAAAGAGGCTGTCCGAAATCTTTCCACAAAAGGAGATTTTGATAATCTGCTGACTTCTGTTGACGCTTACGCGAAAAGAGCCGATAAGTATTTTCAAGAGATGGTGATGTTGACTCATAAAGTTGATAGGCACGAAAAATGGATTCAGCAGATTGCCGAAAAGTTAGACATGAAGTTAAGTTATTAAATTATATTATAAAAAATGAACCGCCGCGCAAGCGGTTTTGTTTTCATTTTTGGGAATATAGGATACAATTATTGAATATGCTTTTAGATTTTAAAACTACAAAAAAACTACTCGCAGAATACAAAATTCCGCAGGCAAAAGCCAAGATTGTTAAAACCGCCAAAGAGGCAATCTTGTTTTCAAAACAGAATGGATTTCCAGTGGTTTTGAAAATCTTTTCCCCTAAAATAATCCACAAGACAGATATTGGAGGAGTGATTGTGGATATTGAAAATGAAAAGGACTTATTAACCTCGTGGGCGAAGATTGAAAAAATTGCCAAGACCAAGAAGACGAAAATCGTTATCCAGAAAATGATTCCCGGCGAGCAGATTATCATCGGCGCCAAACAGGACTCTGTGTTTGGGCCAATAGTCGCTTTCGGGCTTGGCGGGATATTCGTAGAAGTATTAAAAGATATTTCTTTCCGGCTCGCGCCTATTAATAATAAAGAGGCGAAAAAAATGATAAGCGAAATTCAGGGAAATAAAATCCTTAACGGGTATAGGAATAGAGAACCGGTCAATTTCAAAAAATTAGAAAAAATTTTATTATCTCTTTCTTTAATGATTTCAAAAGAGCAAAAGATTAAGGAAATTGATTTAAATCCGGTGATAGCAAACAAGCAAGATGTTTTTGTTATTGATGCCAAAATTGTCATATGAAATTAGATTATTTTTTTAATCCTAAAACAATCGCTGTTATCGGCGCCACGGACAGGATTGGTTCGGTTGGCAGGGGACTGGTTAAAAATTTAATTAATGGCAAGAAAGCCTCCGCCCAAGGCGGATCAAGGAGAAAAATCTTTTTAATAAATCCTAATCGGAAAAAGGTCTTTGGCGTTAGAACCTTACCCTCTGTTTTAAAAATAAAAGAGGGGATTGATTTGGCAGTAATCGCTGTGCCAGCTCAAATCGTGCCAAAAGTAGTAGAGCAATGCATCCAAAAAAGGGTAAAATCAGCCATTATTATCTCTTCTGGATTTGCCGAAACAGGGCAAAAAGGGGCTATTTTGCAGGATAAGGTAAAACAGGCCTTAAACCGCGCCGATACGCCATTTGTGGGTCCCAACTCCTTGGGCGTTTTAAGGCCTTGTACAGGGCTCAACGCTTCCTTTGCACCCCTAACGCCGAGCAAGGGGAACATCGCCCTTATATCCCAATCCGGGGCTCTGATAGACGCCATTATTGACGCCTCAAACGGCAAATCCTGGGGTTTTTCCGCCATAATATCCTATGGCAACGAAGCGGGCTTAACTTTGACGGACTTCTTGAATTGGGCTAAAAATGACCCAAAAACGAAAGTAATTGCCCTGTACCTGGAAGGATTGAAAAACGGCAGGCAATTCTTTGAATCAGCTAAAGAAGCAAGCGCCAAAAAACCGGTCATAGTCCTGAAAGGAGGGAAAAATCCTGGTTCCAAAAAAGCGGTTTTCTCCCATACCGGCGCTTTGGCCGGGGAAAGCCAAATATATTCCGCTGCTTTTAAACAAGCCGGCCTCGCAGTGGTTTCCTCTATAGAAGAGCTTTTGGATATTTCAAAAGCATTATCATGGCAGCCGAAATGCAAAAATGGAATCGCGGTTGTCACTAACGGCGGAGGAGCGGGAATTCTAACGGCTGATTATTGTTTTCAATTAGGGATAAAACTGCCCAAACCAAGCCCTGCGGCATTAAGAAAAATAGAGAACTCAAAATTAATGCATCCCGGATATTCCAAAAGCAATCCAATGGATATGGTGGGAGACGCGCTTTCCGACCGATACCGAATTGCGATAGAGGCGATGATGTCCCAAAAAAATATTAGTGGTTTAATAGTAATTCAGACCCCCCAGACAATGACCGAACCAATTAAAAATGCTAAAATCATAATAGAAGCGCAAAAGAAATGGCCCCAAAAGCCGATTGTCACTGCTTTTATCGGAGGGAAATTAACCGAGCCGGCCGGGAAAATTTTGGAGAAAAATCATATCCCTAATTATCCTGACCCGTACCGGGCGGTCAGGGCAATCCAATCATTAATCATTAATCAATAATCATTGATTGATAATTGCTTTATGTTTAAAAAATATATTGTTTGGTTTAAAAACATTGGAATTAAAGATGTCCCTTTGGTGGGAGGAAAAAACGCCTCTCTCGGCGAAATGTTCAGGCATTTGGTTCCTGAGGGGATAAATATCCCCAATGGATTTGCCCTTACTTCCCACGCCTATTTTTATTTTCTCAAAGAAACCGGGGTCTATGACCAATTAAAAGAAATTTTTAAAAATTTTAAACCCGATGATATTAAAAACTTACAGGAAACAGGCAAGAAATCCAGAGAACTGATTTTGGGAGCGGAAATCCCCAAGAAATTGGAAAGAAAAATCATTAAGTATTACAAAAAACTTTGCCAGATTTACAAGGAAAAGGATGTGATTGTCGCGGTGCGCAGTTCCGCGACTGCGGAAGACCTGCCAAGCATTGCAGCCGATGAAATGGTTTTTGCAAAGACAGGCAATACTATAAAATACATAGAAATAGAAAAACTCTTTAATTTGTTAAAAGGCGGTGAGATAAAAGATCCTATTTTTGTGCCCTCTCTTAATGGAAATAATAAAATTGAGTGGTGTAAAATTGAAGATATTTATAGACACCCTGCTGCAAACAAAAAATTATATAAAATAACCACTAAATCTGGGCGAGAAATTACTATTACCCCTAATCATTCTTTATTAGTTTTAGACCCCGACACATTCAGTACTAAAATCTCGTCTATAGATAAGGTTAATGAAAACACGCGGGTGCCGGCCACACAATTTATACCCTTACCCTGCAACGGAGCAAGATTTTTAAATGTAAAAGAAACTATTAAAAATAAGGATATAATAATTTACAACGGCAGGGTGACAATAAATCAAAAGAATACGCTTGACCAACAATACGGCTTGCCGGAAAGAATAGAAATAAACAAGGATTTTGCTTATTTCTTAGGCGTTTATTTGGCAGAGGGTTCAATTTATGAAAAAAAGAATTGTATCGATATCTCCTGCGACACAAAAGAGGTCCTTGCCCGGGTCAGAAATTTTTATAAAACGATTGGCAGCTACAAATCCGGAAAGCTTAACTATAAAAGAAAAGTAAGACTGCAAAATGCGGTCTTAGCTGTCCTGCTTCAAAATATCAGCGGGGAGGCCCTTCCTTTCAAGGGCAAGGGGAGGTCCTGCAAGGCGAAATATGTGCCCGAATTTATTTTTAGCCAACCCAAAGAAATAATCGGCGAGTTTCTAAAGGGTTTATTTGACGGGGATGGTTGGATTGAAAAATCTCACATAGGTTATGCTTCTCTGTCTAAGAAGTTGATTGGCGGTACGGCAAAACTCTTGGAGCTGCTCCAGATAAGATACCACATTACGAAAAAATGTTCTCAAATTCTTATCCCGGCAAGCGAGGCGAAAAAATTTCAACAGCTAATCGGATTCAGCTCCGAAAGCCGACAAAACAAATTAAAGGAATTTATAAAAAAATTCGATAAGATTAAAAAACACCAGGACTTTATTGATACCATTCCGGCAAGCAAAAAAATTGCCCAACTCATGGAGGAGAGTTTAAGGCCAAAGGTTGAGTTGCAACAAATTGAAAGATTTGTTTGCCCCAAATGCGGCGCGACGTTATGTCGGGGGGGGGCATATAGAACCAATAATATAGGAAGGGTTAATCGCTATAAGTGCGCGCGCTGTGGTTTTAGCGTCTCAGAGAAAACTAATCTACCGCTGAAAACAAGGATAATCCAAAAATACATAAACTATGACCATCTTGGTAGATTCAAAAAAGAAGTAGAGCCATGGAATAAAGGTAATAGAAAATCGCTGCGAACCTATGGGGTTAGATATCTGAAGAAAATAGCCAAAGACATGAAATCAAAACCATTATTGGATTTGATAGATACCGATATTCTTTGGGATAAAATTAAAAGAATTGAGGCAATTAAATATTCTGGTTTTGTTTATGATTTTATCGTCCCGGGGACGCAAAATTTTGCCGCCGGAGTGGGGGGGATTATGACCCACAATACTGCTTCTTTTGCGGGCGCCCAAGAAACCTATCTCAACATTTCGGGCGAGCAAGAAGTTCTAACAGCGGTCAAAAAGTGCGTATCATCGCTTTTTACCGACCGAGCCATTGCTTACCGCCAGGAGAAGGGCTTTGACCATTTGCAGATTGCTTTATCGGTCGGGATCCAAAAAATGATTAATTCGGGGATCGGTTCATCTGGAGTGATGTTTACTTTGGACACAGAAACTGGCTTTCCGAATGTAGTTCTTATCAATTCCATTTGGGGGGTGGGAGAAATGATTGTCAAAGGGAAAATTACTCCCGACGAATTCTTTATTTTCAAACCCACTTTGAAAGAAGGATATAAGTCAATAATCGTAAAAAATCTTGGTCGGAAAACAAAAAAACTTGTCTACAACGCCAAGGGCGGGTTAAAAGAAGTGCCGGTGAACAAGGAACAGCAATTGAAGTTTTCTTTGTCTGACAATGATATTATTACTTTGGCGAAATGGGCCTGCAAAATTGAGGATTACTATTCCGGTTTGAATAAAAAATGGATGCCCCAGGATTTGGAGTGGGCCAGAGACGGAAAAACCGGCAAACTTTTCATTGTCCAATCAAGGCCGGAAACAATCCATCGCTCGGAAAAGAAAACAACTTATACAGAATATTCTATCAATGCCAAAACAGAGCCCATTCTTAAAGGTATTGCCATTGGGGATAAAATCGGCGAGGGAAAAACGCGAATTGTTTCTAATGTAAGGAAGATGAGTGAATTCAAGAAAGGGGAGATTTTGGTCACTAAGATGACCGACCCTGACTGGGTGCCGATTATGAAAATGGCTTCGGCTATCGTGACCGACGAGGGTTCTAAAACCGCTCATGCCGCGATTGTCAGCCGGGAATTGGGCATACCTTGCATCGTGGGCACCGAAAAAGCGACTAAGGTCTTAAAAACAGGACAATATATTACGGTTGATTGCACTCAGGGATTAAAGGGCAAAATTTATGCCGGGAAAGTCCCTTATGAGGTTAAGGAATACAATCTCAAAAAAGTGCCGAAAACCAAAGTCAAGATAAGCGTTAATATCGGGGCGCCGGAATTGGCTTTCAAAACATCATTTTTGCCGGTGCAGGGAGTGGGTTTGGCCCGAGAAGAGTTTATCATCGCCCAAAAAATCAAATGCCACCCAATGGCGCTCTACAATTTCAATAAGATGAAGGGCGGGAAATTAAAAAAGCAAATTGAAGAAATAACCATAGAGCATAAGGATAAAAAAGAATTCTTTATAAAAGAACTGGCAGAGGGCATCGGCCAGATTGCTGCTGCTTTTTATCCACAGGAGGTAATTGTCAGATTTTCTGATTTTAAAACCAATGAATATGCCCAACTGATAGGCGGACAAGAGTATGAGCCGATTGAGGAAAACCCGATGATTGGCTGGCGAGGCGCTTCGCGGTATTATGATGAAAGATTTGCGCCTGCTTTTGGAATGGAATGCGAAGCGATTAAAAGAGTGAGAGATGTCTTCGGGTTGAAAAATGTTTCCGTGATGGTGCCTTTCTGCCGCACTCCTGAAGAAGGGGCAAAAGTAATTGACTTGATGGGGAAATTCGGCCTGAAGCAGGAAAAAGACGGATTAAAGGCCTATGTAATGTGCGAAATTCCGTCTAATGTAATTTTGGCTGATAAGTTTTTGGATATTTTTGACGGAATGAGCATCGGTTCCAACGACCTTACGCAGTTGACTATGGGAATGGACAGGGACAATGCCCAAATCTCCCATATCACAGATGAAAGAAATGAGGCAGTGAAGGAATTGTTGAGAATAGTGATAAGAAAATGTTTGGCAAGGAAAAAATATGTCGGCATTTGCGGGGATGCTCCTTCAACTTTTGTCGATTTTGCGGAATTTCTGGCAAAAGAGGGAATCGGGTCAATGTCTTTAAGTCCTGACGCGGTTGTCAAAACATTAGTGGACTTAAAGGGTAAAAATCATTAAGAAAAATCTGCCAAATCTGCCGAGATCATTTCTCGGCAAATTCAATGAACAATAAATGAATGCCGTTAAAAAGGCCTGAAATAGTAAATGGAGAAATATATCATATTGTCACCCGAACTATAGAAGGGATAGATCTTTTTCGTAGCGAAAAAGATTATTTTCGAATGATAAACAATCTTTTTGAATTTAATGACGAAAACCCAACAGATAGGGATTACAGAAGAAATTTATCTCCGCCGAGAAATGATCTCGGCGGAACTCTCGACAGGAATTTCGGCGGGGATAGAAAAAAGAGAAAACCCTTAGTAGAAATCTTGGCATTTTGCCTAATGCCAAATCATATTCATCTATTAATAAAACAGATCCGAAATGACGGAATCAGCAAACTAATGCATAAGATTGGAGCGGGATATAGCGGTTATTATAATAAAAAATATGAAAGAAACGGGCATCTCTTTCAGGGAAGATACCGGATAGTTCGTGTCAGTACAGAAGGACAATTAAAAACCGTGTTTGTTTATATTCATACGAACCCAATATCATTGATAATCCCGGGATGGAAAAATAAAGGAATACAAATCAAGGACATAAATGGGGCGGTCAATTTTTTAGAAAATAAGTATAAATGGTCAAGTTATCTAGATTATTTGGGGAAGAAAAATTTCCCTTCTTTGACAAATAGAAAATTTTTAGACAAAATAATGGAAGGCGCAGATAGTTGTCGAGAATTTGTTAATAGTTGGCTCAAATTTAAAAAAGAATTAGTCGATTTTGAAAAGGTAGTAATAGAATAAAATCTGCCGAGAAACGATCTCGGCAAAATCTATGAAATATGATGTGATAACATTTGGTTCTGCCAGCGAAGACATCTTTGTTTTTTCCAAAGAATTTTTTGACCGGAAACTTTGCTTTCCTTTGGGCGACAAGATAGAAATGGACGAATTGATAATCCGCACCGGCGGAGGGGGAACCAATGCCGCCGCCACCTTTGCCCAGCAAGGCCTAAAAACTGCTTTTTGCGGAAGCGTTGGGAAAGATTATGCCGGCTTTTCGGTCCTGCTGGATTTGAAAAGGTATAAAATATCAACGGAATTTTTGAGTTCTCTGACTGGCAAAACGACCAATCACTCGGTGATTCTTAGTAAGAGAGAAAAAGGCAAAGTTATTTTAGTTTATCGGGACGCTTCCAATTATGTTCCTAAAAATTTCAATCTGAATAAACTGCGGGCGGACTGGTTTTATTTGGCTCCGCTTTCAGGGGAATGCGCCCGAAAAACAAAACAAATTATCGATTTCGCCCACCAGAACAAGATAAAAGTGGCTTTCAATCCGGGCAAAGAACAAATTGAATTGTATAAAAAATCAATTAAAGCCCTTTTGCCGAAAATTGATGTCCTGCTTACCAATGAAAAAGAAACGAAAATGCTTTTTGGAAGCCGCAAAACAGAGGATATTTTTCTGGAGATAAAGCCATTTTTGAAAGGACTTTTTGTGACCGGCGAAGAACAGGGGTTAATGGCTTTTGACGGGAAATTTATCTATAAAGGCGAGGTTTTCAGAAGCAAGGTTGCTGATTTGACCGGAGCGGGTGACGCCTTTGGCTCAGGGTTGGTGGCAGGATTGATAAATAAGAAGAACATAATTGAGGCAATCCAACTTGGAAGCGCCAATACCGCTGCCTGCATCAAGGAATGGGGAGCCAAAGACGGATTATTAAAAAAGGGTCAGAAATACCGCAAAATTAAAATTAAAAAATATGCGCTCTAAAAAGGAATCTCTTAAATATTTTTTACAAAAAGCCAAAAGGGGAAAGTGGGCGATAGGACAATTCAATTTTTCCACATCGGAACAATTGAAAGCAATCATCTCAGCGGCTGAGAAAGCCAAGGCGCCGGTCATTCTCGGCACCAGCGGAGGAGAAGTGAAATTCTTTGGTTTAAAAAAGGCGATTATTTTAAGAAACTATTACAGAAAAATATTTCCCTATATTTATCTTAATTTGGACCACGGCAGAGATATTGCTCTTATCAAAAAAGCAATTGATATGGGCTACGATTGCGTCCATTTTGACGGAGGCGACTTGTCCCTTAAACAGAATATTGAGACTGCCAAAAAAATTGTCCAATACGCCCATCAAAGAGGGGTCTTAGTGGAGGGGGAAATCAAATCAATCAAAGGAAGTTCGGAAACTCATAAAAAGAAATTTAAGGCAAAAGAGTCGTTTTATGAGGATATAGAAAAAGCGAAAAAGTTTGTGCAAGCCACTGGCGTTGATTCCTTGGCGATAAATATTGGCAATGTTCACGGAACATACAAGAATAAAATACGGCTGAACATTGATTTGTTGAAAAAAATCAATAAAGAACTCAATGTTTTTCTGGTTTTGCACGGCGGTTCCGGAACAAATGATAATGATATTAAAAAAGCTATTAAAAATGGGGTTGTGAAAATAAACATTAATACTGAATTGAGAGAGGTGTGGAAAAAATCAATGCTCAAGCATTTGAAAAAACAAACGATTAAACCTTACAAAATTTTGCCTTTTGTGATAAAAGACATTCAGGACAAAGTAGAAGAAAAAATTAAACTCTCCGGCACCAATTGTTAGGGTGCGACCCTAACAATAAGCCATTATGAAGATTACGAGGCCGGGCCTCGTTGCGACAAAATGAGGATTTTGTGTTATAATATAAAACATAAAACTGCTGGATAAAATACGAATATAGGATACAAAATATGAAAAAAAATAAAAAAATAGTATTAACAGGGGATAGGCCGACCGGACCATTGCATTTAGGCCATTATGTCGGCTCGCTCAAAAACAGAGTGGAAATGCAGGATAAATACGACTCCTATTTTATTATTGCTGATTATCAGGTCTTGACCGACCAGTTGTCCAAGGTCGAGGATATAGAAAAAAATATCAATGAAATCGTGCTTGACTATTTATCAGTCGGCATTGACTCGGACAAGTCAACTATATTTGTCCAGTCCCAAATTCCGGAAATCGCGGAATTGACCCTTCTATTTTCAATGCTGGTAACAATGGCGCGAGTGGAAAGAAATCCGACTGTCAAAGACGAAATTAGGGCGTCAGGCACTAAAAAAGCAAGTTTGGGGTTTATCGGTTACCCGGTGTCGCAGGCAGCGGATATTCTGTGCGTCAGAGCTGATGCGGTACCGGTAGGCAAAGACCAGTTGCCTCATATTGAAATTACGCGGGAAATTGCCAGCACTTTCAACCGCTTGTTCGGCAAAGTATTCCCAGTGCCGGAAGCCATTTTGAGCCAAACACCGACTTTGCCCGGATTAGACGGCCAGAAAATGTCAAAATCAAGAAACAATGCTATTTTTCTGTCTGATAGCCCCAAGATAGTGGAAGAGAAGGTGATGAAAGCCATTACTGACCCGAAAAAGATTCATTTAGGCGACCCGGGCCGGCCGGAAATTTGCAACATTTATCAATATTATCTGGCTTTCTTCCCGGAAAAAGCGACCCATTCGACAAGCTCAGGACAAGAAGGAATAAAATCCTTGTGCGAGGCAGGAAAAATCGGCTGCGTTGCCGGCAAAAAACAATTGGCAAAAATGCTGAATGAATTCTTAGAACCGATTCGCGACAAGCGAAATGACTTTGCTAAAAAACCAAATCTGATAAAGGATATTCTGGAACAGGGGAGAAAAAAGACCCAAAAAAGAGTCGCAGAAACCTTGGCTCTCGCAAAACAAGCCATGAAGATGAAATACAAATTTTAGTGAGTTGACAATAAAAATAATTCTAATAGAATAGAGGTATGGACAAAAATCTCAACTATAATGCAATATTCCGCGCAGAACCAAAGGGCGGGTTTACAGTAATTGTTCCCAGTTTACCCGGCTGCGTTACATACGGCCGCACCCTTCAGGAGGGGAGAGAAATGGCCATTGACGCTATTAAGGGATATGTTGCCTCCCTGAGAAAGCACAAAGAACCTGTCCCTACTGACAAGGAAAATTTTTTTACTTCGGTAGAGATTAAAAAGGTTCCAGCCCATGCCTAAACTTTCCGCGCTAACCTCTAAAAAATTATTACGAGTTCTTAAGGATCTTGGCTTCCGATTAGACCATACTACTGGAAGTCATTTTGTTTTCTATCATCCGAAAACTAAAAAAGAGCAGTAGTCTCTTGTCATATAAAAGACCTGCCAACTGCCAAGAGGAATAATAATGAGTATTTTAAGAGAGGCGGGTATTAGCAGGGCAGATTTAGATAATCTACGAAAAAAGAAATAAATTACTCAATTTTTTTCACTGACATTAGTTTGCTGATCAATGGCAAGTATTTTTTTATTTTCCCCTTGTTTTTGACTTTGATTGAAACTTCGCCAAGTTCTGCTTTCATGGAGAGTTGATGTTCGGATTTATATTTCCTAATTTGGACAATAGCGTCAATCGCTGTTTCAAAATCGCTGGCAATAGCCGGGAAATCAAATTTTTTCTCCGGCTCCGGCAAAAGCGTCAAATGGATGCTTTTTGTTTTTTCTGTTTTCCGGAAATAATCCTGATACACTTCTTCGGTGACAAAAGGCATAAATGGGGCATAGAGTTTTAATATCCCTAAAACCACTTTGTAAATCGTAAATTGAGCTGCTTTCAAAGTTTGTTTGTTCTCCGGCTCGTAAACCCTTGCCTTCACAATCTCAAGATAATTGTTGCAGAAATCATTCCAGAAAAAGCCGTCTATAATCTCCTTGGCTCTCGGATATTCGTAAGAATCCATTTTAGCCGCATAATCCTTAATAGCCCTGTTTAATTTCGTGAAAATCCACTTGTCTTCATCTTCCAAGTTTTTGGCATCGCTGTCCTTCAGCGCATAATTTGTCAAATGCATAAGCGCGAACCGGGAAGCGTTCCAAATCTTGGTGGCGGTCCTTTTCCCTTGCTGGATTTCTTCTTCGCTGAACCGGAAGTCATCTCCCATTCTTGCTTGGCTGGCCCAATAACGAACCGCGTCAGTGCCGTATTTTTCTAAAATTGCTTCGGGATCCACTGCATTGCCTTTTGACTTTGCCATTTTTTCTCCTTTGGAGTCAAGCACGTGGCCGGAAATAAAGACATCGCGCCAGGGAAGTTTTTTGTAATGCAAGGAAGAACGAGCTAAGGTGTAAAACAGCCAAAAGTTGATAATATCATGGGCTTGCGGCCTTAAAGACATTGGAAACATCGTTCCCTTTGTCTCTTTGTTTTTTACTAAAGATAAGGCAATTTGCGGGGAAAGAGAGCTGGTGGCCCAAGTATCCAAGACATCTGTTTCCGGGATAAACTCGCTGCTGCCGCAACTGCACTTCTTGGTGGGGTTTGAGTGAAGCGGGTCAATTGGTAAGTCCTTAACTGAAGGCAAAATTATTTTCCCGCATTTTTTGCAATGCCAAATTGGTATGGGAATGCCGAAATATCTCTGCCTGGAAACGCACCAATCCCAGCGTAATCCTTTAATCCAGTTATCCAATCGGATTTTCATATACTTAGGATACCAATTCAATTTGCCCGATTGTTTCAAAAACTGCTCCTTCAAATCAAGATACTTAATAAACCACTGCTTGGTGGGCAGTATTTCTATCTCCGTTCCGCATCGCTCATGAACATTGACCGAATGCTCAATGGTTTTTTGAGAAATTAGTTGGCCCTTTTCTTTTAGTTTTTCCAAAATCATCTTGCGTGCCGCTTTAATTGAAAAACCCTTGAACTCGCCCGCCAAGTCATTAAGTTCGCCTTGCTTGGTGATTGATATCCTCAAGGGCAAATTATGTTTGAAATACCAATCCAAATCAGTCGTATCTCCGAAAGTACAGCACATTACGATTCCGCTTCCTTTTTCTTTATCCACTTTGTCGTCTGCCATAATTTTAACCTTCTGCCCAAAAATTGGGACTATAGCGGTTTTGCCGATTAAATCCTTGTGTCTTTTGTCCCGGGGATGGACAAAAACAGCCACACAGCTTGCCAACAATTCGGGCCGGGTAGTAGAAATTATTATCGTCCGCCCGTCTTCCAGTTCAAAATATATGTCATTGAAAACGCTTTGCTCCTCCTTGTCTTCCAGTTCTGCCTGCGCAATGGCGGTCTGGCAAGCCGGGCAAAAAAGAGTAGGGGATTCTTTTTGATATATCCTGCCTTGTCCAAAAAGTTCCAAAAAATGCTGTTGGCTGATTTTTTGCACCGCCGGGCTGATAGTGGAATAAATATTGGAAAAATCGCAGGATACGCCCACTCTTTTCCAGCCGGAGACAAAATCCGGCAAAACTTTGCTAATCGTTTTTTGACAAAGCTGAACAAAATTCTTTCTGCCAACCTCAAATAAAGTAACTCCGTTGATTGACTCAACCATTCTCTCCGTAGCCAGACCGTTGTTGTCAACGCCAAAGGGGAAGTAGACATTCTCTCCCTTCATTCTATGATAGCGGGCGATGATGTCTTCGTGGCTATAAGAAGAAACATGGCCAATATGCATTTTCCCGCTTAAAGTGGGAGGGTCGGTGTCAATGGAAAAAATCTTTCCTGATTTTTTAGGGTTGAATTTATACAAATTCTCTTTTTCCCAGAATTTTTGCCATTTCAACTCTTGTTTTTTGAAATCGTATTGTTTCTGCATATTCTTTATTCTACCAGAACTTAAAATTTTCTCAATATACCCAATACTTGCGCTGGCATTTTTTTTGATTTCGTGTAAAATAAATAAACATTCCAAACTTCTAAAATCAGTCAAAAAAAAATAATCTAACCTTAACCTAACGCATCAAATTATGAAAAGAGCAATTATTTCCGAGACCCCGAAACATATCGGCGAAAAAGTAAAAGTATCAGGATGGGTTCAATCCTGCCGTTCCCACGGAAAATTGATTTTTATTGACTTAAGGGACAAATCAGGACTCCTGCAGGTAATCTTTTTGCCCAATTTGAGCGGAAACATCTTGGAAACAGCGAAAAAAATAAGGCCTGAATGGGTGGTGGAAATAATTGGGATAATTAAAAAGCGCGAGGGCAATACTGAAAACAAAAATATTGAAACAGGGGCGATAGAATTGTCTGTCGAGGAAATTAAGGTCTTGGCGGAAGCAAAGACCCTGCCTTTCCCGATTGATGATGACGGTTATCAAATCAAAGAGGAAAAACGATTAAAATACCGGTATCTTGATTTGCGGAGAGAGCGAATGAAAAACAATCTGATTGTCCGCCAAAAAGCCGCTATTTTCATCAGAAACTTTTTGAGCGACAGGGGATTTCTGGAAATTGAGACCCCGATTTTGACTAAGTCAACGCCCGAAGGGGCCAGGGATTTTTTGGTGCCTTCCCGCTTACAGCCGGGAAAATTTTACGCCCTGCCCCAAAGCCCCCAGCAATACAAACAGCTGTTGATGGTGGCTGGGATTGAAAAATATTTCCAATTTCCCCATGTCTTCAGAGACGAGGACTTAAGGGCTGACCGTCTCTTTGAACATACGCAGGTGGATATAGAAATGAGCTTTATAGAGCAGGAGGATGTCTTTAATCTGATAGAAACAATGATTACTGATTTAGCGGAAAAAATTTTCAATAAAAAAATACAAGAAAAGCCGTTTCCCAGAATCACCCATACCGAAGCAATGAAAAAATACAAAAGCGACAAGCCGGATTTGAGGAAAGACAAAGAAAGCGGGGAATTGGCTTTTTGTTGGGTGTTGGATTTCCCGATGTTTGAAGTGCTGGAGGACGGCTCGATTGACGCGGTCCATCATCCCTTTACCGCGCTTGCTGATGAAGGCCTTAAAAAATTTAAAGCAATAAGCGTTGAGGAATTAAGGAGTCCTCAAGGCAAAAAAGAACTTCTTGGATTTAAGGCGAAACAATATGACCTAGTGCTAAACGGAGTAGAGGTAATGGGCGGGTCGATAAGAACCCACGAGAGCGAAGTTCTCAAGAAAACATTTGAGGTCTTGGGGCACAAGCCCGAAGCGGTGAAAAAAAGATTCGGGCATATTTTGGAGGCGTTTGAATACGGCGTTCCGCCTCACGGAGGAATTGCCGCAGGATTCGACCGATTACTGCAAACAATCCTCAACGAAAAGAGCATCCGAGAAACGGTCGCTTTTCCGACCGCCACCTCTGGCATTACTTCGGTCATGGACGCCCCTTCTTCTGTTTCGGAAGACCAGTTAAGAGAACTGGGAATTAAAATAGTAAAAAAGGATTAAGTAGATGAACTTAGAAACCTGGAAACCAAAGGCAAAATTTGGAGTTAATCTGCCGCAAACTAAAAACATTTTAGCCGGAGCATTATTGCTCGCCTTAATTTCGGGGAGTGTTTTCTTGGGGAAAATCGCCAATGAATATCTTTATTGGAAAAAGACAAAAGACATTTACACCGCTGCCGTGGTGAGCGCGCCGGTGGATTATTCTTTTTTAAGACCGTTCCGAAATTGGAGAATAGGGGAATTAGAGGGATTGAATGCCAAATCAGCCATAGCCCTAGTGACTGATTCCGGCAACCCGCGCGTCATATTTGACAAATCGCCTGACCAGATAATGCCCATTGCCAGTTTAACCAAACTTCTGACCGCCTATATCGCCCTGCAGAATTACGAACTTGACCAAGAAACAGTTATTTCCCAAAGAGCCGTGGACACCGAAGAAAATGTTGGCGGGTTCAGGGCAGGCGAAAAATTCGCTGTTGACCAACTGCTTTATTCAATCCTTATTGAATCAAGCAACGATGCGGCCCGGGCTTTGGCAGAAATTATGGGCGAACCGCAGTTTGTCAATCTTATGAATAAAGAAATGGAGGAAATCGGGTTAAAATATACTCATTTCATAGACCCGATTGGCCTGGATCCCGATTTTCCGGGCCAAGGATATAATTACTCAACTGCCAACGACTTAGCCATGCTGACAAGACATATTCTCCAGGAAGCGGACACAAATCCCAAAACAGCAAAAATATTTGAGATTACCAGAACGCAAAAATACCAAATTACTCTGGCGGACGGGCGGATTCATCATGAAGCAATAAACACCAACAGATTGCTCAGCGAATTCCCTGATACCTTCGGGGCAAAGACAGGGCAGACCCCCATTGCCGGGCAATGCTTACTGGTGATAATGCCCCAACCGAAAAACGGTGGCCATGTTATCAACATAGTGCTGGATTCAGATAACCGGTTTAAAGACATGGAAAATATCATTAATTGGATTAATTCCGCTTTCGTATGGTAGGGACTAATATAATTCAAAACCTTCAGGGCGCTGAATTTACCTTTAGCGTCTTAAAAATTTTAATATTAGGAGCCATCTCTTTTATCGTGGCAATATTGGCCACTCCTTTTCTTACTCACTTTCTTTACAAGCACAAGCTTTGGAAAAAGACCGGTCGGGAGAAATCAATTGACGGAAAAGAAATGCCAGTATTCAAAAAATTCCACGCCGAGCAAGAAGTAAAAACCCCGCGGTTGGGAGGAATCCTGATTTGGACGATTCCGCCGATTTTGGCAGTTATTTTTTTTCTTTTAACCGAATTTAACGGCACCTTTATCCAAAAATTAAATTTTCTAAGCCGTTCCCAGACCTGGCTGCCTTTGTTTGCAATGGTGTCCGCTTCTATTGTGGGACTAATCGACGACCTGCTCCAAGTAAGAGGCAAGGGAAAATACATCGGCGGGGGATTAAGTTTGAAATACCGTTTGGCCTCGGTGTTCTTAATCGGACTAATAGGCGGATGGTGGTTTTATTCAAAACTCGGGTGGACAGGCCTGCATCTTCCGGGCAATGGAAATTTGCTGATAGGCGCCTGGTATATTCCGTTTTTTGTATTGGTGATGATGGCCGTGTACTCCGGGGGAGTAATTGACGGAATGGACGGCCTGGCTGGAAGCAGTTTCTCGACAATCTTCGGGGCATACGCCATTATTGCCCTGTTCAGGGGGCAGATAGACATCGCCGCCTTCTGCGCGGTAGTGGCAGGGGCTTTGCTTGCTTTCTTATGGTTTAATATTCCGCCGGCCAGATTTTATATGGGCGAATCCGGCACCATGGGGCTCTGCACCGCCCTGACAGTGGTGGCTTTCCTCACTGATTCGGTCTTGGTCTTGCCAATTATTGGGATATTATTAGTGGTTGAGGCCGGTTCCGTAATACTCCAGCAATTATCCAAAAAATTTTTAAAGCGCAAAATCTTTCTCGCTTCCCCGATTCATTATCATTTTGAAGCCAAGGGCTGGCCCCATTACAAAATCACCATGAGATTCTGGGTCATTGGTCTGATTGCCGCTATTATCGGAATCGCCATCCGATTGCTGGGTTAGTGGGTATTTCTTTACAAAAAATTTGACAGGATTTGATTACTGTGCTATCCTTGTACATACAAGTGTAGTTGTCTAGTGAAAAGTCGTCGAGTTTCTTGAGGACGCTAATCTTTAGGGTGAACCCTTTTTAGGTGAACTCTTAAAAAAGTTATAAATTAATCTAATCTTTATATTATGGAAGGGACAATCAAAAAACTTACTGATAAAGGATTCGGATTCATCGCAATCGAAGGCGAAGAGAAAGATTTATTTTTTCACGGTAATGAGCTCGTGGGCGTAAGCTATGACGAACTCAAAGAAGGTGATAGAGTATCTTTCGAAAAAGCTGATTCTCCAAAAGGAGAAAATGCGGTGAAAGTAACCCGGATTTAATTGGTAATCTAAATTACGAAAAATAGAATTGCCCCGCTGTTAAGCGGGGCAATTCTATTCAAACATTGTCGCTTCGGCGAATAGAACCCTTTCACATTTTTAATAGACATTTGGGGTTAAAATGCTAAAATGAAAATACTTAACCACGAAAAAATGAGTAAAATTGTTAATGTTATTGCGGTTTTCGTTATTTTGGTCGCTATAGGCATTGCGGTTTTGCTTAGCCCTAAAAATGACTCTGGCCCTGAACCAAGCGTGACTCCAAATTTAGAGGATGAAATTATTGTAGATTCCCCTCAACCGAACCAAATCGTCAGTAGTCCCATCTTAATTGAAGGCAAGGCAAGGGGATTTTGGTTTTTTGAAGCCAGTTTTCCGGTAAAATTGTTTGATGATAAAGGGCAAGAAATCGCAGAACACTATGTCCAGGCAACAGACGATTGGATGACTACGGATTTCGTGGGCTTCAAGGGAGAGCTGGAATATAATATTATGGCCACCACTACTGCCACCTTGATTCTCAAAAGGGACAACCCCTCTGATTTGCCGGAAAACGATAAGAGCATAGAAATCCCCATTATTCTTTCCCCGACTGACTCTATGGAAATCAGCGTATTTTTCAACAACGACCAATTGGACCCGGAATTTTCCTGCAACAAGGTCTTCGCGGTTAAAAGAGTTATAGCAAAAACACCGGCTATTGCTCGAGTAGCGCTGGAAGAACTGCTGAAAGGCGCTACCCAAGGCGAAGAAAGCCAGGGATTCTTCACCAGCATAAATCCCGGCGTTACTATCCAAAAATTAATCATAGAAGATGGGGTAGCCAGAATTGATTTTGATGAGCAACTTGAATTTCAGGTCGGAGGATCGTGCAGAGTAAGCGCCATCCGAAGTCAGATAACGGAAACATTGAAACAATTTCCCACTGTCAAAGATGTAGTCATCTCCATCAATGGCAGGACAGAAGATATTCTTCAGCCATAAAAATGAACCCAAGACAAGCAAGGCAGAGATATAAAGAATTCGTATACCAAGATTTCGCCTGCAAGGCAATCGGGCCCAATCTAAAAATTTGGTTTGATTTTTCAATCAAGCCGGATTTGAAATTCAGAACAGAAATCATCATTAAAAACATCAAAAAATCCGGGCTAAAAGGTATTGATAATTTAGTATTCCATCTGGGACTAATTGAAATGCTGAATTATTGGAAATTGACCGGGGCTCCGATCATAAACATTGAAGCTGGTAATTTAGATAAAAATCAAATCGCTTTTTTAAAAAAGATTATTATCAACGGAATGGGGCAGTATTTTTACGAGAATAAAATTGATTTCAGAAAACCGGGGTTTTTGAAAATAAAAGTCAATAAAGATAAACCGACATTTAAGGCATTGGACATTAACCTGAACAAGAAAAAAATTCTGATTCCGATTGGCGGGGGAAAGGACGCGCCAATAACAATAGAAAAATTCAAAAAGCAAAAAAAGGATATTGGCTCATTTGCCTTGAATGCCATTACCCCGCAGAAGGATATCATCAGAATCGCCGGGCTCAAAGAAAATATTTTTGTTGAAAGAAAATTAGACAACAATCTCTTTGAATTGAACAAAAAGGGATTTCTGAACGGCCATATCCCGTTTTCCGCCTTTCTTTCTTTTTTATCTGTGATTCTGGCTAAAATGTTTGATTACAGCGCTATCGCATTTTCCTGGGAAAAAAGCGCTGATGAGGGAAATGTGAAATATAGGGGGAAAAGCATAAACCACCAATGGTCAAAGTCGTCTGAATTTGAAAAAATGATGCAAAAGTATGCCAAAAAATATTTATTGAAAAACATTAAAATTTACAGCCCTTTGAGAAAATCTTCCGAAACCGAGATAATAAAAAAATTCGTCAGATTAAAGCAATATCATCCATTTTTCATAAGTTGCAATAACGCCTACAAAACAAAAAACGCTGCCAAAAGATGGTGCGGCCAATGCCCGAAATGCCTATTTGTTTTCAGCGCTCTTTATCCTTTTATGAAAAAAGAGGATTTAATAAAGATATTCGGCAAAAATCTTTTTCAGGACAAAAAACTCGTTCCTTTGATGGAGCAATTAGTCGGGAAAAGGGCGTTCAAGCCGTTTGAGTGCGTGGGAACAAAAAAAGAAAACTTAGCCATTTTTAATTTATCATTAACTAAAGATAAAAAAAGCAAAAAACTCCCTGCGCTATTGACAAATTTTAGCGCTCGATATTAATGTAAATATAAGCAGATAGGAGGTGAGAAGGATGTCGTTAAGAAAGATATGGTCAGCGTTGCTAAGACAAAAGAAAATCAAAACGGGTCTTTTGGTGCGCGAACCAGACAGGACATTCGTCCAAGGAGAACTGCAAATAGCGGTCAAACTGATAAAGATTTCTTTATCTACTCGATGGCTGGTTTCTGCGCTGGTCCCGGAAGTTATCTTGCTAAAAGCGAATTGGGCAATCGTTCCGATAACAGAAGGTGAAGTCAACGAATATTCAAAACATCCCTTGGCAGAAGGATTAAGGAAAGAATTATGGAAAAGTAGTTTGGTCGGTTTCAGTATCTATGGCGATTCAATGATGCTTGAGCCCCTTGACAAAACATGGGCAACTATCAAAAGAATCGTTCAATTGCTCTTTGAATGGAAAATCCTAAAGGATAAAACGGCTAAAATCGTTGAGGCCGCTTTTCCATCCAGCACTCGTATTCAAGACCCTATGAGATAGGCAAAGCCGCCATCTCATAGGGCGTCTTTTTCTTTGATGAGAACTGTGATATTCTTAATAAAATAAAGTGAGGATAAATTTACTGAAAAACAAAAAGATTTTGATTTTGGGGCTTGGCCGGGAAGGGGAGTCAAGTTTTAAATTCCTGCGGAAGATTTTCTTTGACAAAATCATTGGCCTGGCAGACAAATCAGAATTCAAAGAATTGGCAAAAACGCTGAAAAGGAAAATAAAAAAGGATGAGAACATAAAACTGCATTTAGGGAAAGATTATTTGAAATCAATAGGGGATTACGAGGTTATAATCAAGACCCCGGGCCTCCCGAAAAAAATATTCGCGCCCTATGTTTCCGGGAAGCAAACTACTACTTCGCAAACCGACATTTTTCTGCAAAATTACTCTCAACAGACCATCGGCGTAACCGGCACCAAAGGCAAGGGGACGACCGTAAGTTTGCTTTCTAAAATTTTTGAAGAAAGCCATCGGGAGGCAGAGCTTATCGGAAATATCGGGAAGCCGGTTTTAAATTATTTTAAAGACGGAAAATCCAAAAAAACATTCATTTTTGAAATATCCTCCCAACAATTAGAGGACCTCGGAACCAGCCCCCATATCGCCATATTCCTGAACGCCCACGAAGCTCATCTGGATTATTACAAAGACATCGAGGAATATTTTGCGGCAAAAAAGAATATCACTCTTTGGCAGAAAAAGGACGATTTCTTTATCTTCAATTCTGATTCTCCCCGCTTGAGAACCTTGGCGGGAAAAACCAAAGCCAAAAAAATCGCTTTTGGCAAGGATAATTCAAATGACTGCTATTTCAACCAGGAGGCCATATTTTACCAAGGTAAAAGGGTTATAAAATTAAAAGACATTCACCTGCCAGGAGAACACTTCCTCTACGACATAATGGCGGCTGTCTGCGCTGCCCGGTTATTCAATATTCCTCTCCCTAAAATCAGAAAATCAATCGCTCATTACCGAACCCAAAAGCATTGCCTGCAAAGAATAGGAAAATTCAAAGAAATCATTTTTTATGACGACAGTTTTGCCACCGAGCCGATTGCCGCCATAAGCGCCATCAAGGCGATTAAACCTCGAACTATTATATTAGGAGGACACGAAAGGGGATTGAATTTCTCCGCGCTTGCTAAGACAATCATTAAGCATCGGATTAAAACAGCGATTATTTTCCCACCGGCCGGAAAGAGGATTAAACAAGCTGTTATGGAGACCTTGGGGGAAACAGACGAAAAGCCAAAATTTATCTTCGTAGACAATATGAAAGAGGCGGTAAGGTTTTGCTATCAATACACTGCACCAAAAGAAATCTGCGCCTTGTCGCCAGCCTGCGCCAGTTTTGGGATATTTAAAAATTACAAAGACAGGGGAGACCAATTCCAAAAATTCGTTAAGCAATTCACTAAATGAAAAAACAAAAAAATCATCCTGACTTCATCCTTTCGGCAACCATCTCTCTTTTATTGCTTTTAGGATTCGCTATCCTGGCCGGCGTTTCCATCACAGTATCCCAAAAAATTTTCGGCCACTCTTTCCAGTTCCTGATGCACCAAATAGAATACGGCTATCTTCCCGGGCTTATCCTGGGCTTCCTGGCGTATAAGATCAATTTAAAATCATTAAGAAAAATATCTTTGCCCGCGCTCTTTATTGTCATCGTCTTGATGGGGCTGGTCTTTATGCCAAAAATCGGCGTATCAACAGGCGGGGCAAGCCGCTGGGTCGCTCTGGGCCCTATTGTGATTCAGCCGTCTGAATTATTAAAACTGATATTTATTATCTATCTGGCCGCCTGGCTCACTAAACATAAAGAACAGCGCAAAAAGAGCGTCCAATTATTCCTGCCGTTCATAATCATCTTAGCCGTTGTCTGCGCCTTGTTAATCAAACAGCCGGACATCAGCACCTTGGTCACGATTGCCGCCATTACTTTAGTGATGTATTTCAGCGCTGAAACTCCTCTTTGGCAAACCGGTCTGCTGATTTTGTCCGGAATCGGGGCATTGGCCATATTAATCAAAACCGCGCCTTATCGTTTAAATCGGTTTCTGGTCCTCCTGCGCCCCGCGGCCCAGCCGTTAGGAATCGGATACCAGATGAAGCAGGCCCTTATCGCCATCGGCTCCGGCGGCATAATAGGACACGGGCTTGGACTAAGTGTCCAAAAAGCCGGCTTTCTTCCTGAACCAATGACTGACAGTATCTTCGCGGTATTTGCCGAGGAAACCGGATTTATCGGAGCTATTATATTGGTATTATTATTCTTGATATTCGCTTGGCAGGGATTCAAAATAGCGAAGCAATCTTCGGAAACATTTTTGAAGCTTATGGCAATCGGGATTACTTCTTGGCTCACCCTGCAAGCATTTATTAATATCGGCGCTATGATAGGCCTCTTGCCCCTTACCGGAATCCCGCTGCCCTTGGTGAGTTATGGAAGCTCTCATCTGGTAATGGAGCTAATCGCAATCGGTTTACTGCTGAACATATCAAAACACGCCAAAAATAATTTTTAAATTATTTTTAAATTTAAGATTGAAAAAAATATATGAAAATACTTTTTGCCGGAGGCGGAACCGGGGGACATCTTTTCCCAATAATCGCCATCATCCGGGAATTAAAAAAGAATCCTGCTTTAGAGAATAAAAAAATTAAAATTTATTTTGTCGGACCGGACGGAAAAGTCAGCCGGGAACTCCTGAAAAAAGAAGAGGTTGAGATGAAGACCATTTTAGCCGGGAAGATGAGGCGGTCTCTCACTCCCAAAACTATTTTTCAGAACATAATTGACTTGATAATCAAAATTCCGGTCGGATTTATCCAGTCCCTGATTTATGTCCAGATAATCTCTCCTGATATTATTTTCAGCAAAGGCGGTTATGGCGCTCTGCCGGTCAATATCGCTGCCAAAATATTGAAAATCCCTCTCTTTTTGCACGAATCAGACATAGTGCCCGGCAAAACGACAAAATTATCCGCCAAAACAGCGACTGCTATTTTTACCTCTTTCCCGGAAACAAAAATTGCTAATGTGATTCCGTCCAAAGTGCTCTGGGTGGGAAATCCTATAAGAAGCGAGCTTCTTTCGGGCAGCGAACAAGAAGGCCAAGAAGGCAAAAAACTATTTAACTTGTCCGGGAACAAACCGGTGATATTCATCTGGGGCGGCTCGCAGGGAGCCAAAGAAATGAACGAATTGGTTCTTACCGCTCTCCCTGATTTGCTTAAAAATTTTGAAATCATCCACCAATGCGGATTGAAAAATTACGAGGAAGCCAAAGTGATGGCAGACATAATCATCAAAGAACCGCCATTGGCGAAGGGCTATCATCTTTTTGATTTTCTCACCGAAAACGAGATGAAGCAGGCATATAAATCAGCTCATTTAATAATCAGCCGAGCCGGCTCGGGCGCCATTTTTGAAATCGCCGCCGCTGGCAAGCCGAGCATTATGATTCCTTTGCCGGAATCATCTCAAGACCATCAGGCAAAAAATGCCAATGCTTATGCCTCCACCGGAGCAGCGGTGGTGATGGAGCCTAAAAATCCGACTCCGGCTCTGTTATTCTCAAAAATAATGCTTATCTTTTCCCAACCGGAAAAAATGCAGGAAATGGGCCGAGCCGCCTTAAGATTCGCCAAACCGAATGCGGCAAAAGATATTGCCGCAGAACTTATAAGTTATTTAATAAAATGATAAGGCGCATTTGCCCAATCTTCGGTTATTCCTTCTTCCGGCCATAATCTACTTTTCTCTGATTAAATTTTCATAATATCTTCCTTGAAAAGTCAAATGAATTGGAGTATTCTTAACTAATATATGGAAGCAGTTGCCAAAAAAATTGAAAATCCGAGAGTAAGAATCGCGCCTTCGCCGACCGGCCTTTTGCATATTGGAACCGCGAGAACCGCGCTTTTCAATTATCTTTTTGCCAAAAAATATAATGGCAGTTTTATCTTGCGCATAGAAGACACGGATGAAGAGCGTTCACAAAAAGAATATGAAGAGGATATTCTGGAAGGCCTGAAATGGCTGAAAATCTTTTGGGACGAAGGAATTAATCCTGACGACCCAAAAGAATATATCGGGAATTTTGGCCCTTACCGGCAAAGCGAGCGAATTGATATTTACGAATCATATATCAGGAAGATGCTGGAAGAGGGGACTGCTTATTACTGCTTCTGCAGTAAAGATGACTTGGAAGCCCAGCGCCAATATCAGATGAGTATCGGACAAGCGCCAAAGTACAGCGGAAAATGCAGTAATCTCTCAAAAGAAACCGCGGAACAATATCTAAAAGAAGGGAGACCAGCGGTCATTAGATTCAGAACGCCGGCTCAAAATGTGGTTTTTCAGGACCTGATAAAAGGGAAGATAGAGTTCAACGGCGCGCTCTTGGGAGACATCACTATTGCCAAAGACCCGAAAATTCCTTTGTATAATCTGGCAGCAGTGATTGATGATTATGAAATGAAAATCAGTTATGTCATCAGAGGCGAAGACCATCTCCCCAATACGCCAAAACAGATTCTTTTACAGGAAGCGCTCGGATTGCCTCAGCCGGATTACGCGCATTTGCCTCTTATCCTCGGCTCTGACAAAAGTAAATTAAGCAAGAGGCACGGCTCTGTCTCGGTTAATGAATACAGGGAGAAAGGATATTTGCCGGAAGCAATGATAAACTTTATGGCCTTCTTGGGATGGAATCCGGACACTGACCGGGAAATATACGTCATCAATCACTTGATGGAAGAGTTTTCTTTAGAGCACTGCCAAAAATCATCAGCCATTTTTAACATCCAAAAACTTGATTGGATAAACGGCTTTTACATCCGCAATAAATCGCCCAAGAAGCTTATGGAATTATGCGTTCCTTATCTGATAAGCGCGAACTTAATCCAGCCGATTTTTGAGACCGGCGGACACCTGGCTGGCATAGGCGGAGTGGAAATAGGGGAAATATATCTTATGCCGGAAACCAAAGAAAAAATAGACCCAATTGCGCTGGAGAATATTATTGCTCTATATCAAGAACGGCTGAAATACTTGTCTGAATTGCCGGAATTGGTTGATTTTTTCTTTAAAAAAGAACTGGATTACCCTCCGGACCTGCTCTCTTGGAAAGAGATGACAAAGCCAGACATTAAAGGGGCGATAGAGGCCTTAGAAGGGGTCATAGAGGCGATTAAGCCCAATGATTGGGCTAGAAGCAATCTTGAGGAAATTCTGGTCAAAAAGGCGGCCGAGACAGGGCCGGAAGGGGATAAGGGCTATCTTTTATGGCCTTTCAGAGTGGCTCTTTCCGGAAAAAAATCATCAGCCCCGCCGTTTGCCATAGCGGAAATTTTGGGAAAAGAAAAAACTTTGCTAAGATTAAAACAAGCCAAGGGAAAATTACAATAATTTAATAAATATGAAAGGGGAGGGTGGTCTAAAATTCTTTCTTTGCGGTCTGTTTTGCGCCGTGTTATTATTCGGCAATGCTTGCTTTGCCTCTTTTGTATCAGCTCAAAACGCGACAACCGCAGGACCAAATGTCTCTCTGCCAGGCATAGAGGATGCCCAATCATTCTGGCAAAGGATAAAAGAAGGGCTAAAAGGGACTTTTGAGACAATAAAGCAATTTGGAGAGGGGAATGACTGGTTTAAGTCATTTTTTGAAAATACCGGGCAAAAAATCAGCGCTTGGTGGTATCGCTTGGCAAGACCCTGGTTTAATAAAAGCTGGTATAATTTGAATAATTATTTAAATCAAGAAATCAGAATAGATTAATCCCCTTAAAAATATTTGGACATCAGCGGGGGGACTACATTATTTTCATACTTTTCATACTTTTCCTCTTGACAAGCCCTATTATAAGGGATTATCATAGATATATGGTCGTCGCATAATATACCTTAACGGACAACGAGAGTACTCTGTTGTCCATTAAGCTTCGCCATATTTTGCAACATTCATTAAAACGTCGCAAAATATGGCGCCCTGCGGTCATAAAGGTCGCAATAATGTAGAGCAGACATCTCCACGCCGCGCGAAATGCTTCCCTATCATAATTTTAAAAAATAACATATATGCAAAATTCCACAAAACCAATTATAAAACATATCAATGATTTTTTGGATTGGATTGATATTGAAAAAGGACTTTCCTACAAGTCGCAGGAAAATTATTCCCGATTTTTAAAAAAATTTCTGGCATGGTCAAAAATAAACAAATTAGAAAACCTTAGGCCCCACCAGTTGACTCCGGACCATATTTTCAAATATAAGACATTTTTATCGCGTCAATATCTCCAGAAAGATAAAAAACCGCTGAAAAGAAATACCCAGAACTACTATTTAATCGCCTTGCGCTCCCTTTTAACCTATTTCGCCGATAAGGACATCATTTCCCTGCCCCCGGAGAAAATAAAATTAGCCAAGCAATCGCAGGAACGGACCGTTAATTTTCTCACCTTAGAGCAGGTTAAAAAACTTTTAGCGGCTCCTGATGTAAATGATATAAACGGGTTAAGGGATCGGACAATTTTAGAAACCTTATTCTCCACCGGATTAAGGGTCGCTGAATTGGTAGCCCTTGACCGGGACCAAATAACTATCAAACTGAACACCAAGGACTTGGAAATCGGCATCGTCGGCAAAGGAGGCCACCCAAGAACCGTTTTCCTGTCCCAAAGAACAATTGATTGGCTCCAACAATATCTTGCCAAACGGGCAGACAAAGAAAAGGCCTTGTTTGTGACATATCGGGGCTCAAAAATCCAAGGAAGGATTACTACCCGGACAATTGAACGAATAATTAAAAAATATGTTGTGCGGGCCGGATTGCCCATAACCACGACTCCGCACACATTAAGGCACAGCTTTGCCACTGATTTATTAATGAAAGGCGTTGATTTAAGGGTTGTGCAGGAATTTTTAGGACACCGGAATATTGTCACCACGCAGATTTACACCCATGTCACCAGGCCTCATCTAAAAGAAATACATCGCAAATATCACGGTTAAGATATAATCATATTCCCTGCCCTGATAGTTCTTGCGCTTTCCTTATTCCTTTTCTTTATTGATGTCGCATAATATAAATCTGGGGGCAAAAAGAATCGGCGGAAGACACAGGGTCTTCCGCCGCGTTGTGAGTCACTCAAGAACTCTCCTGGGATCAAGAAGCCGACTTGACGCGCTTTTGTACGTACATCGCTTCGTCGGCTTCTCCTGCCATCTCTGTTAGGCCAATCGGCTCACTTCCCGGAACCCAGGAAGAAATGCCGAAGCTGACAGAGAGCTTAGGAACCAATGCCCCCAGGGCTTGTGTCACGCGCTCCATCAAGGCAGATGCGCCCTTCCTGTCTGTGTGAGGGAGAATGAGCAAGAACTCATCCCCACCGTAGCGAATGACAACATCCGTTCCTCGCCTCGCTTCCCGAGAAAGGATTGAAGCGACCTCTTTTAGTGTTCTGTCTCCAGCTGTATGGCCAAAGACATCGTTCGTGACTTTGAAGTCATTAATGTCAACGATCACTGCACTCAATGGAGCATTGTCTCGCTGCGCTTCAGCCAGAAGCCCGCGATACACGCCAGCTTTAAGCAATCGCCTGTCCCGAACCTCTGTCAAGGGATCGTTGAATAGGTCATCGCCGTGCTGAAGCGCATACAATAACACCTCCAACATCGGCTCTTCTTCGCGGAGCTGCGGTTCCTGTTCCAGCAAGGCAGACAACGCTTCGATTACTTGATTCCTTTTTTGCAGAAACACCGTCAATACCTCTTTGAAGAGTTTTGAATCTGCCAACACTTTTCCCAGCGCCTCTTGCATAATCTTATCGGTTTTCAAGGTTCAACCCTCCTTATAATACCTATTTGCTATTCTACGAACAGAATGCCTTTATTATAACATTATAAATGCCGAGCGTCAATAGCGCTGGCATTTTTATATTTTTATATATCTAAATTTCTGCGTATTCCCCTCTTCTATATCAAATCCTTTAATAAACCTTCGGTATCCAGATATTGTTCTATTTCCGCGAAAGTGATTTCAACCGTCTGAATGCCCATAGCATAAGGTCCGACTTCGTAAGGATTGAAATAAATCACCAACGAACCGCCGGTCAAACCGAAATTCTCAAAATTTCCCGCTTTCGGCTCGGTCCCCTCATTTATCCACAATCCCAATGCTTCATCCTCGCCGAATTGAGCCAATAACTTTTCCCGGCAAATTCCGCTTATAATCCCTTGATAATCAACCTCTTTTTTGAAAATATCCTTTAACTCGAACTTTTCGCCTCCAGCAATATCATAATTAAAGTTTGTTGTATAATTATTGGGATGCGCTCCGCCGAAATTCTGTGACTCTGAAAAACTTATACTAACCAATGATTCGTTCAACAAAGTGACGAGGTATTGTATCTGCAAATAATCCTGAAAATCTTCAAAAATATCTTCTGACATTACCTGCTCTTCGAAATCAGCGACCGGTCCAAGAATGAAGTCCGCTATGGCTTGATTAACCCTCTCCTGCACGTCGGCTTCCGGCATATTGATAATTTTGGGATAAGAAATGTTTTCAGAATAATCCGGTGTTTCTTTCACCATCTCCTGATTTTCCGTGGTTAAGACCTTGCCGCTTGTAGTTGTTTGATCAGCGGTATTAAGTTCGCTGGTGTTTTCGTTGGCAAGGCGCCTGACGCCGGGAAACAATACATAAGATAAAATCATTATTGCTATGATGCCTGTTATGCCGAATAGTAATAAATTTTTATCGCTCATCTTTTTATCAAAAATTAATTATTAATGCCCAAAAGCTCAAC
This sequence comes from Patescibacteria group bacterium, assembly GCA_018817645.1. Taxonomy (GTDB): domain Bacteria; phylum Patescibacteriota; class Minisyncoccia; order Minisyncoccales; family PEYH01; genus PEYH01. Next base: position 15,675 of record JAHITK010000005.1, on the reverse strand, counting down.
CTCAAAAATCAAAGTCGCATTCGGAGGAATAGGTCCTCCGGGAGTTCCGCTGCTACCGTAAGCCAAGTCCGGCGGGATGGTAAGTTTCCGCCTCTCTCCAACCCGCATCCCAAGCAGTCCTAAATCCCAACCCTCAATAACATAGCCGGCTCCCAGCGTAAAAACAAAGGGGCTGTCCTTGCCAAAGTTGGAATCAAATTCCTCGCCGTCCAATAATCTCCCCGAATAATTAACACTAACCCTATCCCCGGTTTTCGCCTGCTCCCCTTCACCTTGTTTTAAAATCTCTATGCCTAACGAAGATGGAATAATCGGCTCATTTTTCAATTCGTCAAACTGCCCGTCAGTGACTGCTTCCATAATTTTGCAATTATTAATTTTAATTATTATTTTATGGGGCGTAATTATTTGAGCCAAAATCATATTCGCTCTTTCTCCATACCCAGCGTGCCGGGCATTGAACCAAAAAGATAATTCATAGCATTTTTCGCAATCTAACGATTTTATGCTGTCAAAAGCCAATCCGTAGCCGTCAAAATTATAAGTGGGAGCATTTTTAATAATCCAATTATTGGCAATTTCCTTGGCTCTCCCCTCTCCGCACCTTAAAGAGTTCATTGATATGATTGACCAAACAATAAAGGCAATGATAACCGCAGAAAAAAGAATGATTAAAAAAATTAGAAAATTCTTTTTCATCTCCTTAAATTTAAATTAATTACATATTAAGTATTAAGACAGAATAAGCCAAATAGGTGGCAAAAGCAACCCAAATGGCATACGGGTACAGCAAAATGGATGCTAATCTTGAAGTCGGCCTGATTAATACCACCAGAGCAATAGTCGTAATTTCCAGTATTATCATTTCTAAAATAGAAGCGCCCACATAATGCAATCCGAAAAATAGAAATGACCAAAGCGCGTTTAGCGCCCCGTTCAGCAAGAATAAAACAATGACTGCCCAAAATCTCTTGTTCCTGAATCCTCTGTTCCAAAACAGCATAGCGGAATACGTCGTAAAAATGAATATCAAAGTCCAGGCAATGCCAATAATCTCTCCTGAAGGAGTCCAGACCGGCAGTTTAATCTGATTATACCAATCCATCCCTCTGTCAGTTATCAAGCTTCCGGACAAGGCGACTGTCACCGTGATTAAAGGAATTATTATCAAATATATTTTCATCTTCATATTTTTATGGTTCTTATGATAATTGTTTTAAAAATTAATTTTTACGAGTTCTTTGTTTATTATCAAAACTTCTTCCAGCCACACATCCGGCTTATTGCCGGCCGCCCTGATGTCAATCGGCCTTAATTCATAATTTATCCAGTTTTTTGACTTCAAATCGTCCAAAAGTTCCATCCATTTTTTGCGGGAAAAATCAATGCCCGCCAGCCCGCTGGCTGGCGGGGCCTTGCGCACCGGGAAAATCCTGATTTCCCCCTCATGCTTGAGAGCGACCAATGCTGAAATTACCGTTCTCCTTAAATTCCTGTCCACTTCTTCAGAGTAAGGAGCATCAACCGCTGCCACTGAAAAAATGTAGTCAAAATCTTTAAGCGGAATCCCCTGCTCGAAATCGCCTTTTAGAAAGAATCGGCGATAGCCGGGATTTATTTCTTCCGGCTCGATAAGAATATCCAAGCCATAGGCCTCTCTGCTGATTCCTTGTCCCAAACAATATTTCACGAAATCCCCTGCTCCGCAACCCAAATCAAGGATGCGCCGGCCCATTAAATCATCTTTGCTGATATCAAGACAATCAAGATATCTTTGAAATCCTTTTTCCAGTTCTTGCTCCGCGGTAAAGTGACCCGTTTCTTTTTGCAACTCCTGATACTTCTTTTGAATGTAATCAACAAAAGCGCTGTCCCATTTCTTTTCCGGCAAAGCGATTTGCTCTTTTATAAATTGCCTGAAATTATCATCAAGCATAAATACTGATTTTCACCAGCTTCCCCCGCCTCCGCCTCCAAAGCCGCCGCCCGAAAAGCCGCCGCCGCCAAAACCGCTCCTTCCGCCCGCTGCCCCGCCCTGGGAAGACATTGCTCCATGAGCCGCTGATGCGAAAAAATTAAGGCTTCCGACAAAAATAATTGAATTGAAACCAGTGCCAGCCGGCCCCTCATACCAACTCGGCTGATTAAGGTAAATATCTTTAAATTGAGCGGCCCATTCTTTTTCCACCCCCAAAACCATTGCCATGGGGAGCAGTTTCTCAAATAAAGCAGGGTTTTTCTCAGGCGCATCGTGGAATTTAATCCTTTCTTTCTCCGCTGTTTCCAGATAATCCCTTAAACCCAGAATGTGCTCTTTGGCTAAAACTCCTTTTAGGGTTCTTTTGGGCATTATCAAGCTAAAGAACATTATTAAGAGACCGGTCAATAACAAACTGATAAATATGGTGAAATTATTAAGAAACCTTGCGCCGAAGATAATGGGAAACAAAAAGATAATGCCAATAAAAATATAGCTTGCCCGCGCTTTGTTCGGGTGGCTTACAAAATAGCCCTTTTTTGTAACTGATTTATAAATTAAATCCTTAATCTCTTTAGTGCTTTTGAAAAAATCTTTTTTCAAATAAGCGAGGTCAACCTTGTCCTTGATATTAAAGATGCTTCGAAATAACTTTCGGTCAAAATCATTTTCCAAGCCCTCGTCCTCTTTGAGCTTAACAAGCTCGTAATCGATTGATTTGGCGAATAAAATTTTCTTTTCCACCCGCCTGATTTTTAAATATCCTTTGATTGCCAAGTGAACTATCTCTGCTGAAACATCTTTATCGTGAACCCTTTCGTCAATAATTGTCCCCGCCTCGGCGGGCGTCAAGTTGTCAGGGGCGTCATATTGGGCGATAATCGTTCCCCTGCCTCTCGGATCTTTGCCTTTTTTCCACCAGATAGTGAAGAAAATAATAAAGACCGCCGCTGGCAGAAACAAAATCAAGTTATCTTGCAAAAATTCTATTGCTCTTGTCAGCCCGGAAGGGGGCGTGATTACTCCTTTCGGCACTCCCACCACTATGGTTAAGCCCTGATATGAAGGCAGGGCTGTCTGGGAAAACTCAATCATTCCCGAGGGCTCCGAGGAGTCCGCAGGAACAATATTAATACCGGAACATTTCTCCGTGTTTCCAATCGTTCCGGCAAAGCAATCTGTTTTAACTAAATCAAGGTTAACGCCTGCTGGCAGAATTACTTTTGCCGAAGATGCTAAAATCGGCGCTTGCCATTCGTTCCCGGTGGCATTCCAATAAATTTCATCGTATTCCCGGAAATAATTTATCGCTCTCCCAATCTTGTACTTTATAATATATGTCTTTTGCCCGGTAATATATTTATCCGCATCACCGATTTTGATTCTTTGGTATTGGCCTTGAGAAGAAACAGAAAATTTATACGGCTGTCCATTTTCATCAACTACTTTAATGTCAGAAATCCTAAGATTGTAATTCCCTCCCCTTGCCTGATATTTGACCGGAATGTCCCGATAAATGCCGTGCTTGTCCGCAAATCCGAAATCATACCTGATTTGCTCCTCAATATTAAGGGTGCCGTTGGAATTAACTTTAATAATTGCATTAAAACTGTCTATTTCTTCATAAGCCAGCGCAAAACCCGCTCCGAACAAAGAAGTAAAAATGATTGCCGTTAAAAGCGCCTTTTTCATAATCCCCATATTATTCCCTTATTCTAACAAAAAAAGACCTAAAAAGATACATTGGGTCAGTGCTGTGGATTACCTGACTTGACAGGCCTTATTGATAAGTTAAAATATAAGTGAATCGGTTCCCGCCTTACCATAAATCTCACAACTTCCTCCTCCTCTCTTCACTCTATCTCCTCCGGAAAGGCGCAACCGACTCAACCGCTCTTTTGTCAATTGTTGTGCTATAGCACAACGCCAACCCGCGCCATTCGGCGCAACACATGTGTGGGGGTGACGCTTCGGCGATCACCCTCTTTCCCTTCCCGGTCTATCTAAACGTTTAGTAAATGTTTAGAGGTTGAACCTCTAAACATTGAACCTCTAAACATCTCTAAAGACACCATTTTCGTTTTCGTATAGTTCCTAACCAAAATAATGCTGGGGGCCGGTGAAGGCCCCCAGAATGGGTTCGCGGAGATTGAGGAGGAAAAGTTCTTGTTCTGCCTTTACTTCGCAAAGATGCTTGCAAAGGAAGCACAATTACCTTTTCAGGGAGGATTTACCTCCAACCTTGCTCATTCTCCAGCCAATGTGCTACTTGAGGTACTTGTCGACCATTTCCAGAACAAACTTCCGAGTGAGTTCTAGTAGCTCTGAAATGTCGATGCCTGTTTCTTTGGCGAGATTACCGAGTTCTCGACGGGTGCTCTTGTTAATCATCACACCCTCTTTCTCCATTCTGTTCTTCACAACAATCAGAGCAATCTGCCCTTCTCTTTCTGGTGTCAACGCCATGTTTTTTCACCTCCTTTCAAGGTGCTGTATTAGAAAGATGCCTCGATCTTTCTGTCTATATTTTATCATCTTTTGGCTGAATTGTCAAATCAAAAATCGCCTTTAAGGCGACGTAAAATGGCTAACTCTATTTTTCCTACTATACTATTTTAATTATTTTAACACCTAAAATCTAATTCTTATTTTCGTATAAATAAACTCCTTCTTCTTTTTTAGAATATCGCCAGTTCGGAAAGACAAACGAATTAGAGATAATTTTTGCGCCGGGTTTAATCTCTTTTCTTAACTTTAATTCTAATTTTTTCATAATATGGCTCATACCGTAGACAGTGACAATATTGAATTTTGAAAAATCTTCTTTCCAAAAAGTTTTTAAATGAATAAAAGCCCTGTCTGAAATTCCGGCTTTGCGAATATTTTTTTGAGCCAAACGAACTAAAAAAGGATTTATTTCATATCCGTGGGCCTCAATGCCGGTCTTAGCCAAAGCGATTACTAATCTTCCGTCCCCAGACCCCAAATCAATCGCCTTTTCCCCGGGCTTTACATCCGCAAGATTAATCATCTTTTTAACTATTTCCGGCTTAGTGGGTACATAAATTGCTCCCCAAAATAAAGAAGGCAATATTAGAAAAAATACTGAAAAAACAAAAGAGCAAACAAGCAGCAAAAAGAGTAATAAAAGAATTAAAAAAAATATCAAAAGATTCATATTTCTCTACTTTCTTTTTTCTTGCTAAAAAAGAAGATGTAAATAAACGAAAATGCGAAAATGGGGTCAATGCGAAAATGGGGTCAGGTCTATTTTTATCTATTTTTATTTGTAATTCCAAAGATTATTTTATAATCTCAGCCCATCTGCCAAATTCGCATTCCGGGCTGTGCGCCAGAGGCGCGGGCTTTTTTAAGAACCTTACTGCTTCTTTGAATATTCTTGAAATGTAAGAGGGGTCGGTGCCGATAATATGAATCTCTTTTTTGAACGGCAGCCGGTCCTCAAAAGAATTGTCCTTATCAACGATATAAAATACTAAAACGCCTTTTCTGGGAGTGGCGTAGCCATTTTTTTCCAAAAGAAAAGTATAAACATCCATCTGAAGCTGGAACCGATCATAGACCTTGGGCACACTGCTGCCGGTTGACTTATAATCAAACGGCGCCAGTTTTCCCTTCCCAAAATCCAGCACATCATCCAGCACCCCGAAAATGACTGCCCCTGTTTTTTCATCATAATATTCTAATCCCTTGGAATTGTTCCGCCATTCGTTTAAAAGTTTCTGATTGGGAAAAAGTTTAGCCGGGATATTATTGGCTTCCAGCAATGGGTGCGTTCCGCCTTTCGCTCTATGTTTATCAAAGTCCCGCCTTAAAACCTCGTCAACCGCCAAATTTAATTCATAAGGAAAGGGTGCGGGCCTTTTGATTCCTCTGTTCTTCTCCAGCCAAAAACAAAGCGGACATTCAAAATACAGATTTAAAGAATTAGGCGAAATCTTTATCATTTCTTTTTGAAAATTTGTAGGTCTCGTGGGCAGCTGCTTTCCGGTAACTGCAATAATCGCATTCCTGCGCCATTTCCGGAATCGTGTCTTTCCCGAGACATTCTTTAATGTCGTGAATCGCCTGTTCTACCCAAGTGTCATCTCCTTTATATGGGATAACCGAAACCTCAAACTCAATCTTTTTATCAAATGCCTCTGTATCGGTTTTTCCGTTACAATAAACAAAATATCCTGTATCAGAAACACTAAATTCATTTCGCCTGAAAAGCCACTGATAAACTTCCATCTGTCTCTTGTATCCAATTTGCCACGGGGCATCCAAAGTAACTTCTCCGTTCTTTGAGGTCGCCTTGTAATCCACGATGTGCAATTCTCCCTGCGGATTAACCCAGACATCATCAATCGCACCCATTATCAAAAGATTGGTCGGTTCGTGAAGGTATCGGACTCCCCTCCTCGTATCCCGCCACTCGTCAATCCGCTTGTCTTGGAACGGCACCGCCTCAATGCCATATTCCTCCATTAAAGGATGCGTGGTTTTAGCTCCTCGGTGAATATCAAATTCTTTTTTTAAGAGCTTGTCAACCGCGCTGTTTAAAGTGAACGGAAAGCCCGGCGGACGGCTGACGCCGAGCCGGCAGTCCATATAAAAACACCGGGGGCATTCTAAAAATAAATTAATTTTTGAACGGCTGACCTTAAACGCCCCTAGCTGCCCCGGCTTGAAAAAATTATAATCTCTTTTCGCTTTGTAATAATCAGACATTTTTGTTTCTTATATTATATTAATTTCTCCCATGTTAAAAATTATTTAATTATTTAATTATTTAATTAACAAGTCAGATGGAAAAGTCCGATGACTTCCGCCTGCTCTCCCTCTTCTTCCAATGACTCTGCACAGATTACATTAAATGTTTTTACCGCTTCCTCGGTGATGTCTGCTATTAATTTCACCCCTTGTTCTCGGCATGCCTGTTTCGCATCCTCTGTCACCTGCGCCACTCCTGATTCACCGGTGCCGATGACAATTATCTCCGGCTCTTTTTCTAGCGCCCGCTCTATGTCTTCCCGGTCTATAATATGACTGCTCTTTCTCGTCCATTCCAAAACCTCTCCCTCCCAATCAACTTCCACATCATAATTATACTCCCCGCCGTCAATTATTATTTTCCCAAAACGGTATTCCTCTATCATAGTGGAATTAAACAATTATTCAGTTATGGTAATGTCGTAGGTGATAACCTTTTCCGGCTCTACGCTTTCCCACGGCCGAGCATAAGCAAAAATTATTTCTGTCTGGCCCGGGGCTATTGCGGTAAATGTGAACTTTTCATGACCGCCAACCCCAACCATCTCTTCTGGCGCTTCATCAGTAATATATTCTTTCCCTTTAAAATCAATATAATTGGAATCAAGCTGAAGCGCCCACTGAAAACCGGTGGTCGCATTTGCTTCAAGCAACACCACGAACTCTTGTCCAACCGGGAACTGAACAGCGCCCTCGTCTGCCTCGGTGAAAATATAGTCCTCACTGCTTGTGGGAGAACTTGTCTTTTGGGGCCAGTAAATGAAATCAATGGCGATATAAATTACCGCTGCCAACAATATCAAAACAATGAATAACATAAACAAACGATTTTCCAATAATTTATTTATCATTTTTTTGATGTAGTTTATTAATTATCTTTTGACCTTTGTTATATTCTATCATCTTAGAAAAAAGAATGCTATTTCTCGGGGTGATAGTATTTCTTTTCTCCTATTTCTTTGGGGAAATGGGTTTGGACCGGCTTTTTGCCCGGCACATCATGGGCATATTGATAGCCCTTGCCGTAGCCGATTTTTTTCATCAAATTAGTAACCGCATTCCGCAAATGCAATGGCACGCCAAAAGCCCCTTTTTTAGCGTCTTCTTTCGCCTCCAATAAAGCGGCATACGATGCATTGCTTTTGGGCGCGGTGGCAAGATAAGTCACTCCGTGGGCTAAATTAATTTGGGCCTCGGGCAGTCCAACATATTCTACCGCGTGGGCAATGGCAGTCGCCACCTGTATTGCCCTCGGGTCAGCGTTGCTAATGTCTTCAGAGGCAAAAATCACCATCCGCCGGGCGATAAATCTCGGGTCCTCGCCGGATTCAATCATCCGCGCCAGCCAATAAAGCGCGCCATTGGGGTCGGAATCTCTCATGCTTTTTATAAACGCGGAAATGACATTGTAATGCTCTTCTCCTTTTTTGTCATAACGCAGGGCATGTTCTTTTAAAATCGCTGAAACCTCGTCTGCTTTGATCGTCTTTTTGTTTTCCGCTTTCAAGTGATTAACCACAAACTCCAAGCCATTCAGCCCGACTCTTGCGTCCCCGTCAGCAAAATTAATCAACCGCTCCAACGCCTTTTCCTCAATCCTTATGCCCAAATTGCCTAATCCCTTTTCTTTATCCTTCAGGGCTTGCAATAAAATGCTCTTCAGCGCCTCTCGGGATAAGGGTTTGAGAATATAGACCGCGGAACGGGACAAGAGCGGAGAAATAACTTCAAAAGAAGGATTCTCGGTGGTAGCGCCGATTAAAATCACGGTGCCGTCTTCCACATACGGCAGAAACGCGTCTTGCTGGGCCTTGTTGAACCGATGAATCTCGTCAATAAAAAGAATGGTTCTTTGTTTTTTGAATTTTAACCTTTCTCTGGCTTTTTCAATCGCCTTCCGGACATCGTTTATCCCGGCCGCCACCGCGGAAAATTTTACAAAATGCGCTTTGGTCTTGTGGGCGATTATTCTTGCTAAAGTTGTCTTGCCTGAACCCGGCGGTCCCCAGAATATCAAAGAAGTAAGATTGTCGTTTTGAATGGCCCGGCGCAAGGGGCTGTTCTCTCCCACCAATTCTTCCTGACCGAAAAAATAATCAAAATCTTCCGGCCTGATTCGGTCTGCCAAAGGGGCTTCCTTCTTTAAGGTGTCCTCTAAATTTTTATCAAACAAATCATCCATATTAATTAGATTCTCGCATATTTAGGCCTTTTTATCAACCAAAATGCGCTCTTCCCCTGACACATAATATCTGATATGGTAATATGATAATAACCTGCGACAGCGACGATGCGGCGTTCGACAAAAAGCGGCAGAATTGACTGGAGCGCAAGCTCCTCCCGCGGTGGCCTCCTAAACCGCCCGTTCGCCGACTGACTCGACCACAGGCCTGGGCGCCTTCAACTTCTTCCGGACATACTCCGGAACAGTGAGGCGCCCATGTTCTATTTTAAAATCAAGCGATTTAATATATTTCAATCGGCTTAGTTTGCCCGAGTTCTAATAAAATCCAGACCAGAGAAAAAACAAACAAACTGGCCAGAAATACTATCAAAGCCAAAAGAATAATCTCTTTATTTTTATTGACTAATTTAATAATTCTTGATAGCATCATAGTAGTTTCTTAATGAGGGCAAATCCTGAATTTAGAAACTCTTGACCCCGCCCCTTCTAGATTTCGGAAATTATCACATACATCCTCTTCATTAAAAAGATTATTGATACTGGATATGTCCGAGAGGTAGAAGGGGCGGGGTATAAGAATCTGTAACGCTCGCCAGCGCATAAATGCGCTGGCTCGCTAACACATTCTAATATGTCCAAAACAAAATCTTCTGGCTCAACAAGTTTAGGGAGAGATTCAAGACCCAAATATCTCGGGGTCAAGGTTAACGCTGGCCAAAAAATCAAAGCGGGAATGATTATTGTGCGACAAAGAGGAACCAAATACGTGCCTGGTAAAAATGTGAAAAAAGGGAAAGACGATACTCTCTACGCAAACAAAGAAGGTTTGGTCAAATTTTCAACCAAACGCATAAAAAGATTCAACGGGACCCAAAGAAGAGCAAAAATAGTGTCCGTGGAATAGTAGCTATTCTCCAACTGGTTCGCTTGGCGCTTCTGATTCAACAATAAGAGTAATCTTGGCCTCCAAATGGTGGTCAAGGATTATTTTCACCGGAAACTCCCCTAATTCTTTTATCGGCTTTTCCAGGATAACCTGGTCTTTTTTTATTTCAAATCCCATCTCTCCTAATTTTTTAGAGATTTTCAGGGAAGTGATTGATTCAAACAATTGTTCGTCCACCCCGGTTTTGACTAAAAACTCAATTTCCTGACCGTCAAGCTTTGAAGCAATTTTCTGCGTTTCAATCAAATGCTCTTCAGCCGTCTTCTCCTCTCTCTCTTTAATTTCCTTAAGTTCGGCCATGGCCGACGCGGTCGCCGGTTTTGCCAAACCATTGGGAATCAAAAAATTCCTGGCATAACCATTTTTAATGGACTTTACCTCGTATTTCTTTCCCAAATTATCGATGTCTTTTAAAAGGATTACCTTCATAATTCAAAATATATATTTATACCTTAGCGAATCAAGGTTCTGCGCCCGCCTGCAACGCTTTGCCCGCCAGAAACGCTGTATCTACTGCGGGCTGGCGTAGCAATGCGGGCAGGAGCGAAGCGAGCAGGTTCTTTTAATTATTTCAATAATTCTATGGCTTTGTCTAATTGGGGATCCCGGTCATTATTATAATCCTCCTCTGTTATTTTAACCTCCACATTCGGCGTAAGCCCCAGCTCATTAATCATATCCCGATTAGGCGTAAGCCAATGAGCCACCGTGACTTTCAGAAGCGAGCCCCCCCGCAGGTCTACCGGCTCTTGGACCGAGCCCTTGCCGAACGACTTCTCTCCTACTAATTTTACATCATTTCGGTTGTCGCGCAAGGCAGCCGCTAAAATTTCCGCTCCGGACGCTGTCCCTTGGTTTATCAGAACGACAATCGGATAATTGAGCAGAGATTCCTTTCCTGTTGTCCGATATTCCCTCTCTTCTTTACCCTCGCCAAAACTCTCAATGGTGACTAATTCGCCTTTTTTCAAAAACCAGCCGGCCATCAGTTGGGCTTCGTATAAAAGGCCTCCCGGATTGTTGCGCAAATCCAAAATAATCTTCTTGGCCGGCGACTTCAAAATTTCAGGGACCATCTTGGAAAAATCCGAATCAAGACCGCTTGAAAATTGATAAACCCTTATTTTCGCTATATCCTTACCAATTATCTCCCATTGGACATTAGGAATTTTTATCACCCCTCTGACGATTTCAAACACTTTGCTGTCGCTCCATCCCTCGCGGTAAATGGTAAGATTGACGGCTGTTCCCTGCGGTCCGCGAATAAGCTTGACTGCTTCGTCTGCGGTAATGTCGCGGGAAAAAGTATCGCCTATTTTAACAATAATATCGCCTGATAAAAGCCCGGCTTTCTGGGCAGGCGTGCCTTCCAGCGGAGCCACTACTGTTAACTCCCCTTTTCTGATTCCTATTTCCATTCCCACCCCTTCAAAAGAGCCGGAAATATCGTCTTTAAAAATCTGGCTGTCCTCCGGATTGAAAAATACCGTATAGGGGTCTCCCAAACCGCTTACCAACCCCTCGGCGGCGCCGTAAATCATTTTCTGATAATCCAACTCGCCCGAATATTTCTCTTCAAGCTTATGCCATACATCCCATAATAAAGTAAAATCGACGCCAGCCGGCAGACCTTCGGGCGGCTGCGGAATCTGGTCATAGCCATAGCGATAGCCAAAGCTAAAAACGAAAATTCCGATAATAATCAAAATTATGGGAAATAAAATTTTTAAAATAAATGTTTTTTTCATTTTTCCACTTTCTCCGTTAATATCTCCACTAAGGCAATAATTTTTTTCCCTAAAAATTTAAATTGTATAAACATAAACACTATCAATCCGCAAGCCGCGATGACAAGATTCAGGCCCCTCCAGATCAAGCTGAATGCCACGCCAGCCGCTGAACTCATTCCGAAACTGCCCAGAACAAACGCTTGCGAAATCTCTAATGTTCCCAATGAGGCCGGCAGGGGGAAAAATCCTGAAACATCTGTCATACTTCTTACCACGAACAGCCGGGTAATATCAAGCCGGATTCCTAAAAATGCCAAAATCAGCCAGGCGGTCAATAAAAGGGATGAAAGCTCCATTACGGCCACTACAAAAATTTTCATCAGTTCTTTTTTCGGTCTGCGGAAGAAATTTTTAATATCGCTTTCTATCTCATCCAGCGCTCCCATATTCTGCTTTATTATTTTAAGCTTATTCAAAAAAAGCCGTTCGGCGACTGTTCTAAGGAAACCCTTTTCTAATGCCACTTTCCTCGCCTTGCGCACTATCAACAGACAAATTGATATTGCTCCGGCGATTAATCCTAATCCGATAATTTCCGCCAGCCAGGATAAATGCAGATAAATCAGCAGGAAAAAGACACCCATAAAAAATATCATGATTATAAAGAAAAACAACATTAACTCGTCCAATATAATGGAACTTATAATCCTGCTTGCGGAAAGTTTCGTTTCCTGTTTTAAATAAAGGACTTTTGCCGGCTCTCCGCCAACCAAAGAAGAAGGGGTCACATAACTTATGCTGTAACCGATAAGTTTGGCAATCATTATCCTGGATAATTTTACTTTCTCTTTCTTATTCAAACCGACTATCAACCACCATTTGTAGCCGCCGATAATAACGACACTAAGAAATAAAACCAAAAATGTTAAAAGCGCCTGCCAGCTCTTAATCATAGACAAAATAGAAACCACGCCTTCAATTCCCACTCCTCGGAGCGTGAAATAAAAGAGAACCGCTCCCAGGATAAAAAATATCAGAAGCCAAAATCCTCTACGCATATCTTTTGGTTAAATTGTCCTAATTATACCCTTTTCCGACCTTAAAAACAATAAAGGGGACAGACCATCAATCGCCTCTCCCCTCTTCCTCTATTTTCAACTTCTTGCTGCGTCGAAATCAAGAACCTTTGCCAACAGATACACTTTTCCAGTGCCCCCGCATGGCTCAAGCCCTAACTTACTGACATCTTCTTTGCTTAATTGCCGAAGATCTCCAGGAAAACCTCTGATTAGCCCCCCCATATCTTGGCTACCCCTTGACTTTTCGTGACCCGGGAACAGGCCAAGTTCCTTCAACCGTCTTCTGGCAAGAGCAAAGGGGGCTCTAACCAAAACAATATCAGTTTGGCCGGGACATTGCGAAGAATTGATTAAAAGATAGCTATGCAGAGCGGAAACCCTTTTTTTCATCTCTTTTGTCATCTTGCCTCTTTTGTGTTGCCCCTTAATCCTTATCGCGCTATTCTCGCTATTCTTCCGATGATTTCCATTCCGCTCTTTCAATCCTGAAGTCAAACTCACGCCTCCGTTAGTTTCCTGCCCCTGCTGAAACATTCCCGGATCAAAAACCCGATTTGGTCTTTGCCAGTTTTGTTCTCTAAGCGCTTCAAATACCATCCTAATCTCTCCTCTAATCATCTTCACTCCTCTTTGAATTCCTTCACTAAAGCGACCTCTTCCCTTATTATAATGACAAACAACTGGTCTCACTCTACTATTTTTCTCCTCAAAAGTCAATAAATCGAGCCCCGCCTACCCGAAGTGCTACCCGCCCTAATTAAATTAGATTAGATTAAAAAAGAAAAAAGCAGTTTAGAGAGATGCTCGGCTCTTTGATTATAACCGGATGGATAGCGACTCTTCAGGACGAGGCCTTCTTGCGTCTGCCGACTGGAGTTACTACTTCTACTTCCAACTCTGCCGGCTTGGCGACAAATTCCTCGCGCTGACTAATGCGCACGCCCTTAATCGTCCCAGCCACCTCTGGCTCCTTCAACAGCGCTTCCTTGTTTACCTCTTTCTTAATTCTAATAAAGCGCCTTAATCCGAGCGACTCAAGATATTCCAGAATTGACCGAACGTTGCGAAGCGACACAGCCGGCGGGGTCATGCGCCACCCGAAGATACCAGTGGGAACTTCTACTGTTTTGCGTCTGCCGCTGTCTGTCAGTTCGTCGCGGTGGGCCTCTCCGTAAGCGAAAAGCCCTTCCATCAGCTCAGAGATTCTCTCTTGATGCGGTTTAGCGTCAGCCATTGCTTTGGCCTTCAGCTCTTCTACCTTTGTGTTGAGATTAGATTGAATCCAATCAATGGCGCGCTGTTCTCTCCCTATCCGAGCTAAAAACTGAGCTGCCTCTCCCAAGGTTTTCGGCACAGGTACTACTGCTTTTTTCGGCATAATAACCCCCTTTTTTGTAAACGTGCTTTCCGAATAACCTGTCTGTTTCCTGTCTAATTTCGTAAATCAGACAATTTTAATTTGGTGCCCCGCGGAGGACTCGAACCTCCAACTTTTTGCTTAAAAGGCAACTACTCTACCATTGAGTTAGCGGGGCCCGATGAAAACGTAAAACGAAAAATGTAAAGATTAAAATAAAAAACTAAAAATGAAAAATCTGCTTGCCCGCCTTTGCCCGCCCGGGGCGGGTTGCGGCGGGAAAATTAAAAATTGTAAATTGAAAATTTCCTCAAATCCCTTCCTCTTTCAGTTTATTCAACAATTCTTTCTGTTTTCTGGTCAATTTTTTCGGCGTATTCACCCGTATCTTAACATACAAATCTCCTCTCCCATAACCGGAAAATCTCGGTATTCCTTTGCCACTGATTCTGAATACTTTTCCGGGCTCGGTGCCAACGGGAATCTTAAGAAACATCTTCTTCCCTTTTTCCAAAACCGGCACTGGAATCTCGTCCCCTAACGCTATTTGAGAGAACTGAGCGGGAATTTCGGCAAATAAATCATCCCCTTTGCGGTCAAACACTTTATGCCGCCTTACAAAAATTCTTACATATAAATCGCCGGGCGCTCCGCCTCGCCGACCGGCCTCTCCTTTTCCTTTAAATTTCAACACTTGCCCGGAATCCACTCCACCCGGGATGACTGCTTCTATTGTCTCCTCTTTCTTTATCCGGCCGTCACCCTTGCAGACATTACAGGCCTTTTCCGGAATACTGCCTTCTCCTTGGCAAGCGGGGCAGATAGTGTAATGGGTAATCGTGCCGAAAATTGTTCTCTTCATCTCCTGAACTTGTCCAACCCCGCGGCAGGTTTGGCATTCTTTTAATTTGCTCCCGGGTTCGGCTCCGGTTCCCCCACAACGCCCGCAGACCTCATTTTTATAAAGATTGAATTCTTTTTTCACAGATGAAAGAGTGTCTTCTAAATCAATCTCCATATCTATCTGAATATCGTCTCCTCTTTTAAGGTCCTGTTTTTTAGTTCTCCTTCCGCCGAAAAATTCATCAAAAATATCACCCAAATTTTCAAAGCCGAAACCGGCAGTGCCTCCCTGCTGCTGCGCCTGCTCCCAAAAGGAATTAAAGTCAAAATTGGAAAATCCGCCAAAACCGCTTTGGCCTCCGGCCATATTGTCAAAAGTGGAGCCAAATTGGTCATATTGCTGTCTTTTCTCCTTGTCTGACAAAATCTCATACGCTTCACTAATCTTGTGAAATTTCTTATCGTCTCCTCCTTTGTCAGGATGATGCTGGTGCGCTAAACGGCGATAGGCCTTTTTAATTTCTTCCGGTGAAGCGCTCTTCTCCACTCCTAAAATTTTGTAGTAATCTTCGGCCATAATAATTAAAATCCCAATGTCAAAATCCAAATGTCAAATCCCTTCGACAGGTTCAGGGCAGGCAAATCCCAATGTCAAATCAAATCCCAATGACCAATCAAACCCCAAAACCCAAAACAAAAAGCCAAAACTACAGTACAAAAATTAAAAGTTTTTGGTTTTAATTTGGATTTTGGATTTTGAGCTTGATTTGACATTTGAGCT